>URER01000003.1 GCA_900547005.1 uncultured Prevotella sp.
CTGGTGCTTTCCGGAGGCTTTTTTTGTTTTGTTATGATTGCAGGGAGGAAGATGGCGTTATATTATTATTACGCAACGTTATAGATTTCATTTGCCTTGCGACATTCATAGGCGTTCGTCTCATGCGGTTTAGGCTGAAGCAGCATTCTACTTTAGAACGTTTTTCTAAAGTGCGCAATTATATCATTGCTGTAGTTGTCTTTACGATGGTTCCTGCGTCGTTTATGACAGTAAGTATAATCAGGAAAAGCATTTTCGATAATAATGTGAGGAACTTTGTCAAGAACGAATTGGCTTTCAACGGGACATACGTTATGTCTAATAGTGTAGACAAAGAAAACAAGGTGTTGAATATCGTGGCTGTAGGAAGGGAGATTGCCGGAAAGGAAATAGAGGGCGCGCAACATAAGATGAGTGATTACGGTATGGATGGCTTCCGGCTTTCCGTTGTCCAGGGTAGCCGTTCGGACAGTTTGTTGATGTTAAATACCAAACTTTCAGACGCATCAAATGCTAATGACATTAATTCTGCGAAACTGTTAGAGCAGTCGTCCAAGATACATAATCTGGAGCGTCGGCTCTACGGCTATACGCAGTATGACTCCTTGTCGAAGGTTGTTATTGGAGAGACGGGCATCCTTTTTCCCTCGGTCAGGACTCTGATACTTTCGCGAGCGACAGAGGTTTATGCTGACACTTCTGCCGCATCGTCTTATACTGTTGCGATTGTCGGTTTGGACAATAAAGTAGCCGGTAGTATGTCGGTGCGGGAAAGGGGAAAGTTACGTCAGTGGCTGAAGTCGCGGTTAAGGGCGGACAGTCTGCGGGTTATAGTAGCGGGACAATGAGAGATTACTTCAACGCAAAGCAATTCATGTCTTAATAAGTGTTCTTTTCTACTAATGTAAGAGAATTATGATGCAAAAAATGATGGATAATTAGGATTTATATATGTTTTTCAGTAATTTTGTACTGATTTAAAATATTAAGAGTTATGAAAATCAGAAGAATTAAGTTCGTTGCCGGTGCTATGGCGACATTGTTGTTGACAAGTTCTTGTGTAGGTTCTTTTAGTCTGTTCAACAAGTTGTCTTCATGGAACAGGAAAGCCACTAACAGCAAATTTCTCAATGAGATTATATTCATAGTAATCTCTCCGGTCTATGCGCTTGCAGGAGTTGCCGACGTATTGTTGTTTAACAGTATTGAGTTTTGGTCAGGAAATAATCCGGTGGCAAGCAATATTGGAAAGACAAAGCAAGTCCTCGGTGAGGACGGCCGTTATTATGCGGTAAAGACATTGAAAGACGGTTATGAGATAACCAAGCCTACTGGTGAAATGCTGAAGTTGGTCTATAATGAAGAAGAAAATTCATGGTCGCGTATAGAGAACGGCGAGTGTAAGGAAATTTTCCGCTTCAATGACGATGGTACGATACGGACAACATTGCCGGACGGAAACCAAATGGATGTCTCTTTGAATGAATATGGCGTTAATCAGGTTCGTTATGCTGTTGACAATGGAACATATTGGGCAATGAGATAAAATATATGCTATTATAAAAAGGCTGTATCGTAATGATACGGTCTTTTTTATTATATAAAAGATAAGTTCTAAGACACTAAAGCTGACATATACGCAATTAAATTTCTTTTTTTATAAACGATTTCCTTAAGTCTTATTCTATGTGCAGAGATATAGGGGAAATCACTTATCTACTTTTATAAATTTCAACTTCTTCGGCAGTTTGACCCACTTGCGGTTAACTACAATCTTTATCGTACTACCGCTTTTCTGTTCCAAAACATAGCTTCCATCTGCTTTGTATGTCAGTGTCGCGGTCAAATCCTCACTGCCGTAGTCATTTATTATGCTTATCATAGCCGCATTATTAGAAACCTCGGCATCTGTGATAAGCCATTTCCTGCCATCCCTTTTCGAGCCTAAGAAGCCTGGCAACTTTCCGAAGATAGCCTGTCCCGGTACCGAAATACCATTATTATAGAAATCAATTTCTAACCAAACTTGAAATTCCTCGTTGTAGATTTTCCCTGCAAATGGCTTTGCAGACTGCGCTTTTGCCATTCCTGCGAACGCAATCATTAATGAAACTATTAATAAATTCCTCATTCCTTTTATATTTTATCGTGCTACTTGCAAAAGTAGATAAAAACCTTGATATAAAGAAAAGAATGAAAGAAGATTTTGTGTTGGCAAAAATCTTTTGCAATTCTCTATCAAATTATTTATATAAAGATGGCGTTGAATGTAGCTGAAAGATGCTATTAAGCATATTTTTCTTGAAGTGAAATACTTTCAAAATGGTATGAAGAAGAATGTTTGAAAAAAGTGTGAAACATACGTTTATGAATCATAAAATATTGATATTCAATATGATATAAATCAATAAATGGCCGTAAAACATAGCAAACAGCATAGTAAAATGCCCCTAAATGACCTATTTTATGTACCTTTGCTCCCGATAAAAATATGAATGATGCGCCCCCTTTGTTTTAGGGCTTCATTCAAAAATAATATCCACAGGAGTCCAGGTACGGTGGTAACTCGTTCTCACATAGGCCCGTATCGCGAACAAAGTATGCATAACTTGTTCAGACTCCATAAATTTATTAATGATGAGAATATTTAAGATTGTAAGTTTTTTAATTTTATTAAGTGCAACAACTTTATCGGCGCGAGCTGAGATTAAAGGCGAAGGAAATTTTGATTGGAATCCGGTAATGGATGCAATCACGCAAGTAGAAAGCAATGGAAACCCGAGAGCAAGGTCAGGCTCATGTGTGGGAGTGATGCAGATTTCGCCTATTTGTGTAAAAGAATGTAACGACATACTCAAGAGGCGCGGCAGTAAGAAGCGTTATACAATGGCCGACAGGTACGATGTACAGAAATCACGGGAGATGTTTGTTATCATTCAGTCGAAACACAATCCGTCGAACAATGTTGAAAAAGCAATTAGAGCATGGAATGGCGGTCAGAATTACAGTGTCCGAGGAACACAAAAATACTACAATAAGGTTATGCGGAATATGAAATAAACGCATGGCGAAATAAATAAAAGGACTTTATAATGTGTCGTAACGGCAGTTATAAAGTCCTTTTTTTAGCCCTCAGAGGGGGATAGGGGGGATGGGAATGATGAGAGGAATGGGAGGAATGGGAGTGATGGGAATAATGGGAGAATTACTCCTCGGCATCCTCTACTTCTACGGCTTCCACAGCCTCTACCTCCTTGTCAGTCATAATCTTTTTCGCGCCCTTGAAAAAGCGGTTTACCGTTTCGGGGAAAAGTCCCATTGCCGTGCAGTCTCCGGAAGTTATCTGACTCATAATCCTCGGAGCGTAAACAAAAGTCCCGTTTATATAAATGGCAATATGCCTGCCGATATTCGCATTCGTAAACTTAGCCCAGTCGAACGTTCCTTTGGCGTCGAACTTAAAGGGCATAGACATCCTGCCTTGCTGAGCCTCAAACTCTACGTTCGCCTCAATAGCCTTTGCCTTGAACACATCTGCTGAAGCCACGATGCCGACAATCATCTCTTTCTCATAACTCCTGCCACAAAACCATTCATATCCCTTAGGCAGCGCCATGTCTTTTATCCTCAAAGAAATGTCATTATACATATTCCCGTCTTCATCCCTCACTACAGCCATAAGTATGCCGGGGTATTTCCTGTCCTCAATGCCATAATTCATCAGCAAGTCGCCAAACGTATCTGCCACGCCAACCGATTTCTTTTTCTTCAAAGGCCCATCGTCTGTAGCTATCCGTTTGGCCGTTATCTTCCAATCCACGGCATACCTTTCCGCAATCTCAATATCCAATGCAGCCGCATACTTTGTTGCATATTCAATCGCTTCTTTATCATCTACTTCCTCCACAGCCACAGAATCTTGCGGACCCCACGACCGGCTATATTTATCCAATGCTTCCTTACTTATCAACTGCTCACCGAGGTTCAGAGCCGCTTTAGCTCCGGCAACTACGTTGTGTGCGTTGAAAGACTTGTTGTCCATCAAAAACAAGTTCACGGAAAAGGCGATGGTCATGCCCAAATGGTATGCCGACTTAGGCTCAATGTTGGTGAAAGTCTCGAGAATATCAGCCAAACCGGAAGCGTAGGCCCGCCTGTTAAATTTGATGCTTGTGCCGGGTTGCACCTCATTGATATACTCCTGCATTCCCGGTTGGAATGGCGTCATCAAACCGAGAGCCGTGAATACCTCGCTTTTAGCCTTCTCGTCAAGTTTTTCCCACTTCCTATCTTGTGTGCCATACTGTTCAAGAATGGCCGCCGCCTCGATGGTATCGGCAGGCAACACGATTTTCCCGTCAGCAACCTTGCGCACTCCCTGCATGATATAAGGAATCACCTCCTTATCCCCTTTGCTCATGTGCTTGTCCGTCATGAATATTCCCTGTATACCGCCCAACGTGTAAGACATCACAAACGAAGAGTCGCTTGTCGCCTTGAGGTTGAGCAGTCTGTCCTCCAATCCGCGTATATAGTCCTCAAAATCCGCGCTGTCGCGCATTATTTTCTGACCGTTACGCAGCACTTCCGCCGTGTATTGATAACCCATAGAATACGAAAGTGTGTCAGTGAAAACCACTTTCGTAGAGTCGTTTGCCATCGCCGTGATGCCTACGAGAAGGCAAATCAAAGAGGAAAGAAATCGTTTCATACGCCGTATGGTTTGATATTATATTATTGCCGAACCGCATCTTATATTATGCAAATATATTGAAAGGTGAGTGCAGCGTCAAAATAAAAAAAGTGATTTTTTTAATTTTGGCATTGCCGAACCGCATCTTATATTATGCAAATATATTGAAAGGTGAGTGCAGCGTCAAAATAAAAAAAGTGATTTTTTTAATTTTGGCATTGCCGAACCGCATCTTATATTATGCAAATATATGGAAAAGGATTGGATTGGCAATGGAACAGACATGGAAATCTCACCTTATAACCTAAAACCTGCGACCTCATAACCTCAAAAAAACAACGTTTTTAGTAAAGAATTATTACAAATGAAAATCGACTCTCTCGTGCTAACGAACGTTAAATATAGGCTCCGTTACAAATTTTCGGCCGTTTTTCGACCTCAAAAATTGCAACTAAAAACTCAAAACTGACGACTGAAAACTCCAAAAGTGCCTCCGTTAGAGAAAAAATGACCCGATTTTTGTTGAAAATTGACCTCCGGAAAAACACGCGAAAATGGCAAAATCGCCCAATTTAACGTTTGTTTACTTTCAAAAGTGGCACTTTTAGACTCCGTTTGTGGCACTTTTGGAGTGCAACGGAGCCTCCGTTAAGTCCTAAAAGTGCCTCCGTTAGAGTGCAAAAGTGCCTCCGTTAGAAAATAATGAGGCCAAAAACGCCTTCCAAAACGGCCAATTTTGCCGAAAAACGGAATAAGCCTTTGATTATCAGAGATTTAAGTCAAAATTGCCTAAAAAACCGTATTTTCGCGTTTTTGAGAGCGGGAGAAGTTTTGTTTGAAAAAACGCGATTCTGAGAGCGATAAGTTCTAAAGTTTCCGACAAATTTCCCACAAAAGATGAAGGATGAAAATTTCAATCCCCAAGTCTTCTTTTTGAAGATTAGAATATATGGTTCGAACATTAAAAAGTATTATAAAAATACTTGTATATAAAAATAAAATACTAACTTTGCATCGGCTCTTAGTGGCTTTCTGTTTCGTCAGACAAATTCGGACGTGTCCGTATCGTCTGTTCCGAAGTTTGAGGTCATGCCTACGCCGAACTGTTTATGAGAATGTGATTTTCTTTGAGACAGTGGCAGGATGAGGGCAAAGAGCTACTATATTTGAGAAAGCGTTTATCATGCGCTTTGTTCTTGACACTTCGAAATCTCGCAAATTTCAAAACTTTGTCACGGAATGAGGCAACGGTAGATGCTCATGGGATGTTTTATAAGACATTCCTATGTCCATATTATATTCTCTTATTTGTTATAAGGTATGAATATGGAGTATAGGGGTGGATTATATAAATTCATCGGCGTGGGTTCTGCGTTGCTCGTTCTTGGCAGAGTGGGCAATGCGAGAGCCTCGAAGTGTGGAACGAGTAACATGGTCAGACTTCCACGCTTTTTTTGTATAGTTATAATTGACTTAAATTTATTATTGTAATTTCCTGACGCTTGGGAGTCGATAGGGGCTATTATAACTAACTTTTATGATTTTTTGTATTATTAATTACTCAACTCAACTAAAAAGACTTGCGCGTCTGTTGCTGCCGGGCGTGTTGATGTGCTTGCCGTTAGCAGAGGCTAATGCGAATTATTATTACAAGGTTCAACGGCAGAATATAGATGGAACTGGAAACAAGATGTGGTCTGACTGGATTTATAGTGAATCTTTTGGACAAGGTGCAGCCGAGAATGCTAATGGCTGGAAGAACTCCCTTAAAAGACTTGTTAATGGTGAAAAGGTTGTAGATGCCCTCTCGAATGAGATATATTTGAAAGAAAACGGCACAAAGAAATATAAGGTTGTAGGCATGGCCTTTAAAGGTGTGGAGGGTGACAAGTATAACATTTTGGATGGAGGGGACTACGATTTCTTTAACCAAATCAGAGAAGAAGTGGAATTCTTGGAGTTAAAGGAATGGGGTAAGACGCAATTCGCAGGCAGTTTTTACTTCGCAGACATGAAGAATCTTAAAGAGGTAGTACTACCCGATAATCCCTTTGCCATTGGAGATGAATATATGTTTGCCAACTGTGACAACCTCACTACTATTACATGGCGTGATAACTCAAAAATCACGGCTATAGGAAAAGGGGCTTTTAGTAATTGCTTAAAGCTTAAAGAAGAATCCATACAACGAATGATTAATGAGGTATCGGCTACAGGTACAAACGGAGACGGTATTACATACGGCAAGATAGGGGATGAGGCTTTCGTCAGATGTCTTGAGATAGAGAAAATAATAATCCCCGCGACGATAAGTGTTATTGGAGAATCGGCATTCTGCCAGAATAAGGACAAGTCTAAATTCAAACAGATAGACTTGTCTGCCGGTACTGTTGAAATCGGAAGAAAGGCTTTCCAGGGCTGTGAGGTTTTGGAAACGGTGGGGATGTCTAAGGATGAAAACGGCAGATATAATCAGCAGATTACCAAACTTGGTGAGGCGGCATTCGCGGACTGCCGTAGTATAAGCGGTGCGTCGGTTAATGATATAATAGCGAGCTATGCGCAGAATAGTGCGGAGAGGATAAATGTGAACGGGAATGAAGTTAAGTATATTCCTGCGTATTTGTTCTATGGATGTAATGGTAAAAGTAGTACGAATACAGTGGAAGAGAACTTCACGGAGCTGATTATTCCTGCCGAGTTCGGGGCTATTGGTAAAGGCGCGTTCGGAGGGGCGGAAGGCAATCATCCGATTGACAAGATTACGGTGAGTAGAGGTGATGCTCCTGTTTGCGGGCAGCCTGAAGGCGATTTCTTGACAGGAGACCGCACATCGTTCCATAATATAGTACCAAACAAAGTGACAATAACATTTAATGATGCTGCAAATGGATATGCCGCAGACGGAAAGACAGGATATAAGACATATCAGAACGAGTCGGAGTTCAAGCGTTTGCTGACCAAGACTCTCGACGAGAACCATACGACGTATGACGTATATCCGCAGATGCACGCTATCGTGGAGTTGAAACGCACATTCAAGCCGGGCTGGAACACGCTGGCATTGCCGTTCGGCTCTCCTTCTTATCCTAACGCGAAAGACATTGATTGTGCGGAGATTTACAAGAAGGCACTCAATCCAGGCAATGGCAGTGGTTTCATGATTGCGGCTTATCGTGGCCTTAAGAAAGGAACGGTATTTACATTCCTGAGATATGCCAATGTGGAAATAGACCCTTTGGATGAGTTCGAACCGATATTAGTGAAGATGACTGAGGAGGACGCTAATCGTGGAACATACACCTTTACGGATGTGGATTTGAATTATGACTTTGATAATAACATGTTGTATGCACCGGGAAATATGCCCGGTTGCGTAAATAGTGCGGGCAACAAAATTGATGGAAATTACAACAGTGATATGCCGTTCTTCTTGGGAAATGATTACAGTACATTCTATTTTGACGGCACTTTCTCTTTGAAGAAAAGCGACACTGCAAGCGATTTTATCACGCCGGGAGACTATATCATACAGGGAGGCAAGTTCATTGAATGTACGGCAGACAACAAATACGCCCTGAAAGGATTCCGTGGATGGTTCAAGAAATTCGCCACAGCACAAAGCTCAAAAAGCAATGTCATCACCATCGAACTGTGCGATAATGACGGTACGGTTACGGAGATAGTTAATATAGACAGCAACGGCGAGACTGTCACACCTTATAATATATATAATATGTATGGACAGAAGGTACGCAGCAACACTAAGATTACAAAAGGTCTTGCTCGAGGCATATACATTGTGAACGGTAAAAAAGTAATGGTAAAATAGATTGAGATTAAAATGAGACAATATATAAAGCCAACAATAACAGTAATAGAGACTATCTCGGAAGTGATACTGAACACTGGGTCGGTGTCTGACGGTACAAGCAGTGTGGAAACAATACCCAGTGGTGGTTCCGGTGGAACCAGAGGTGAAAACGATTATGTGTGGGGTGAGTCCAAGGGACACAATAGTTTCGTCAGTTGGGATGACCAGGATGATTCTATCTGGTAAGCATAATGGGCAGTGCCGGATATGTCTGTGCTCTGCTATAATGCGAGAAGGAAATACAACTAACTTAATTATCTGTTTTTGAGAATCGATTTTTTGTTTTATTAGTTGGGCCCTCTTATCTTTGTAGAAAGGTAAGAGGGCTTCGAATGGCATGAGAGTTGACAAGCAATATAAAAAATAATAGGAGACACCGCTGTGTCTCCAAAGATTAAACTAACTTTGTATTGCTTATGTACATTCATCTAATTCAAGAGCAAAGGTACGCAATTTTTAGTTATTTATAGTTATTTTTTTATATTCCTCTGACTACAAGATTTTCTCGATAATATTTCCTTACTTCCAATAAAATGCCTACCTTTGCACCTGGTTGGCAGACTGTCAACTAAGGGGTGTCCGAGGTATTGGGCTGAGATTATACCCATATAACCAGATCCGGATAATGCCGGCGTTGGGAAGAGGTTACACGCAAAGCCCCCTTTTTGTGTGTTTTAATAAAATCAAATAGATTATGCTTTCTGAGCGGACATTGCGACAATCTTTCCTATAAGGATTATTGCGATTTCAGTATATGGCAGAATTGCTGTTGCCATACTGTGTCCGAATGAGGTTTTAATAGTATTAGTGTTTATGAGAAAAGAAATGCTTTTTGTGGCAGCCCTTATGAGTGCTGGCTCAATGAATGCGGCGACAGTGGTCGCTGATGGTGAAGACTCTCTGCATATCGAGCAGATGCAGGAAGTAGTAGTAAAAGGCGTGAAAGCGCAGAAAGATGCGCCGTTCGCAATCGCCAATGTGGCAGGCAAAGACCTGCAAAGTTTCTCGAAGACAGGACGTGAGCTGCCGTTCTTGTTTTCTCAGACTCCTGGTGTTGTGGCTTGGAGCGAGAACGGCTTAGGCACTGGTACGACTATATGCGTATCCGTGGTGCGGCTGGCTCGCGCGTGAACGTTACATTGGACGGTGTTCCGATGAACTCCCCCGAAGATCAGTGCGTGTTTTGGGCGAACATGAACAGCTACGGCTCACTTCTTGGAAGCGTACAGATACAGCGCGGAGTGGGAACGTCTACCAATGGCGACGGCGCTTTTGGCGGTACGGTGGCCTTAATATCAAAATCTCCTTCGGAAATTCCGTCGCTCGAGCTGTCTACTTCATACGGCTCGTACAACACATATAACATCGGCGGTTCGTTCTCTACCGGCCTTTTGTGGAATCACCTGATATTCGATGGTGCATATCACGAGACCAACACCGATGGATATATTCACGGAACAGCCGGCCGTTCTGGCAGCTACTACGGCGGTTTGGCGTGGATAGACGACAAGTTCGTTATCCGCTACAAGAACTTCGGCAACTTCGAGAAGACCGGCCAGGCTTGGAACGGAGTTACAGCCGGAAACGATGACCAGAGCATTATGGACGGAACATACGGCGAGAGCACCGGGATAAAGACATATAAAGATATGTATAATGCCGGTCTCGGACGCTTCAACAGCCTTTACGAGCGTTTCGTGTTTGGCGAAAACGGCTATACTACGGAGCGCTACCGCCTGAAAGACGGTTTGCTGTGGGAGCAGGCAACTGATAATTTCTGGCAGAATCATAATATCTTGTCATTAGCATGGCAGATAAATGACAACTTGAGCACATCGGCCTCGCTTCATTATACGCATGGTTACGGATATTACAACGAGTTCAGATACAATAACAAACTGAGCAAATTCGGTTTTGAAAACTTCATAGATTCAGAGGGAAACACCGTTAAGCGTACAGACTTTATCCGCAAGAAAGGTCTGGAGCAAGACGCATACGGACTCGTTTGGAACGCCAACTACAAGGCAGATAAGTGGGATGTCATAGGAGGCGTGTCGTTGCATCAGTTCGCTTGCGATCACTTCGGATATGTTACTTATATTGCCAATGACGAGTTGAGCGATAAATATCTTGCTAAAGGCGATTATAAGTACTACGATTCTACTGCCGACAAAGGCGATTACAGCGTATATGTGAAGGCTGCATACGCTGTAACACCGGAGTTGAGCGTCTTTGCCGATGCTCAGTATCGTCATGTTACGTACAAGACTGATGGTATCAATGACAAGTTCTATGAGACTGATGACGGAATGTACGTCAATCATGTCCTCGACATTGATAAGAAATACGACTTCTTCAATCCGAAAGCCGGCGTAAGCTATAGCCGTAACGGACACCGTGCATACGCATCGGCGGCATGGAGCCATCGTGAGCCGGAGCGCAACAACTTCACCGACAACGGTTCATATCCAGCTCCGAAGGCCGAGCAGCTCTTCGACTACGAGGCTGGTTACACCTATACTTCTGCTAAATGGCACGCCGGGATTAACCTCTACTATATGGATTACAAAGACCAGTTCGTGCAGACCGGAGCTGTCAGCGACATAGGTGAGGCGCTCACAACGAACATATCAAAGTCATATCGTATGGGTATTGAGTTGACTGCGGGTGTCGATGTTACCCCGTGGCTCACGCTTGAAGGTAATGCAGCATTGAGCAAGAACAAGATAAAAGACTTCGATGAGGTAGTAGAAGACTGGGATAATGGTGAGCAGACAATCCATTACGGCAGCTCAACGCTTGCTTTCTCGCCGGAGACTATCCTCAATGGCTTCGCCCGTTTCCACGTGAAAGGCTTCGAGGCCGTATGGCATACCAACTTCGTAGGCCGTCAGTATCTTGACAACACCGAGAACACCGACCGCTCGTTGCCTTGCTACTCTGTCTCAAACCTGCATCTCGGCTATACAGCCACAGGCATAAAGAAGACATTCGGCTTGAAGGAAGTAGTACTCGGACTCGATTTCAACAACATCTTCGCTCGTCGTTACGCCTCAAACGGCTGGGTATACTCCGCTATATGCGAGAGTGCGGGACATCCGAACGACAACCGCTACTATCAGATTGGCTTCATTCCAATGGCTGGTTTTACTGCGATGGGTAGCATAACATTGAAGTTTTAAGACTATTCGCATAAAGATTGATAATAATGACTGAATTTCTTTCTGCCCATTGGCTCGACATTTTCACCACGATATTGGGTTTCATATATATATGGCTTGAGTATAAAGCCCATATCGGTTTATGGCTCGTAAGCATCATTATGCCCGCTATGGACGTATGGCTTTATGGCAGCCACGGCTTGTATGGTGATGCAGGTATGGCCGTTTACTATACCTTTGCTGCTATATATGGCTATGCCGTGTGGAAGTTTGGCAATGGAGGAAAGCACAGGAAGACGTCTCTTCCCATCACACATATACGCAGCAAATACCTACTTCCGGTATTTGCCGCGTTTCTTGCAGTTTGGGCAGTGACCTATTTGGTCTTGTCGAACTATACAGACAGCACCGTACCAGCGACCGATGCTTTCACCAATGCGCTCAGCATAGTTGGCTTGTGGGCTCTCGCGCGCAAGTATGTGGAGCAGTGGATAATATGGATTGTTGTCGATTTGTTCTGCTGCTATTTGTATATTGTCAAGGGAATACCCTTTAAGGCACTCCTATATGGGGTTTATGTCATTATCGCCGTATTCGGTTATCGTAATTGGTTGCGATTGATGAGAGCCGGAGGCTCTTAGGTTATAAGGTGGCAGGTTTGAGGTTATAAGGTGAAGTTACCTGTAAAGCATATTTCACCTTATAACCTCAAACCTCATAACCTTAAAACCTCACAGATATGTAAAAATCTGAAAAGTTTGCATGAAATACTAAAATGATTTGGCAGTATGGTAGAATGGCGTTACATTTGTAACAGAATATAAATGTAACAATAAATATTATGACAACAGGAATCATTATTTTAGTGGTCGTTGTACTGCTCGTGTTTTGGGTTATTGGCATCTACAACAACCTCGTGAGACTGAGAAACGGCCGTGAGAATGCTTTTGCCGACATCGACGTGCAGTTGAAACAACGCCACGACCTCATACCGCAGCTTGTCGCTACGGTGAAGGGCTATGCTGAACATGAGAAGGAAACTCTTATGAGAGTTACCAACGCGCGTGCTGCCGCAATGGGTGCGACAACCATTAATGATAAGATAAATGCCGAGAATGCACTCTCGAGCGCGCTTGCCGGACTGAAGGTTTCGCTTGAGGCTTATCCCGATTTGAAGGCAAATCAGAATTTCTTGCAGTTGCAGACCGAGATTTCCGATGTGGAGAATAAGCTCGCTGCCGTGCGCAGATTCTTCAATTCGGCTACAAAGGAATTCAATAACGCAGTGCAGACATTCCCCGGAAACATCATCGCTGGAATGTTCGGTTTCCACAAAGAGCCTATGTTCGAGATTCCGCAGGAAGATAGAGCGACTCTCGATAAAGCTCCTGAGATTAAGTTTTGAATTAGTAACTCGCAATTCGTAGTTTAATTAATTTGTATTTCAAAACTCGTAATTCGTAATTAAGAAATGCAATACGTAGGAATGCAGACCCAAATAAGAAGGAACAACATGATGAGTGTGTTGCTCCTTCTGTTGTTTCCGACGATTATCCTCGGAATGGTTTGGGTGTTTTTGGCGCTTGTCAATTATTTTGGCAACGGTTATTATGACCAATACGGCAACGTGGTGCATCAGATGGATGCCGCGACGGTGAATTATTATTTTCTCACGACTATCCCCTGGGTTGTGCTTGGCGTTGGTATTTGGTTTGCCATTGCCTACTTTGCCAACTCCTCGATGGTGAGGCACGCGGTTAACTCGCGCCCACTTTCGCGTCGGGAGAATCCGCGCGTTTATAATATTGTGGAGAATCTGTGTATGTCTTGCGGTATGCAGATGCCGAAAGTGAATGTCGTGGATGACCCGCAACTTAATGCTTTCGCAAGCGGAATAGACAATAAGAGCTACGCCGTTACCGTGACGACAGGCCTATTGGACTTGCTCGACGACGAGGAACTGAAGGGCGTTATAGCCCACGAGCTTACGCATATACGTAACCGCGACACCCGTTTGCTTATCACGAGCATTATTTTCGTTGGCATTATCTCGACGGTGATGAGTCTGACGGTGCGCATGATGTATAATATGATGTGGTTTGGTGGCGGTCGACGCAGCAGTGATGACGAGAGAGGCAGTGGCATTTCTATGATTGTTGTAATGCTGATTGGCGTGATATGCTGTGTGATAGCCTATTTCTTCACGCTGATAACACGCTTCGCTATATCCCGCCGCCGCGAGTATATGGCCGATGCCGGTGGCGCGGAGCTGTGTCGTAATCCTCTTGCATTAGCTTCCGCATTGCGTAAGATTTCCGGAAATCCGGGTCTTGACGATGTGAAACGTGCCGATGTGGCGCAGTTGTTTATCTGTCAGCCCGACGAGATGGAATCAGGAATAATGGGATTCATGAACTCGCTGTTCAGTACGCATCCCGATACAGAGAAGCGAATACAAATACTCGAACAGTTCTGACGATGAGAATAAAGACTATTATCAGCGCACTTTGTCTGAGTCTTGCGTTAGTTATGCCGGCAGGCGCGCAGCAAGTGAAGTATAAAGCATCCAAACATTATAATCAGAAAGTGGCTTCTTTCGCTACAGAACCCATGCCTTCGTCCGACAATATCGTGATGCTTGGCGACAGTCATACCGAGTTTGGCGAAGATTGGAACGCAAAATTGCATAGCAGATACGGCATAATAAACCGCGGTATCATAGGCGATGACGCTAAAGGTATACTCAACAGGCTCTGTCAGGTGTGTCCGGGCAAGCCCAAAGCAATCTTTTTTGAGTGCGGAGCCAATGACTTGAGCCACGGATTGACGGTAAACGAAGTGGCAAAAGGCGTGATTCGCACCATCGAGGCAATCCGTCGGCAGTCGCCGGAGTCCTGTTTGTTTGTTCAAAGCGTGTTCCCGATAAATGAATCTTTCGGCAGATGGAAGACGCTGGCTGGAAAAACAGACTTGATTCCGCAGATAAACAAACAACTTGAAGCCTATTGTAAGCGCAAAAATATAGTCTATATAGACGTTTTCAGGCTTCTTGTAGAACCTGAGACCAATACGATGCGTAAGGAAATCTGCCGCGATGGCCTGCATCTTTTGCCCTCCGGATATGAGATTTGGGCGGCCGAAGTGCAACGTTATATTGATAAATACGGCCTCGGAATGTGAAGCCAGGGGAGTTGATATGTAGTGAAAGGGTAGTGGGGTAGTTGTGAAACACGCCGTTTTGTTTTGTTATCTCCCTGATTTGTATTATTTTTGCAGGCGTATTTCGAAATAAATTTTAATTATTTTAGGTATAAATGAAACAATTTAGGTTAGTGGATAACATATTCGGATGGCTCGCCTTCTTTATCGCAGCCTTCGTTTATTGCTCCACCATTGAGCCGACAGCCAGTTTTTGGGACTGTCCGGAGTTTATCTTGACTGGTTATAAATTGGAAATAGGCCATCCGCCGGGAGCACCTTTCTTTATGCTCACCGCCAATTTGTTCTCTCAATTCGTTAGCGACCCGTCTCAGGTGGCTCGTATGGTGAACACAATGAGCGCCTTGCTCAGTGCCACCTGTATTATGTTCTTGTTTTGGACGATTACACATCTCACGCGGAAGCTGATATTGAAGGATTGGGAAAGTCTTAACCTGAGCAAGTTGATAGCCATCGAAGGTTCCGGTCTTGTGGGCGCGCTAATATATACTTTCAGCGACACATTCTGGTTCTCGGCAGTCGAGGGTGAGGTCTATGCCTATTCATCGGCATTCACTGCCGTTGTGTTTTGGCTCATTTTGAAGTGGGAAGACTGCGCCGACCAGCCGCATAGCGACCGTTGGCTGGTACTCATTGCATATATGACAGGCCTCAGTATCGGTGTACACTTGCTCAATCTGCTGTGTATTCCGGCAATCGTATTGGTATATTATTATAAGAAAGTGCCCAATGCCGACCTTCGTGGTTCGCTCATTGCACTTGCCGTGTCGTTTGTTATCGTTGCTGCGGTGCTCTATGGCGTCGTTCCCGGTATTATCACCGTGGGCGGATGGTTTGAGCTTTTCTTTGTCAATACACTCGAGATGCCGTTCAATACGGGCGTGATAATCTATCTGATACTCCTCATCGGCATTGTAATATGGGCGATATATGAGACTTATACTTGCAAAAGCACATTGCGCCAAAACATCGCTTTCTGTGCATCGGTGGGTATGCTCGGTATTCCTTTCTATGGCTTCGGATGGAGCGCGTTCTTCATCGGAGCAGTGGTTCTTTGCGGTTTGTGGCTTGTCTTGCGCATTACGAAAGACGGTAAAGCTATTGTCAGTGCACGGGTAAAGAACACCATGTTGCTGTGTATGCTCATGTTGATGATTGGCTACTCTACATACGCAGTCATCGTGATACGTTCTTCGGCCAATCCGCCGATGGACCAGAACTCTCCGGAGGATATCTTCACGCTCGGAAACTATCTCAGCCGCGACCAGTATGGCGACCGTCCGCTGCTTTATGGACAGGCTTACACCTCAGAGCCGGCTATTTCGGAAGACGGAACGCATTATGAATTTACCGAAGGAGCACCGGTTTATGAGCGTAAGGAAAAGGCTTCGGCCGATGAGCCGGATTCTTATTTCATAGTAAGGAATAAGAATAAGTACAAATACGCGCAGAATATGCTGTTCCCGCGTATGCATGATTCCTCTCATGCAGCTAATTATGAGTCGTGGATGGGAGGCATAGAAGGACATGATGTTGATGGCGTGAAGATGCCGACACAACTTGAGAACATCAAGTTCTTCCTGTCATATCAGTGTAACTTCATGTATTGGCGCTACTTCATGTGGAACTTTGCCGGCCGACAGAACGATATTCAGGGCAACGGCGAGGCTGAGCATGGCAACTGGATTACAGGTATTTCGTTTATAGATAACGCTATGTATGGCGACCAGAGCAAGCTCCCCGACGAGCTGCGTGAGAATAAAGGACATAACGTCTTCTATTGCTTGCCGCTCATTCTCGGTCTTATCGGACTCTTCTGGCAGGCTTGGCGCGGCAAACGAGGCATACAGCAGTTTTGGGTTGTGTTCTTCTTGTTCTTCATGACGGGTCTCGCTATCGTCATTTACCTTAACCAAACACCTTCACAACCGCGTGAACGCGACTATGCGTATGCCGGTTCTTTCTATGCTTACGCTATATGGTGTGGTCTTGGAGTGGCTGCAATAATCGACTGGTTGAAGAAGTTCAAACTCAACGGAGTTGTCGTTTCGGCTGTCGTTTCGCTCCTTGCATTACTCATCCCAATACAGATGGCTTCGCAGACATGGGACGACCATGACCGAAGCGGGCGTTACACGTGTCGTGATTTCGGGCAGAATTACCTCATGTCATTGCAGCAGACAGGCAATCCTATCATTTATACAAACGGTGATAATGACACATTCCCGCTTTGGTATAATCAGGAAGTGGAGGGCGTGAGAACTGATGCACGCGTCTGCAATCTCTCTTATTTGCAGACAGACTGGTATATCGACCAGATGAAACGCCCGGCATACGATTCCCCAGCGTTGCCAATCAGTTGGCCACGTCTTGATTATGTATCGGGAACTAACGAATATGTGCCGGTAGATCCAAGTCTGAAGGACGAGATAAAGCGTATCTATTCGGAAGAACCGGAGCAGGCTAAGAAGATGTTTGGAGACGAGCCGTTTGAATTGAAGAACATCTTGAAGTACTGGGCACGCTCCCGCACCAATGAGACGCACGTGATACCGACAGATACTATCTATCTGACGATAGACAAAGAGGCTGTGAAGAAGAGCGGAATGCTTATGGCTTCCGACTCTATTCCTGACCGTATGGTTATCTCTTTGAAGGGAAAACAGGCCTTGTATAAGGGCGATTTGATGATGCTCGAGATGATTGCTAACTGCAACTGGAGCCGTCCTATATATGTTGCCCTTACCGTTGGCTCAGACAACTACATGAATTTGGGCGACAATTTCGTGCAGGAAGGACTCGTAAACCGCATCACGCCGTTCACGACAAACGTAGAAGGGGCAAAGAACTTCGACACCGAGAAGACGTATGATGCCGTAATGAACCGCTTTAAGTTCGGTGGATTGAGCACAAAGGGTATCTATCTCGACGAGACCGTGATGCGAATGTGTTACACCCACCGCCGCCTGATGGCTCAGTTGGCGCTACAACTGCTGTCTGAAAATAAGGATGACAAGGCATTGAAGGTGTTGCAAAAGGCCGAGAAGGAGATTCCTGAATATAATGTTCCGCTGAACTACATGAGTGGTGCTGCCGATATGGTGCAGGCATACACTGTACTTGGAAAGAAAGACCGTGCTAAATACATCCTCGAAAAGCTGTGGAAGAACTCCCGTCAGTATGCCGACTGGTATCTGTCGCTTGGCGGACGCGGCTTCGCAATGTCGCAAAATGAATGTATGCTTCACTTCCAGATAATGACAAACCTCATCCATTATGGTGATGCAGTAGATTCGTCTTGGAGCAAGAAACGCGAGGAAGAGCTTGCCGGGCTTATAGACCATTATCAGAAGAAAGGCGGAGCAATGCCTCAAATGCAGATGTAATATGTTTATAGAGCAACCGTCGAAATGGCTGAGGTGGCTGTATCCTAAAGCGATATGGCGCATGGATCCGAACGAAAGGTCGGTATATCTGACCTTCGACGACGGCCCGATACCGCAAAGTACGCCCTTTATCCTGAAAACCCTTGAGGATTTCGGGATAAAGGCCACTTTCTTTATGGTGGGCGATAACGTCCGTAAATATCCGGAATTATATGAGCAGATTGTTGCGGCAGGCCATCAGGTGGGCAATCACACTTACAATCATATCGGGGCTTTCAAGCACAGGGCTATTACTTACGCCGTAAACGCACAGAAAGCTAATGCGTTGATAAAGTCGCATCTGTTCCGTCCGCCTCACGGCTGGATGCGTCATAGCGAATATTGGTGGCTGAACAAATACTATAAGATAATAATGTGGGACCTCGTGACGCGCGATTATTCAAAGTGGATGACTGCCGACGATGTCCTCAACAACGTGAAACGCTATGTCCGCAACGGCTCCATCATTACCTTTCACGATTCATTAAAGAGCATTGACAAGTTGCATTATGCCCTTCCGGAGGCTATTAAATGGTTGAAACTACAAGGCTACGAGTTCAAGATATTCGATTAAAAGCAGAATTATATTATTTCGTTTATTCCATTCTTTATTGTCTTTCCCAAACATCAGACAATTGAGAATGGATTTTTTTATCTTCCTGTTGGGCGCTATCTTGCTTTTGGCGCCTATTTAGGCTTTAGTACTGGAGTATTCCTCGTTCGGTACTGGAGTATTTCTGCTTTAGTACTGGAGTATTTCGGGCTTAAATACTTGAGTATTCCGGCTTTAGTACTCGAGTATTTCGGCCGTGAATACTGTCGGCAACCATTTGGTGACCGCCTATAGAATAATGATTTAGTGGAACTTTAATGGGGATAAAACGAAAAAAGATTAAGGTTTAGAGTTCGCAATGAATATGCCACAAACAGGCATATTACATAAAACTCTAAACCTTAATCTTTATATTATATAGGTGCTTAAGTTATCAACTTAACACTAAGAACTCAAAACTGTCAACTGTTCTTATGCTCCCTGCATATCATACACCACCTGCATGAGCTTCTTGCCCAGCGCGTCGGCCTCTTCCATCGTGGCAGCCTCGCTGTAAACACGGATGATAGGCTCGGTGTTTGAGGCGCGCAGATGAACCCACTTGTCGGGGAAATCAATCTTCACACCGTCGATGTCATTGACAACAGGCTTCACGCCATCGTCTGTCGGAACACTATACATCTCCTTAACCTTGCGCAAGATAGCCGCAACATCGGTAGAAGGAGTGAGGTCGATGCGGTTCTTGGCTATACAATACTCAGGGAATGTGGCACGCAGCTCGCTCACCTTGCATCCCTTCTGAGCCAGTGAACTGAGGAAAAGGGCAATGCCTACGAGAGCGTCGCGGCCGTAGTGGCTTTCCGGATAGATAACTCCTCCGTTGCCTTCGCCGCCGATTACGGCTCCAACCTCCTTCATCTTAGTCGTTACGTTAACCTCTCCGACGGCAGCGGCAGTGTATTTTCCGCCGTGCTTCTCGGTTACATCACGCAGCGCGCGGGTAGAACTGAGGTTGCTGACAGTGTTTCCTGGTGTGTGAGAGAGCACATAGTCGGCCACGCTCACAAGCGTATATTCCTCTCCAAACATCCTGCCGTCCTCGCAGATGAATGCCAAACGGTCTACATCCGGATCAACTACGATGCCGAGATTATATCCGCCATTCTTCAATTCGTCCATTATGCCAGTGAGATTCTTCTCCAATGGTTCCGGATTGTGGGCGAAATCGCCGGTCGGTTCACCGTTCAAGAACTTATATTCCACGCCCAGACGCTCGAGCAATTTCGGCAGAATGACGCCTCCGACAGAGTTGATGGAGTCGACGCATACTTTGAAATGCGCTTTCTTTATAGCCTCCGCATCAACGAGTTGCAGAGCCATCACACTGTCGATGTGCTTCTCGTCGAACGTATTGTCTTCTGTATATGAGCCGAGATTGTCCACATCCGCATAGTCGAAATCTTCTTTCGCTGCTATGTCAAGCACCTCGTTGCCGTTGTCTTTAGTAAGAAATTCGCCCTCAGCGTTGAGCAGTTTCAGCGCATTCCAGTGGCGCGGGTTGTGCGAAGCCGTGATGATGATTCCGCCGGCAGCACCGCTCATGCGCACCGCCAATTCTGTTGTAGGCGTCGTAGCCAGTCCGATGTTTATCACATCGCAGCCCATTCCCATGAGCGTTCCGCACACAACGTTCTTCACCATCTCGCCCGAGATGCGTGCGTCGCGGCCTACAACAATCTTCATGCGGCCCTCACCGTTGTAGTTGCGGCTAATGAACGTAGCGTAAGCCGATGTGAATTTTACTATATCCAGCGGGTTCAGAGTGTCTCCCGCCTGTCCTCCGATGGTTCCACGGATACCGGAGATAGATTTTATAAGCGTCATATTTTTATTTCTTAATGTGTTTCTGGTTATCGCCCCCGTTCGTAAGTGATGGTGTACAGGCACGGATATACGTTCATTGAGGCGTAATAATGTCCCTGCGTATGCGGCACGATGATGTTCACTTTCGCAATCTTCTCATCCGGAGCCGACGGGCGTCCCACCTTTATATAAGTGAGTGGCACGAGCCATCCGCTTGGAACAGATGTCGAACCGCCGCCATAATACGAGTACATGAGACTTGAAGAAGAATCATACCATGCGGTGAATGTTCCGCTGGTGTTGTTCACGGTCATCTTGTCGACAATGGCCGACCAATAAAGATTATTGTTGCTGAGTTGCAGAGTGTCCGTAAGCAGGTTGCGTTCATCGAAGCGGCACAATACCGTTGCCGTCTCTCCGTTCTTCAATTTCTCTCCGCAGCCTTCCCTTACAATCTGCATATAAACACCGGTAGTCTCGAACAGCACATATTCGTTCTTTTCGAGGTCGGTTGTGTTACCTTGATTTGCAAATTGTGCTTCGCTGATTACGTTTATTCCCTCCTTTACTATGTAAGCATTGATGGCGTCGCGCTCTCTCTCTTTCTGGTCTGCGTAAGTCTCATCATCATCACATGAAACCATCATCGCAAGTCCCATAACGGCCAGTGCCATAAAGATTAATTTCTTCATTCTGTTATTTTCATTTTATGATATGGTGTTGCAAAGGTAGTAAAAGATTGGCAAAGCAGCAACAAAACAGGCGTCCTTTATCTCCTTTTAACTCCTCTTACCTCCTCATTATCTCCTCTTATTGCTTTTAAGGCACTCCTTTTATTTCCCGCTCAGTTCCTCTTTGAACGCCAGAATTGCCTTGATTGCCGTTTGTTCAGCCTCTTCGATGGAGCAGAACAGCTTGCCTCCGGCCGCGTCCTCGTGGCCTCCGCCGTTGAAGAACCGGCGTGCCATAGGCTCACAGTGAAATCCGCATGAGGAGCGCAGGCTTACGAGTATGAGGTTCGGACGTTCCGTATCTTCGCGCAAGGAGATGGACAGCTTCATGCCTTTTATGCGCAACGGCTCATTCACCAGTCCTTCGGCATCGCCTTTCATGAAGCGGAAACGGCGCATCTCGCCTTTGGTAATGGTGAAGTAAGACGCGTGCAACTTCTCCACAACGTGCATTTTGCGGTAGATTACATACGAGCGCAATTTCATGCACGATGTGCTGAGCGTGTGATACACCTTATTATATATCTTGTCCTTGTCTATTCCTTTCGCTAAAAGTTGGCTGATGATATAGAAAATCTCCGGCCGTGTGCTGTTGTATGTGAAACCGCCAGTGTCTGTCATCATGCCGCAGTAGATGCATACCGCCGTCTGTTCGGTCATGGCTTCGTAGCCGCCGAGCTGCCGGATAATGTCGAACACCAGCTCACTTGTGCTGCTCATCTCCGGATGGGAAATGCTTAGGACTGCGTCGATGTCGGGCGTGAGGTGATGATCGATAAGCAATTTCGGCGCGGTGCAGTTGTCCAGCACCTCCTGCAACTCGTCCGTGCGTGTCGGAGAGTTGAAGTCGAGGCAGCAAACGAGGTCGGCTTTGTTGAAGGCTTCGCCCACTTCGTCGGGCTTTTTGTCGTAGCGCAAAATCTTTTCCGTGCCGGGCAGCCATTGCAGGAAGTCGGGATAGGCATCGGGCATTACCACAACGGGCGACTTCCCCTGTTGACTGAGATAGTCGGCCCAAGCCAATGACGAGCCTATTGCATCGCCGTCGGGCGACTTATGGCCGCAGATGACGATGTTTTGGACATTGCTTATGAGTTCACGCAGTTTGTCGAGCTCGGCAGCCGACAGTATTTCTAAGTTCATTTTTTGTGGAATATGTATTGTTTCAAGACAAAGAAAAAAGGCAGGAGAATACATCTTGCGCAGCCCCGTTGCCGATTTCCACGGCCGGCTTTGCAGTATTCTCTTGCCTTCTTCTATTTATTTACATCGCTGTTTTAGAACAGTTTGTTTGGATAAACGCCCTCGTCGATGAGCTTCTGAATGCGGGCTACAACGTCGTCGCGGTCGGCAGCGTATGTAACGCCAAACCATTTGCTCGTTGTGTCGAGCACGTTCACCGTTGCGGTCTTGTCGTTGATGAGCTTGTTCACCATCAGCGGGATGAAGAACTCGGCTTTCAGGTTCTCCATGTTCTTCGGGTCTGAGAGGAACTCCTTGAAGTATTCCTCGCTATACTCGAAGTAGTCGGGAGTGAATCCCCACATATTCATTGACACAGGAGTGTTGTCCTCTACCGGAATCCATTCGCCCTGCTCGTCCTTATAGCATACCGGACCGTTTACGCGCATGATTTCCGTGCGCTCAACAACGGTTGTCAGGTTGCCCTCGGCATCCTTAGAGCATATTCCGCGAGCCACGGTGCCGTTTTCAGACAGTGTGTTTCCTACACGGAAGCCCACCATAGCGTAGCGGTTCTTGCTGTCTTCGGGCAGGTCTGCAAGGAATTTTCCGATTACCATAAAGGCGTCGCGGTTGTAGAAGTCGTCGCAGTTGATAACCAGGAACGGCTCTTTTATCACGTCCTTAGCCATCAGCACGGCGTGGTTTGTACCCCACGGCTTCTCGCGTCCTTCGGGAACGTCGAATCCCTTGGGCAGCGCGTCGAGGCTCTGGAATACCAGTTCGGCAGGCACGTGGCCCTCATATTTAGCCAAGATCTTCTCGCGGAAGTCCTGTTCAAAGTCTTTTCTGATAACAAATACAATCTTTCCGAAGCCCGCTTTCACGGCATCGTAGATTGAATAGTCCATGATTGTCTCACCGTTGGGGCCTAATCCATCTAACTGTTTCAAGCCACCGTAACGGCTACCCATACCTGCTGCAAGGAGTAATAATGTCGGTTTCATAATTAGTTGATATATTTTAAAAGATTATAATGATGTTGCAAAGATTGTGCAAATGAGCGCAAAGAGAATTTATTCTCAATTTGCCGAATGCCGCCAATCTTCTGCAAAGATTGTGCAAACCGAATGCAATCAAACTTGTTTGAAATTGCTGAGGTGCCGTCAATCTTCTGCAAAGTTAATAAATTAATCCGTAAACGACATTCCTGAAAGGCCGAAATAATACGGATCGTGTGAAGTTTTTTTGTTACCACAGCCCGGTAACTCGATTACCGGACTGTGGTAATGCGATTACCGAGCCTCGGTAACGTGATTACCGAAGCCTTGTAATGAGATTACAAGACCCTTGTAACAAAATCAAGTGGCCAACTTAGGCCATCAACGCTTATTTAAACAGCTTCGGAACAAACTCCGAGAGGTATATTCTCCAGTTTTTCCAGATGTGTCCTTCGCCCGTTTCGTAGTACTCATACTTGTATCCGTTCTTGTCGAGCAGCTTGCGATAGTCGCTGTTTGCCTGATACAGGAAGTCCTTGTCGCCTATGCCTATCCAGTAGAGGCGCGGCTTTTTTGCGAACTGCGTTTTCAGTTTGCCCTCCGTATTCGTGTATATCGGCGATGAAGCACCGTCGCGCGGCAATATGGCTGCCGAGAAAAGGCCGATGTAATCGAACATATCGGGATTGTTGGCGGAGATGTGCAGCGAATGGAAACCGCCCATCGACAGTCCAGCAATGGCCCGTCCCTGTTTATTGCGCTGCGTGCGGAAAGTCTTGTCCGTGAACTTAACGACATCGGTAAACGCACTCTCAAAACTGCCGTCCATCGTCTTTGGCAATTGCGTGGTAGGGGGGGTGAGCCCGAAATGCGTTTCGCCCGGAGCGGCTTCCTGCGATGCGTTGCCGTTGGTCATCACCACTATCATCGGCTTCGCCTTGCCCTGTGCAATCAGATTGTCTAATATCTGCGTGGCGCGGCCCAGTTCCGACCATGCGTTCTCGTCGCCGCCCATGCCATGGAGCAGGTAGAGCACCGGGTAACGCTTGCCGCTTGTCTCGTAGCCCGCCGGCGTATAGACCGTCATGCGGCGCTTCATTCCGAGCTTCGGACTGTCATACCATATCTTCGATACCGTTCCGTGGGGCACGTCGCACACCTTGTAGAGGTCGGCGCGGTCGCCACCTATTATAAATATATTGGTGAGAGTGGAGATGTCGCGCGTCAGATAAACGTTGCTCGGGTCGTTGGTCCGCAGTCCGTCGATGATGAACGAGTAGCTGTAAAGTTCCGGTTTCAGCGGTTCTGTGGTGGTATATTCCCACACTCCGTCTTTCGTTTCCGTCAGTTCGGCAATGCCCGGAATGTTCATCTTGCCGTATTCTGTCGTGATTTCCTGTGTCGGCAGGAAGTCGCCAGTAACCTGAACCTTCACTGCTTTTGGTGCTTTTAGTCGGAAAGTTACGGTGTTGTCGTTGTTCACTTGTGGAGATACTGTCGGTTGTGTTCCCCACAATGCCTGCTGTGCGAATATGGCTGAATATGCCATAAGCATGAGAATGAATGTTGAAAGTCTTTTCATTTGTTGTCAAATTTAGGTGTTTAATTATTTAATGTTTATGCTTTTACTGTTTATTTCTTAGAACGGCAGACCAATAGCAAGGTGCAAAGTCTGTGCATCGTTGAAGTGGCCGATGTTGTAGAAGCCGCTTCTTCCGGTCTCGTAAGGCACGTGCAGACCGATACCCCAGTCAAGACGGATGATGAAGAACGACAAATCATAACGTAGTCCGATGCCCGTTCCGACGGCAAGCTCCTTGAAGACGTTACCGAACTTGAACTTCGCTCCGGGACGGTTGTCGTCTTCTTTCATCGCCCAGACATTGCCGGCGTCGATGAAAATGGCACCGTACATCTTGCCGAAAAGGCGCGGACGGTATTCTATGTTGGCGAGGAACTTGATGTCGCCGGTCTGTTCTACATACGACGACAGGTTGTCGGCAGGCCTATACTTGCCCGGTCCGATGCTCCGCACGTTGAAAGCGCGTATCGTATTGGCTCCTCCGGCGTAGAATTGCTCAGTATATGGCGCGACAACGGAGTTTCCATACGACCAGATCACGCCGCCGTTGACGTGGGCCGCGATAGAGGAGTGTTCGGTGAGCCGCCATGTCTTGGTGAAGTTTGTTTCAAGTTTGAGGAATTGAGCGAACGGATTCTTGAACAGTTCCTTGTTCTTTTCGCTCCAGTCTTTGCCGAATGCGGCGTAGCCTGCGGCGAGAATGTTGGATGCCTCGCTTACGGTGGTCCACCAACTGATAGGACTTCTGTATGACTCGGGGCTGTGATAAGAGTGGGAGAACGACATCTTAGGTATGAACTGGTCGGCCATTGATACTTTCAGATACGGGTGCTGTTCTTGCAGGCGCATGAAAGAGTCAGTCTTCTGGTTCATGTATTCGTATGCAAGACTGAGCGGGGTGAACTCAAAAGAGGTCTGTGCTGTCTTGCGCCAGTTATAGCGTATTTCTCCCGAAACGATGTGCCGTTTGAAATACGTGGCGCGGTTTATCGTGTTCATCGCAGCTTTTACGACGGTAGATGGCGTGTCGTAGTAGCGCGTGCGGCGTCTGCGGCGTCTGTTTTGACCGTTGCCTGATGATGTTGAACGCTTCTTTCGGAATAACGAAGTGAACGGATTAAGTATTCGCGGATAGTGTATTGACGCCTCACCGCCATATTCATAAGAGTTGATGCCGGAGCTTGTGCCTTCCGAACTGTGCCCGGTCTGCCACTCATACGAGCCGTGCAGGTTGATGTCGAGCAGTTCGCCGCCTCTGAAAGCGTTGCGTCGGGTGAGACCGACAATCATTTCCGGGCCGTATTTGCCACTCGTCTTGCCTTTGCCGTAGGCCTCGACGTAGAAGTCGTAGGGCTTGTCGAAGACGCAGTTAATGTTCATGTCGAGTGTGTTGCAGGCTGCGGTGGTGTCGCGAGGAGTGAAGGTGAACGTGGTGGTGGTGAAGAGTCCGGTGCTGTTGAGCAACTTTTGCGACTCTTCGTGCTTCTCCCTGCTGTATAGCTGCTTGGCGCGCAGCTTCAGGTTGTTGCGAAGTACACGCATACGCACGGGCATCCGCTTGCCGTTATAGTTCACGGTGAAGTTTCTCGTGTGGCGTGTGCTGTCGAGTTTCTCGTTGAATGTCTTGCGAAAGTTAACTACCACGTTGCCTATATACCACTCGTGTGTGGCTTTTATGTCGTCCTGCTCAAGCATTTGCAGGCGTAGCTGTACTTTCCCGGGAACGGAAACGGTGTCTGCGAGATATGATGCGTCGTTCTTGTCGTAGTAGTAATATCCGTGGTCTCGGAACAGGTCGGCTATGCGCAGACGCTCGTTTTCGAGTTCGGATATATCGAACGGGTCTCCTTTTTTTATATAGGTGTCGCTGATGTTGGCATTCATCACGCTGTCGGTAGCGGCCGGGAAGTTTATATAACTGATGCTGTCGACGGTCCACAAGTGCCCCAAATCAACTTTATAGGCTAACTTGCTTTTCTTTGGATTGCTTTGTGGTAGTGTCTCAAAGTTTATCTTGCCGTTGAAATAGCCGCGTTTCCGCAGCATATTCTCACCCACCGTGACGCGTAGTTCAGGGTTGACATGGCTCATAAGTACCGGTTTCGTGCCGAAAGCCTTTGTTATCCAGCGGCTGAAGGCGGTGCTGTCGTTGCTGAACGCGTTCCATATCCACAGGCCGATGGGGAAGGGGGAGCGGTATGTTGAACTGCCGAAGAGAGCCGCGTTTGGCTTTGTCGCAAGCACGTATTCGAGTTCTTCCTGCGTAGTAATGAAGTGATCGTTCTTCTCGTAGTTCTCGTATTTTGTCGATTTCATGCCCGTGTATAACTGTTCGCCGTCGGGAATGGCACTCGTTGTGGAGCACGACGTGATGACAACCGCGCTTATCAGCAGTATAGCTATTATTGATATGTGTTTATTTCTTCTCATTTATGAAAGTTACGAGTGTGTCTTTTTTCTGTTCATTTGCCGGAGGTGCCGGTGCTTTCTTCTTGAATCGGAAGATGTCGCTCAGCTTTTCCAGTTTGCGTTTCCACATAAAACCTGCGCCAAACTGACTGATATTGCCTTCTAACCAGTCGTATGCCTCGCGCTCATAGAAGAGCTTCAGATACTGAGTCTCGTTCTTGTTGAGGCGGTATTCCATCGAGAAGTTGTCGAAGAATGCTCCGTTGTCGCCCGCCGCCTCGCTTCCTGTCGACACGCGTCCGCCCATCATGATGCGCAAACGGTTGTTGAGAAGCTGCTTAGAGAACTTGAATGTGTAGTCGGTGTGCAACGCTCCGGCCGCATCGGTGGATGTCTCGAGGTTTGCGGAGAGGTCGAGCCCCATCGAACGCAGTGCGCTTCCGGTGATATTATTTATCTCGCTTTGCATGAACGAAGCCAGTGCGCCGCTCATTGCGGAGTTTGTCGTGCCTCCGCCTTCGCCCAGATACATTCCTGAAGCGAGCATGGAAACAGCGAGTTTGCCGCGCTCTTCCTTGCTTTTCATGTTCAGTTCGTTCTGCATCTGCATATCTTCCGGTGTGTTGATGATGAACTCTATCCACGGCTTCGACATAGTTTGTGTGAGGCTTACGCCACATTCAAAGTCGACAATCTTGCCGGATGATGAGCCGTCGGCCACGTTTGCCTTTAGGTTTTCTGTAGCTGTGATGTTCAACGTCGGGTTATACGGGTCGCCGAGGAACTCGATGTAGCTTCCGTCCTTGATGTTGAAGGTGTGCAGCGGAATGACCGGCAGCGAGTATTTCATTTCTCCTGAGCTGAGGGTGTAGCGCCCGAAGAGTTGGAAATCGCTTGCCGAGTTGAAGAGCATACGCAGGTTGCCACCGCCGATGAGGTCGATATAGTTGGAATGGTCAGCGTTCAGCGCGCAAACAATGTGCGCCTGCTCGTCTATTTCAATGCCCATGGCCATCGTAAATCCGCCCATATCGGGTCGCATTTTGACAGTTTCGGGTATTGTATCGCTGAAGTTTGTGAACTTGATGAGGTCGTCCATCTGGCTGTCTGTGGTGAGAGCCGATTCCCGCAGCATATATGTCATGTCTGTTCCGCCGAGAATGTCGAGCTTGCCGAGCATGGTAAGACGGTTGAGCGGGCCTTTCATCGTGCCGAGATAGTTTACGTATGCCTTGCCGTAGACTTCGGAACGCGCTGTTTCTTTAGCATCAATGAGCAAGAAATTCTCGGCTTTCATGCGCACATCGAGGTTCATATTTTCCATATCAGAGAAGTCGAGCGCGCCCTGGATGTTCAACGGGCTGTCGTTGTTGGCATACATCTCGAAGTTCTCGAACAACAGTTTGCTGTTCTGTATGCGCACAGGGTCGTTGGCGAACCGCATCCTTACACCGTAAGGAGTGCTGTATAGGTAGCATGAATCAAGGTAGACCTCGCCGTTTATGTCGAGTTTGCCGAGCGGTCCGTTCACTGTCAGTTCGCCGTCACTGACTCCATCAAGTCCGACAATCTGGTCGGGGATGAATCCGTTGATGTAGTTTAGCGGGAAACGGGCGAGTGTGAACTTAGCATCGAGGTTGCCGTCGTCCTTTGAATCGTATGTACCGTTGAGCGTACCGATTTCTATATTGTCCCTTGTTATGATGGCATCGACGTAGTGAGTACCGTCCGCAAGAGGCATATACACAAGCTGACTGCCGACATCGCCCATCGGATTGCCTTCGTAGACGAGCTTGCTTACGGTAAGGTCGCTTGAAACGGTCAGGTCTTCCGGCGTCTGCACCACGTGGAAGTCACCGTCGAGGACTCCCGAAACACGCGGCATATACGGCAGAACGGAGAATACTTTCTCAAGCTCGAAGCGGTGCATGGACAGCGTTATGTTCTGCAATGCGGTCATGTCGCTGTCGTCTGTGTAGATGTAAGCACCCGCACCGTCGTCTGAGTGCAGTCTCATGTTTGCCGAGACACGGTGGTCTTTACCCATGAAAATATAGTTGCTGTCGTTTACATGGAACTCTTTGTAACCGATAATGTTCGTTGCCGATGCAAGATTTAGGTACACACCACGCTCTGTAACATTAGCAAGAAGTCCGACATCGAGGCCGGTTTTATTGTTTGCATCGACAATCTTAGCGTTTGTGCGCAATCCCTTTTCGTGCAAATAGCCATTCAGCAGCCCCTTAAAAGGATATGCGTTGTTGCGGTTATTGAGTATGCGCACATCGTAGTTGAGGCGGCTTGTGTCTGATTCGAGAGCCAGATAAACCGAATCGAGGGTAACGCTGTCTTTTAACAGGGACATCGATGAAATGTAACCCTTGCCATTCAGCCCGATGGAAGGGGATGACGTAAATTCGAGATTTGCTCCGTTGAATGTATATCCGTAGTGTTTTAGCAGAGTTGTTAGCAAATTGTTGTCTCCGCTGAGTAGTGCGATGTGGGCGTCCGGAAGCTGCTTCCGCAACTCACTCAGCACTAAATGCTTGTTGTCAAGCTGCTTTCCGATGTTCTTGGATAGGGCTTGGATTTGCCTGCCCATCTTCTCATAGCCGTCTTTTGCATTGAAATCGAGGTAGAAATCGCCACTGTTAATCTTTGCGTATGTCGTGTCGCGGCGCGTAAGAATATCGAGTGCCATATCGTGTGCCTCGTATTTGCGCTTGTTGTCGTCCAAAGTTACGTCGCCGATAAGGCCCCGCACGGCGTAGGAACTTCGTAAATCAGACTTGATATCAACATCTGCACATACGGATAAAGCCAAAGGGGTATCGAAAGCACCAAGCTGATAGAGGTCGGCGCGGTCTATTCTGCCGTTGAAGTTGGCAGCCAGCACGCCTCGCTGCATTGTGCCGTGAATGTCAAAGTCTCCGTCAGCGAGTGGAATCACATCGTTCTTTCCACGCAACTCACGTACGGAAAGCTCGCCAATATGCCCGTTTACATAATGATAATTGCTAAGGTTGGATTTTATATGCAGGTCGGCATCTGTGGAAACAAGATATTTCTTGTCTGCAATACCGAGTGTTTTGAGGTCGGCATTGGTTACGTTTCCTTTGAAAGTAACGTCTATATTATTGCGTTTGAACGTTCCGCCAACGGTAAAGTGGCCTCCGAACATATTACTCCGGCTATCCACTTTCGCATAAATCTTACCGTTCCGCAGGTTTACATTACTGCGTATGCCGCCAAGTTGGTAGCGGTCGTACTTGAAATCGCGAATGTCGGCGGTGAGAGTGAGGCCGGTTTGTGGCGAAAGGAAGTCGGTTCCTTTGCCGTGCATGGCTATTTCGCCGGTGAAAGGCGACAGTCCCATATTTGGCAGGAAGTGCTGTAAAGGCAGTCGTGAGGCCTTCGCCTTGACATCATAGGCCATTGTCTTAGTGTCAATCACGCCGATGAGGCGCAGAGTTCCGCCACCTTCACCCGCATTGAGGTCTGCCGTGTATGCCGAACGGTTGGCTTTTATCCTTCCGTCAATGTCTATTCCTTGTGGCAGACGGATGGTCTTACGCACATCATCTGGCAGCATTGCCGTTACAAATGCCAAGTTTCCGGTATGCCCTTTCAGCTTCACATCCATGCGCATACGCTCCATGTTGGTTGGATTGGCCATCCAGCCGTTTGCAAAGAGGCGTAATGAAGTTGGGATATTAAGATTAAGATTCTTGAAAGTGATGTATTTGAGGTTGCCTTCTGCCTTCCCCTTTATCTCAATCGGATAACGGGGAAAGTTCTTTGTCAAAGAAGTCGGTAAGCCCGGGGCAAACTTTGTTATGTCTTGGAAGCCTATCGCACCGTCAATCTGAGCGTATAGATTACCCGGATTGGTGTCGCTAAAGGCGTTCATATCCATACGGAAGTCTGCCGATAGTGTCGTATATAGAGTTTTTAAGGTAATGTCTGGCAGGGAAATTCGTTTGGAATCCATTGCGAAATGCCCTTTGAAACTGTCGATTTGAAGCCCGCTCTTCTCTTTACATCGCATAGCGCGCACATACATATTAATATTTGGGGAGTCAAAAACAAAGGAATCAACTCCGAGAAATATGTCCGTCATGGCTATATGGCTCGCATCGAAGCCTTTGGAATGGGCCACATAGTTCATGTCGTAGTTCAGTTCGCCGCCGTGCCAGTCAAGAGTTCCTACTTTATATATGCCGTCTTTCAGTCCGAGGTAGGCCGATTTCGCCACGGCCTTGTCCATATTGGTGTGTATCGACATCGTGTCGCCGGGCAAATGTAGAGTGAAATCGGTAGCAGAGAAGTCTATTTTGTCGATGCTTATCTTCCAGTCTGCCTTGCTTTCGGTAGTGTCCGGCGGTACGGTGTCGCTCAGCGCAATGTCTATTTGAGCCTGTTCAATCTTCGCCGTGTTCACTCTTACGCTCTCTTTGCTTATGTCTATGCCGTGACTTTGCAGATAAAGTCGCCCTAAACGGCCTTTTATGCGTGCCGAAGGAATGAAGTTTGTCGTGTTAACCTTTGTGTCTGTAAATTCAAGGGCATCTATTTCGACTTTGCTTTTCAGCAGAGGCATGGCCTGTATGTCTACAATCAGTTTGCGGACGTCGGCAACAGTGTCTTTCACTTGTGGCAAAGAGTCATTAGGCTGTATCATCTTGAAGCCCTCAATCTTCAAGTCGAGAGGGAAGGCGAGGTGTACGTTGTCGACCGAGATGTCCATTCCCGTCTTGCCAGAGGCGTATGATGCCACTTGCTTGACGGCCCAATTCTGTACGGGTGGTATATAAAGAAGAATAGCCAACAGTAGAAAAAGTACTATCGGCGTTAGTAATAAGATGGCAAACCAGTTTATTATTTTTCTTCTCATAGCCCGTCTGTTATGGCCTTCCATAGATTATCATTGGGGAGGGGCGCGATTACGGAAATTTCCTGTTTGGAAACCGGATGGACAAACTCCACTTTTCGTGCTAAAAGCGATATGCTTCCGTCCGGATTTGAGCGGCGCGCACCGTATTTCAAGTCTCCTTTTATCGGACAACCGATGTTTGCCAGTTGGCATCTTATCTGATGATGCCTGCCTGTTTTAAGGTTGACCTCAACTAAGGTGTATCTGTCCGACGTGCCGATAATGCGGTAATCCAGCACCGCTTTTTTCGCTCCGTTGCCTTCAGAGTGTCGTACATAACTCTTGTTTTGCTTCTCGTTGCGCACCAGCCAGTCGGTCAGGGTGTCCTCATCTTTTGGCGGACGGTTCTGTACGATGGCCCAATAAGTTTTGTGTACATCGCCGGAACGAAACATTTCGTTTAGTCTGCCAAGAGCTTTGGATGTTTTTGCAAAGACAACCACGCCCGAAACGGGACGGTCGAGGCGATGCACCACACCGAGAAACACATTCCCCGGTTTGCAATGAAGCTCCTTGATGTATTTCTTAACAGTTTCCGACAGAGGTACGTCTCCGGTCTTATCTCCCTGAACAATCTCTCCGCTCTGCTTGGAAACGATAATGATATGATTGTCTTCGTAAAGTGGAATCATGATAAAAAACAAAAAAGTGAAGTATAAAAGCCGCAGTCAGACGATGTCTTCAGTGGTCTTTTATGCTTCACTTGTATTATTTCGGATATTACATATTCATACCGCCATCAACCTGTATCACCTGTCCGCTGATATAGCTTGACATATCTGAAGCCAAGAATGTAGCGACATTGGCGATATCCTCTACGTTACCGCCACGGCGGAGAGGTATCTTGTTAATCCATTCCTTGCGGATGTCGTCCGGCAGAGCCTGAGTCATTGCTGTGTCGATGAAGCCCGGAGCTATTGCGTTGGCACGGATACCCTTCGGTCCCATCTCCTGTCCGATACTCTTTGCGAGAGCGATGAGTCCTGCTTTTGAAGCTGCGTAGTTTGCCTGGCCTGCATTACCGTGAACACCGACAACAGATGCCATATTGATGATAGAACCGCCGCGCTGGCGCATCATTACCGGAACGCAAGCATGAATGAAGTTGAATGCTGACTTCAAGTTGACTGCGATGACAGCGTCCCACTGTGCCTCGGTCATACGGAGCATAAGCCCGTCCTTCGTGATACCTGCGTTGTTAACGAGGATATCAACAGAGCCAAACTCTTCCTTCACCTGTTTTACAACCTCTTCTGTCTGTGCAAAGTCGGCGGCGTTGCTTGCATAGCCCTTTGCCTTTACGCCTTTAGCTATGATTTCGCTTTCAGTAGCCTTGCCGTTCTCATCGATAACAAGGTCTGTGAATGCGATGTTTGCCCCTTCTTCTGCAAATTTCAGTGCGATAGCTTTACCGATACCGCGTGCTGCGCCTGTAATCAGTGCAGTCTTACCTGTAAGTAATCCCATTTTCTTTGTATGTTTTTTATATTACTATTTCTTATTCTTCGTCAAATGCGAATATCTTATACATAACGCATTTTTCACCTATTTATTATATATAATGTATTCTCTTATTTCATTCCACCCTTGCCCAAAGCTCCGTAAACGACTTTCGCAACCAGCGGACGCGAAGATTCCTCGGTGAGTCCGTGGCCGAGTCGCCCGTAAATAAACGGCACTTCAAGTCCCTTGATACAATAGTGAGTGATGTCTGCTACAAGGTCCACGTCCTCAATATCAAACTCTCCCTCGGCTTTTCCTTCGGTATAGACCTTGCGGAATAGTTCCAACTCATCCTCGTCGAAGTTCTTGCGCGTCTTCTCCACCATCCAAATGTTGCGGAAGAACTCCGCTCTCAGGTTGCCGTTACGCATCACGGTCTCCTTAATCATGCTCAGGTGGGTATATATAAGTTCGATAATCTTGTCTTGCGGGCTGATGTTTTTGGCCGCCACCTCGTCCAACTTGTCGGATAAACGTTCCAATTCAGACTCAATAACAGCGTAATATACATCTTCCTTACTTTTAAAGTATGTGTATAAAGTACGTCTGCCTCTTCCTGATGCAACAGCGATATCGTTCATTGTTGTATTGGCGATGCCTTTTTTTGCAAATAGCAATCTGGCAACGTCAACGAGATTTTGTCTTGTTTTTGATATTGACATATTCTTAATTCCCTCGCATTTATGTATTGCACATTAGAAGTATTATGTGCAAAAGTATAGTTTTTCTTCTATATATACAAATATTTTAATACAAATTACACATTAAATCCGTTTCCGTATGTCTTTATTTATAGTTTCTTATGGGATGGTTCCGGCAGATATATATCGCGCATAGTACTCGGGTGATTTGGGTGTACTCGAGTGATTTGGGTGTAGTACTCGAGTATTTTGGGTGTGGTACTCGAGTATTTTGGGTGTAGTACTTGAGTATTTTGGGCTTGATTACTTGAGTAATTTCGGCTTGATTACTTGAGTATTTAAGGCTTAGTACTGCACAGCTTAGTCCGTTTAAGACTCGTATTATGACCTTAATTAAAAGAGAAAATAAAAATAATGGCATTATTATTTGGCGGTTTCGCGGAAAAGTAGTACCTTTGCACACGCAAATCCGATAAGGGTTAGATTAATATCGCGGAGTGGAGCAGTTGGTAGCTCGCCAGGCTCATAACCTGGAGGTCGCACGTTCGAGTCCTGCCTCCGCAACAAAGCAAAGTCGTAAGTTCCTGTTTTATCAGTGCTTACGGCTTTTTTTATTTATAATATCATCAAAAATTGGTTTCCAAATGACTATGTTCTGCCTACTACTGTTTTGTGATTACACGAGGAAACTCGCTCCATAGATTAATAGAACGTAGCGAAGGAATTTGCCGAGTGTAACGCTGATGAGCGAGAGAGGAATGTTGGCGCGCGTGAGTCCGAGTACTATCGTGATGGCAGAACCCAATATCGGCAGGAAAGAGAAGAAGCCCATGAGTGCACCATGACCGCCCATGAAACGTTCGGCACGGTCGAGGCTCTCTTTCTTTACGTGCAGATACTTCTCTATCCACTCCATTTTGCCGAGCCTGCCGACACAGTAATTGAAGATTCCGCCGAGTACATTGCCCATCGTTCCGTAAATTATCAGTTGCCAACCGTTGAGTCCGGCCGCGTTCAGGGCTACCATGACGACCTCGCTGCTGAAAGGGAAGAAACTGCCGGCAAGGAATGCCGCAACGAACATTCCCCAATAGCCATAGCCTATAAGAATGTCAATAAGGGCATCCATGTGTTATATGCGGTTACTATTATTGCAAGAATGATTAATGTGATGGTTACGATATTCGTGATTTTCGTGTGCGTGAGCGATATGTAATGCGCTATCAGTGGCGATGTGTTCATTGTGATGAGGCCCAAAAGCATATCGTAGTGCTGTGGTTGCAGAGCTAAGAAAATGAACGAAATGACGTCGATGATTATGAAAATTTCGTATAGTTTTCTTGTCCTTATCTTGTCGTTGGTGCTCGTATTTATGAAATGTACGCTGCCGATTATTGCCGAAATGAGCAATAATGATATGGTTACGATTTGCCGTGTGTCGAGAATGGTGTAGTCAGCCACCTTGCCAAACTCGGCAAGCGACTCAAAATGGAGAATGAAACTGTTGAAATCGTTTGTTATGGCATAGTACGCGGCGAGAAACCAGTAGGGCGTTATGATGCCAAACAGAGATGCAAAAAATGTCTTCGCACTCATCGACAGCAGGCTTGAGGCCATGATAATCCATAGAACAGGCAAATAGAAAAGTACGTGTACGGACATCACGCTTGCCAAACCGAGGCACAGAAAGGCATAGAAGGTCCATCCTGTGGCTCGGTTGTCCTGATAGCATTTGAAGAAGGCAAGGTAGAAGCCTACGAGGCACAGCACAATGACAGCCTCGGAGAGCGACCGGTATTCGAACGATGCCATCGTCATGAACGCGAGAAAGGCACACGACACCATGCGGCTGTATATTCGGATAAGCGCATTAGTGTTGTTCAGCTCCACCATCAGATATGTAGCGAGAACGACACATCCGAATACCGGCCAAACGGTATTGTCGTGGAGACCGGCAAAAATCCATAATGCTCCGCAAAGAACCGACACTATGGGGAGGGCCTTTCTGCTTTCCGCTATCTTGTTTTGAAAACGTTTTATCATTTCTTTTTAGTTGACAAGTGACTGGGTAGACAAGTTGACAAGTGACTGAGTAAACGAGTTGACAAGTTGCTACTCTTGTTTTATAAAGTATTAACTTGTCAATCCGTCAACTCATAAACTTATAATCAATCAACTCGTCAACTTGTTTACTTGTTAACTCGTTCACTTGTTAACTGAATTATAAGTCTTTTCCGATATCGGAACGGAAGTATTTATCTGTAAATTCTATTTTCTGAGCCTCTGCAAACGACTTAGCGAGAGCCTCGTCCTTGTTTTTTCCGTATGACGAAACGGCGATTACGCGGCCTCCGGCAGTCACTACCTCACCGTCTTTCTGCGCTGTTCCGCTATGGAAGACGATAGAACCGTCGACCTTGTCAATTCCTTTTATAGGATAACCCTTCTTGTATTCCTGTGGATAACCGCCGCTCACGAGCATCACGCACACAGCCGCGCGCTCGTCGAATTCTATCATGCGCTTGTCAAGGTCGCCATTAGCCACACCCTCAAAGAGGTCTACAATGTCGCTCTTCAGGCGCAACATTACGCTCTCCGTCTCAGGGTCGCCCATACGGCAGTTGTATTCTATCACCATAGGCTCGCCCTTCACGTTGATAAGGCCGAAGAAAATGAATCCTTTGTAGTCGATGCCTTCTTCTGCGAGACCGTCTACTGTCGGCTTGATGATGCGGTCTTCAACCTTTTGCATCCACTCTTTCGTTGCAAACGGAACGGGTGTTACGCTGCCCATACCGCCTGTGTTGAGGCCTGTATCACCCTCACCGATGCGCTTGTAGTCCTTCGCTTCGGGCAGAATCTTATAGTTCTTGCCGTCTGTGAGTACGAATACGGAGCACTCGATACCGCTCAGGAACTCTTCGATTACTACTTGTGCCGATGCGTTTCCGAACATTCCGCCGAGCATTTCCTTCAGTTCGGTTTTAGCCTCGTCGAGAGTAGGGAGAATGAGTACGCCTTTTCCTGCGCACAGACCGTCGGCTTTCAGTACGTAGGGAGCCTCCAATGTCTCCAAGAACTTCAGTCCTTCCTCTACGGTTGTGCCGTCGAAGGTGCGATATTTGGCTGTCGGGATGTTATGACGCTGCATGAATCCTTTTGCAAAGTCCTTGCTTCCCTCGAGCACTGCGCCCGCCTTTGACGGACCGATTACTGGTATTGCAGCCGTGCGTGCGTCGTTCTTGAAGTCATCATATATACCTTTTACGAGCGGATCTTCGGGTCCTACGACCACCATATTCACGCTTTTCTCAACACAGAAAGCCTTCAACGCTTCGAAATCGTCGGCCTTTATGGCTACGTTCTCGCCCGCGTTTGCCGTTCCGGCGTTACCCGGAGCGATGTAAAGTTTATCACATTTGCTGCTCTGAGCAATCTTCCATGCAAGGGCGTGTTCCCTTCCTCCGCTTCCTAATAGTAATATATTCATATTTTCTAAGTGTTTCTTAATTTGCCGCAAAGTTACTTTTTATTCACGACTTGGGCAAAAGAAAGGTGCTGAATGTTTGGTCGTTAGGCGTTTTTTTCTTATTTTTGTCAAGTAATATATTGAAATGCACCGTTTATGAAAAGATTCTTTATTGTTGTTACGGCCTTTGTTGTGACTCTAACTGTGTGCGCGCAACAGGCTAAAGATGAAATTATGCAGAATCAATGTCTTTCTGCAAGTAATTATCTGGCATATCCCGGACCGGCTCAAAAGGCTCTCACTCCGGCTCCAAAAGGCTATAAACCCTTTTATATCAGCCACTACGGCCGTCATGGCTCTCGCTATCTCATTGGCGATGACGAGTATGATAAGCCGTTAACTATACTTAAAACAGCCAACCGTGAAGGCAAACTGACACCCTTAGGGCAGGATGTCTTGCGCCGTGTTAAGGTGATGTGGAATGAATCATACAAGCGTCTTGGAGAGCTTTCTCCGCTCGGAGCGCAGCAACACAAGGACATTGCGCGTCGTATGTATGAACGTTTTCCTGAAGTGTTCAAGGGCAATGCCGATATTGACGCGAAGAGTACGATTGTCATCCGTTGCATATTGTCGATGGAAAACGAGCTGCAACAGTTGCTGGTTCTCAATCCGAAGCTGAATATCACACATGACGCGAGCGAGCATGATATGTATTATATGAATTTCGATGATAAGCTATTGACGAAACGGAAGAAGCCGGCGGGTGTCTGGTCGCAGTATCAGAGCTACAGGAAGCAGCATCTTGACTACACCCGTCTTATGGAATCTCTGTTCAATGATAAAAATTATGTGTATCGGAACATCGATGCCGACGACTTCGGATACAGGCTTTTCAAACTCGCAAGCAATCTCCAGAGCATAGAGGCCCGCAAGGATATGACTCTGTATGACATCTTCACGAAGGATGAATTATATGCAAACTGGCAGATGGAGAACGTGCGTTGGTATATAGAATATGGTGCTTGTCCGCTCAACGGAGGACAGCAGCCGTTCTCGCAGCGCAACCTTTTGCGTAACATCATCACTCAGGCAGACAGTTGCATCGCAACGAGAAAGAATTGCGCAACGCTTCGTTTCGGTCATGAGACGATGGTCTTGCCGCTCACTTGTCTGCTCGGACTCAACGGTTATGATATGCAGATAAGCGATTTCGACAAGATTGAGGAGCAGGGATGGATTAATTACAGAATCTTCCCTATGGGAGCCAACATCCAATTTGTGTTCTATCGCCGCAATGCCGACGACAAGGATGTACTCGTAAAGGTGTTGCTTAATGAGAATGAAGCCACTCTTCCGATTGCGTCTGACATGAAACCGTATTATCGTTGGAGTGATTTCAAGGAGTATTACATGAACAAAATCAAGTCTTACAGGCTTGTACGTAATAATTGAAAGTTGAGTACCGTTTTGTCTTAAGGCTTCCGTAATGTTTGAACAGGGCTATGAGACAATACTGGTGGTATCAATCCTCATATTGTAAATATAGATAAAGGCATGGGAAACGTCAATTGTCCCATGCCTTTATTTGTCTTTATACGTTTATGGCGTTACTTCAGATAATCTTCGAAGTACTGCGTGATGCGCTCATGCAGGTGCACACTCTGATGACCGCGCATATTGTGAGGCTCTCCCGGATAAACGAAGAAGTCGGGCTGGGTGCCTTCCTCGATACACTTGGCTATGAAGGAGAGACAATGCTGCGGCACTACTGTGTTGTCATTGTAGCCCGTTATGATTTGCAACTTGCCTTTCAGGTCTTTCGCTTTGTTCAGTAAGCTGGTCTTTTCGTAGCCTTCCGGATTGCTTTGCGGCGTATCCATATAGCGCTCACCGTACATTACCTCGTACCATTTCCAGTCGATTACCGGACCACCGGCCACTCCAACCTTGAACACATCGGGGTAGTTGGTCATCAAAGAAATTGTCATGAAACCGCCGAAACTCCATCCATGCACACCAATGCGGTCGGTATCGACGTAGGGTAGGGACTTCAGATATTCAACACCCTTCATCTGATCCTGCATCTCTATCTGTCCGAGCTGGCGGAAAGTAGCCTGCTCAAACTCACGTCCGCGGTTCTCACTGCCGCGGTTGTCGATGATAAAGAGCACGTAACCCTTCTGTGCCATATACGTTTCCCAGCTTCTGCTGCCGTAATGCCAGCGCGCATCGACGTTGTGAGCGTGCGGACCGCCATATACATATACCACCGTCGGGTACTTCTTCGATGCATCGAAGTCTTTCGGTTTCACCATCCTGTAATACAAATCGGTTACTCCGTCGGCCGCTTTCAGCGTTCCGCATTCGTAGTTCGGCACATCGTAGCCCTCCCACGGATTGTTTGCCGTGAAGTAAAGAGTGCGCTTTGCCGTCGCCGTATTGGCTATTTCAATCTTGCGGGGCACGTCAGGCTCCGAGTAACTGTCATATACCAATGCGCCGTTGGCACTCAGTTTGCCATAATGCCAGCCCTTGCCGTTGTCAAGTGGCGTGCGTTTGCCCGTCGCAATGCTCACGGCGTAGATGTTGTTCTGTATCGGTGAGGCCTCATTCGACTGGATAATAACCGACTTTGTCTTACTGTTGAAGCCGAGAACGTCCATCACCACCCACTTGCCCGATGTTATCTGGCGCAGCTCTTTGCCGTTCGTGTCATATAGATATAGGTGATTATAGCCGTCTTTTTGGCTTTGCAGGATGAATTTTGTGGCATCCCAGGGCAGGAAAACGATAGGATTCATAGGCTCAACATACTTCGGATGCGTCTCCTTATATATCTCTCCGAGCTTCTCTCCTGTACTCGCGTCGTAGCAAACAAGGCGGCAATCGTTCTGATCGCGGTTCAACTCAAACATATAGATGTACTTATCGTCCGGACTCCATGCGATGTTCGTGAAGTAACGGTCGGTCGGATCGCCCGCTTTCAGATATACGGTGCTGCCCGTTTTCATGTCATATACACCCACAGTTACCTTATGCGACATATCGCCGGCCATAGGATACTTGTCCGGTTCGTGTGCGGCAATTTTCGGAAACACATCCACCTGCGGATAGTCTGTCACCATGCTTTGGTCCATTCGGTAGAAAGCGAGTTTCTCGCCGTTGTTGCTCCAGAATGTTCCCTTCATTATTCCGAACTCGTTGCGGTGTACCGCCTGACCGTAGACGATTTCCCTTGAGCCGTCCTCTGTCAGTTTATTGGTTACACCGTTGCCGTCGGTTACATACAGTTGATTGTCTTTTACGAATGCCAGCGCCTTGCTTTTAGCGTTCCAGTCCTCGGCACTTGCGTTCTCACAGCCCTGTCTCCATACTGTATTGTGTTTCTTGAAATCAACAAGTATGCTCTCTTTCTTGCTCTTTACGAGTACGTAAGGCTTTCCTGGATAAGGAAACTCAGCATAGTACAGACTGCGGACGGGAGTTTCTTCTGTCGTTTCCGCCCATTTGTTTATCTCCTCAAGATTGAAGAGAACATTCTCCTTGCCCGTCTTTGTGTCTATCATCGAGCAGTTCTCTGCATCCAGTCGCACCAGCATCTCGCCCCACCAAGTGGCGTAGCGGTTCTCCGGCGTCATGTTGTGATAGTTCTTTCCGCCGAAGTTCAGGTCTTCGAGAGTAAATTGTTTCTGTGCCATTGCGTCAGCAAAAGACATGAGACACGTCAGAACGGCTATTGCCAAGCCTCCGAGTCTGTTGTATCTTTTAATCCTCCTCATAGTTCCTTCTTCCTTTTTTCTTGAAGTCGCCGTTGTCGCGCCTTCTGTTTTCTCTGTCAAAGCGCTTGCCACCGTTGTCCTTTCCGAATCGCTTTCCGCCTTTGTCATGCCATTTCCCGCCTTTGTCCGATTTTCGGTCAGAGTCAAAACCGCCTCTTCTCCTTCCTTTGTCGCGGTCGTCATCGTCTCTGCGCTCGCGTCTTCTGTCGAAAGAAAGGCGTCGCGAACTGTCGAGCGAACGGAATTTGAACGAACGAATGTCGTCCTCCTCCGGGTCGTTGTCGTCCTCGTCGAGGCGCTTCTTGAACTCGCGGTTCTTCTTGAAACGGTGTTTCTCCGCCATCTCGCGCTTCTCCTCCTCGGTCTTCACGATGCCACCCTCGCTGCGGAACTCCTTCAGTTTGCCCTCAAACATGGAGTATTTGCGGAACTCGCATTCCAGACTGCCATTATATACCGGTATCTTGATAGACGGTTTCAGGCCGATGCTCTCGAAGCACTCTTCGCGGTAGCTAAGCACCCATGCGTCGTTTCCTCCAAATTCGTGCTTCAGTCTCTCGCCAATCATCTTGTAAGTGCCGAGCAGGTTGGGTGTAGAGATACGCTCACCGTAAGGCGGATTGGTGATGATGATGCTCTTGTTCTCAGGCTTCTTGAAGTCCTTGAAGTCGGCTTGCTCAACGGTTATGTCTTTTGTCAGACCGGCTGCGCGCACATTCAGACGTGCCGTGTTCACGGCTTTCATGTCGATGTCGTAGCCATAGATGTGATGTTCGAACTCACGCTCCTGCGAGTCATCGTTGTATATCTCATCGAACAAATCTTTGTCGAAGTCGTTCCATTTCTCGAAGGCGAACTCCTTGCGGAACACACCCGGCGAGATGTTGCGTGCTATCAGCGCAGCCTCGACGAGCAATGTGCCCGAGCCGCACATCGGGTCGATGAAATCCGTGTCGCCTTTCCAGCCCGACATGAGAATCATTCCGGCCGCAAGAACCTCGTTAAGCGGTGCTTCCACGCTTTCCTGGCGATAGCCGCGACGATGCAACGACTCACCGCTTGAGTCGAGACTCAGCGTTGCACGATCTTCCGCGATATGGATGTTGAGGCGGATGTCCGGGTTGCTCACCGAGATGTTCGGGCGGCTGCCGGTCTTCTCTCTGAACTGGTCAACGATGGCATCCTTCACCTTATAGGTTACGAAACGGCTGTTGCGGAACTCCTCCGAATAGACCACCGAGTCGACTGAGAATGTCTTTCCGTCTTCAATATATTCGCTCCAGTCAATTTTCTGTATCTCCTCGTACACGTCTTCTGCCGACTGCGCCTTGAAGTGCCTTATCGGTTTAAGTATTCTGATAGCCGTGTGAAGCTGGAAGTTTGCGCGGTACATCATCTCTTTGTCACCCGAGAAGGAAACCATGCGTCGTCCTATCTGAATGTTGTTTGCTCCCAACTGTGTGAGCTCCTGTGCCAAAACCGGTTCCAATCCCATGAATGTCTTGGCGATGAGTTCAAATTCCTGTTCCATTATGATATTCAAATTCTAAGTTATCTGTTTTTTCTTTCTTGTATTTCTTAGTGTTAGGCTTCATGCTTCTTGTTACCCATACGTTACCGCCTATGACGCAGCCTTCGCCTATTGTGATGCGTCCGAGGATTGTGGCGTTGGCATATACCACCACGTTGTCTTTCAGTATCGGGTGGCGTTGTATGCCTTTTATCGGGTTGCCGTCCTCATCGAGCGGGAAGCTCTTGGCTCCGAGGGTCACTCCCTGATACAGTTTCACGTTGTCGCCTATTATGCAGGTAGCGCCGATTACCACACCTGTGCCGTGGTCGATGGTGAAATATTTGCCGATTGTGGCAGCCGGATGTATGTCTATTCCCGTTTCCGAGTGGGCCATCTCGGTCATCACGCGCGGTATCAGCGGCACGCCTAATAGTACCAGCTCGTGGGCTATGCGATAGTTTGTCAGCGCTTTTATTACCGGATAGCACGCAATGATTTCGCTGCGGCTTGTGGCAGCCGGGTCGCCGTTGTATGCCGCCTCTACGTCGGTGGCGAGAATCTTGCGTATGTCGGGCAGACGCGCTATCAGTTGTGCTGCCATCTTCTTTGCCTGAGCTTTCAGTTCGCGGCTTGTCTTCTCGTCGCGTGTGCAGCCGTTGTCGTTGCAGGTGCAGCTCGTATCATCGCAAGCCGGTGCGGTGAAGCACAATCCGGCGAGGATTTGCTCGCAAAGCAGCTTGTACATACGTTCTATTTTTACGCCGATATGATATTTCAGGGTTTGAATATTGACAGAAGACTTTCCGTAGAATCCGGGAAAGAGGATTGCTCGTGCCAGGTCTATTATCTCCTCAAGAGCTTTTGCGGAGGGTAGGGGGTCGCCGTCGTAGTGCTCGTGGAACAATCCCTTGAGCGATTCGCTCTCGGATAGCCGGTCTACCGTCCGTGTCAGAATATGAGTTGTATTTTCTATACTCATTATTAATATATAAATGTGTCAATGATTTCGTTGCAAAGTTAATAAAAAAAAAGAAATAGAAAAACAAAATCGGAAGGAAAAGAAATACTAATATAAAAGCTGTTGGATAAGCTCCGAAATTCGTGTCTCGAATCTTCAAAAAATGTAGCGATTTTAGTAAAAAACTCTTACACTTAAAAATCGACTCTTTCGTGCTAACGAGTGTTAAATATAGGCTCCGTTACTCATTTTAGACAGTTTTTCGACCTCAAAAATCCCAACTCCAAACTCAAAATTCGTAATTCAAAATTCCCAAACGGCCTCCGTTAGAGAAAAAATGGGTCGATTTTCATCGAAAATTTGGGTCTCCATAAATATGGGAAAATGGCAGAAATGGCCTGTTTAACGTTTGTTAGCTTTCAAAAGTGGCACTTTTAGAGTGCGTTTTAGGCCGTTTTGGAGTGCAACGGAGGCTCCGTTGGAAGCCAAAAGTGCCTCCGTTAGAGTGCAAAAGTGCCTCCGTTGCAATGTGACGGGGTCTGAAACGCCTTCTAAAACGGTTATTTTTGTTATAAAACGATATAAGTCTTTGATTATCAGGGTTTTAAGTCAAAATCGAGTAAAATGCCGTATTTTCGCGTTTTTGAGAGCAAGGAAGACTTTGGTCGAAAATACGCGAGTTTTAGAGGGGATAAATTAAAAAAGAGCAATGCCTATTGACATTACTCTTTATATTTATGCGAACAGGCTCTTTTACCTTATATGTAAGTGCCCGTTTCGTTAGCGTCTGCGGTTCTTTCTTTGCCCTTTTGTTTAGAACTTCGCCATCTTTATGGCATCGATAGCGCATTCGTCGCCTTTGTTCCCGAGCTTTCCGCCACTTCTGTCCTTAGCCTGTTGCAGGTCGTTAGTGGTGAGCAGACCGTAGATAACCGGAATGTTGTTCGTGGCGTTGAGCCTTGCTATGCCGTATGTAACGCCCTGACAGATATAGTCGAAGTGCGGAGTCTCACCACGTATGACGCATCCCAAGATAATGATGGCATCGTAACGGTCGTTGCGCGACATCTGGCAAGCACCGTAAACAAGCTCAAAACTTCCCGGAACGGTCTTCACAATGATGTTCTCAGGCAGTGCGCCATGCTTCTCAAGGGTGCTCACTGCACCATCGAGCAACGCCCCGGTAATCTCTTTGTTCCACTCTGATACAACTATACCGAAGCACATATTGCTTGCGTCGGGGATGGAGTTGGTGTCGTATTCGGACAGATTATGCAGTGCTGTTGCCATATCTTTAGTTTGAAGCTCTTTCTATGTATTTGTCAATCTCCTGATAGATAGGAGAGTTTACGTACTTAGCCTTGATGTCTTTGTATATTTTCAGAGCTTCTTCCTTCTTGCCCTGGCTTTCGAGGATGATGCCGGCCTTCTTCATTGCGAGCGGAGCGATGCTTGTGTTGGTCTTGTCCTCGGCCTTGCTGTCTGCCATATCGGCAGCCTTCTTGAAGCACTCAACGCCCTTGTCGAGCTGGTCGTTGTTCACGTAAATATCACCGAGAGCCATCTGTGAAGCCGGGCTGATGAGCATATCGTTTGAAGTGCTGAACTCCTCAACGTATTTCAGAGCCGATTTCCAATCCGGTTTCTGCTGATGAGCGTAGCAAAGACCTGCGTAAAGGTTGGCGAGGTTGCCCGCATCTGTGCCGCTATAATCGCTCGCAATCTTCAGAAAGCCTGCGAATCCGGCTCCGTCGCCCTTCAGTGCCTTGTCGTATTGCTCCATGTTCATATACTCCTGACCCTTTGCGAGTGAGGTGCTTGCCTCTTGCTCCTGCGGCACAGCCACATAGCTGTGATAGAGTATTGCGCCGGCAATGATTACTACAACTGCGATGATTACGGTTAGGATAGCTTTCTTGTTCTTCATGAAGAAAGACTCCGGGTTGTTAAGGGTGTTGATTGCTTCTGCTGCACCCTTCTGTTCTTTTTTGTTTGCCATTATTTTTGTTATTTTATTATTTCTAATATAAGCGTGGCAAAATTACGTAAATTATCCCATATAGTGAAATTTATTACATACTTTTTTCGTTTTTCTACACGAAACGACTAACTTTGCAGAAGATTGGCTGCATTCGGCAAAATGAGAATAAATTCTCTTTGCGCTCATTTGCACAATCTTTGCAGCATAAAAAAATAGGCGTTTTTGATGGTCCTGAAGAAAATATCAATTATAAACTACAAGAATATTGAGACGGCAACGATTGATTTGTCGCCAAAGATGAATTGCCTGATAGGGCAGAATGGAATGGGAAAGACCAACTTTCTTGATGCGGTGTATTACCTGTCGTTCTGCCGGAGTGCGTTTGGCAGTGCCGACTCGCAGGTTATCATGCACGAGCGCGATTTCTTTGTGGTTGAGGGGGCGTATGAGATGGACAACGGCGATACGGAAAACATCTATTGCGGTATGAAGCGGGGCACGAAGAAGCACTTCAAGCGCAATAAGAAGGAGTATAAGCGGCTGTCGCAGCATATCGGATTGATTCCTGTCGTTTTTGTCTCGCCGTCGGATTCGATATTGATTGGTGGAGGAAGCGACGAGCGAAGGAAACTGATGGATGTCGTTATCTCGCAGTATGACAATACTTATATAGACCTGCTGACACGGTATAACAAGGCTTTGCAGCAGCGTAACACGTTGCTGAAAAATGAGGAGGAGCCGGACGTGCAACTCATGGAGATTCTCGAAATGCAGATGGCGGAATGTGGCGAGGCTATCTATGCCAAGCGCGATGCTTTCGTGCGTGAGCTGATACCGGTGTTCCAAGAGATTTATCAGAGCATTGCGATGAATAAGGAGACGGTGTCTCTCGAATACATATCACACTGTCAGCGAGGCCGTTTGATAGATGTGATACAGCGCGACCGCTTTAAGGACAGGGCGGTTGGATATTCTTTGCACGGCGTCCACCGCGACGACCTTGAGATGCTTATCGGCGGTTATCCGATAAGGCGAGAGGGCAGTCAGGGGCAGAATAAGACTTTTGTCCTTGCATTGAAGCTGGCGCAGTTTAATTTCCTGCGTCGCACGTCGAGCAATTCCACGCCTTTGCTGTTGCTTGATGATATATTCGACAAGCTCGATGCCGAGCGTGTGGAACAGATTGTGAAGTTGGTGTCGGGCGAAGGCTATGGCCAGATTTTCATGACAGATACCAACCGTGACCATTTGGATAAGATTTTGAAGAACGGCAATATCGATTATAGAATATTCTCGGTGGACAACGGGGAGATAATAAAGAAGGAGGAAGGCAATGTTTAGGCGCAGCGTGCAGGATATTCGTTCGGTGCTGAACACGTTTTTGAGGCAGAAAGGCCTTGAGACGCCGTTGTTGCAGAAACGTCTGATGGATGCGTGGCCGGATGTTGTGGGACGTAGTGTGGTGCGTTATACGGGTGAGATGTTTATCAAAAACCAGACCTTGTTCGTGAAAATCTCCAGTCCGGCGTTGCGCGCCGACCTCTCCATGAGGCGCACGCAGCTCGTTAAACAACTGAATGACGCTGTGGGGGCGATGGTTATAGCCGATATTAAGATTTATTAAAAAGCCTCACCCCCGACCCCTCCCCAAAAGGGAGGGGAGTGATTACCTTCTTTGCTTTATTTCTCACATTAAAAGAAGACAAGAATTTTGGAATTAAAGTCCTCTATCAAAATACTAATTACTCCCCTCTCTCTTGGAGAGGGGTCGGGGGTGAGGCTTTTTTATAGCACTTCATCCATCCTAATGTCGGTTTCTTCAGTCGGCACCTCTTCGACCTTTTGGAAATCGAAGCACATACCAATTTTATAGGCTTGCGGAATGTGGGCGAGGAGACGGTCGTAATAACCTTTTCCGCGGCCGAGACGGTTGCCGTCATTGTCGAAACTCATGCCGGGAATGATGGCAACGTCAATTTCGGAATAACAGGGGAAGGGCTTTCCTACTGGCTCCATAATCCCGAAACTTCCTGTTTTCAAGTCTTCTGCTCCGCGATAAAGTCGCAATTCCATGTCCTCACCATTGAGAACGACGGGCAGGAGTACTGTCTTTCCTTCTTCGACGAGTGTGTTTATAACTTTGTGGGTGAAGACTTCGTCGGGCAGTGAGTAATACATTAATATGGTGTCGGCCTCCTTAACGTGCCGGTTATCCAACATTCGCAGTAAAACAGAAAGCGACAATTCTCGAAGTTGTGCCTCCGAGAATTGCCGCTTTCTTGCTCTTATCTCTTGTCTGAGTTCTTTCTTAAGCATGAGCTATGTGTCTGTCGTTTTCAGCTTTTATGCTTCCGAAACCCTTGCGGTTGAAAAATGCGGTCTTGCCGTTGCTTTTCTTATTGCTGTTTTGTGGTTTCTTAGGGAATGCCGATTTTGTGCGGAATACATCGAGTGCGGCATTTATCATATCGTCGCCATTGTTGAGGTATTGCGTCCAAACAGTCTCGCTGAGCATATTGTATATGATTCTTGAGAAGATGTAACGCTCCAGTTTGTCGTGCGACTTCATTATCAGCAGGTTGCGACGCTTCAAGCCGTTCTTGTCGGCGTATTCAGCGAACTGTTCCACGAGGTTCTGCTGTTTCAGATAGTCCAGCATCTTGTCCAATGTGTCGTATTCGGCCAGCTTGTGCCTGTTCTCATCTGTATAGGTATAGGCGAATTGCAGAATCAGACCGCTCATGGCCGCTTCCTTATAATAGGATGTCATGTTTGTACTGTCTTCGGGAATGAAGATGTCCGGCGTGATGCCGCCGCCGCCATATACGGTGCGTCCGATGCTTGTGTGATAGGCAGGGCCGGTGTGCTTTATGCTGTCTTGCGAGAAGAACTCTCCGTGCTGGAACCGGGAAAGCAGGTCTTGGTCGTATTGCAACTCGTCGCCAGGAGTGTAAGGTTTTTGAATACATCTGCCCGAAGGAGTGTAATATCGCGCTATGGTGAGTCTTATCATGCTTCCGTCGGGGAAGTTTATCTGTTGCTGTACAAGTCCTTTGCCGAACGAGCGCCGGCCGATGATGGTGCCTCGGTCGTTGTCTTGTATCGCCCCGGCGAAAATTTCGGATGCCGAAGCGGATGCCTCATCGATGAGAACCACGAGCGGGATGTCCTGATATGAGCCGCGTCCGTCGCTCTTGTAGTTCATTCGTGGCGAGTTCCGGCCCTCGGTATATACAATGATGCGGTCTTTCGGCAGGAACTCGTTGACCATCTGTGTGGCTGATTGCAGGTAGCCGCCGGTGTTGTCGCGCAGGTCTATTACAAGGTTTGTGAAGCCGTTGTATGACAGTTCGGTTAAGGCTACGAGCATTTCGGCGTAGGTCTTCTCGCCAAAGTTCTTTATTTTGATGTACCCGGTGCCATCGTCGAGCATATATGCGGCCGAGATGCTCTTGGTGGTGATGTCGTCTCGGGTCACGGTGAAGTTCTTGACGGCCTTCTCTCCGTATCTTTTCACTCCTATTCTTACAGTCGTTCCCTTCTTTCCTTTTAGGCGGTGCATCGCCTCTTCATTGGTTACAATCTTACCAACGAATGGTTTCCCGTCGATACTCACAATCTTGTCGCCAGACAAAAGTCCTGATTTTTCAGCCGGTCCGTCTTTTATCACATTTTCAATGTGTATGGTGTCTTTGCGTATTGTGAACTCGATGCCTACACCGGAGAAAGAGCCTTTGAGGTCGTCGTTGGCTGTCTGGACATCTTTTGCGCTGATGTAGACAGAGTGAGGGTCCAGCTCTCGTAGGATTTGCGGAATGGCTTTCTCCACCAAGTTGTCGATATTCACCGAGTCAACGTATTGGTCGTTGATGATGTGGAGTAGGTTGTTCAGGCGGTTACTGCCGCTGTTGATGATATTCAGCCTGTTTCCTGAGAATCTGTTGGCATAGAATGTGCCTATGACAATGCCTATGATAATACATAGGGCCATCATCAATGGTGTGTATCTGTTTTGCTTATTCTGCCTCATATTCGTCCGGATTTAAGTAAATTACTTCGATATTCGCTCTTCTTAGTAAGTTGATTCCGTCTTCAAGCCGGTATGCCTCACCGTAAACAACCCTCTTTATGCCGGCTTGTATTATCAGTTTGGAACATTCAAGACATGGCGCGGCGGTTACGTATAATGTCGCTCTGTCGCTGTTGTTGGAACTTCTTGCAAGTTTGGTTATAGCGTTGGCTTCTGCGTGTAGCACGTATGGCTTCGTGAGGTTATTCTCATCTTCGCATATATTCTCGAATCCGCTTGGCGTTCCGTTATATCCGTCGCTTATTATCATCTTGTCCTTTACGACAAGTGCGCCTACCTGTCTGCGTTTGCAGTAGGAGTTTTTAGCCCATATACGTGCCATGCGCAGATAACGTAGATCGAGCAGCAGTTGCTTTTCTGTGGTCTTAGGCATCGCAAGTTCCTTTCTTCAATGGTTTCTTTATTCCGTTTCTTTCGAGAAGTGCGTCTATTGTGGGTTCGCATCCGCGGAAACGCTTGTATAAAGTCATTGGGTGTTCCGTTCCACCCTTTGATAAAATGTTGCTGCGGAAGCTCTCGGCTGTGGCTTGGTCGAATATTCCGTTGCGTTTGAACACGCTGAATGCGTCGGCATCGAGTACTTCAGCCCACTTATAACTGTAATATCCTGCGGCATATCCGCCTGCCATTATGTGCGAGAACTGCACAGTCATGCAAGTGTCTTTGCGCTGCTTGTCGATTATTGCATCTTTCCATGCGTCTTTCTCGAAGGCTATAATGTCGTCTTTGAACTCGTCTTTTTGAGTGTAATATGCCATATCGAGCAGTCCGAAAGAAACCTGACGTAGGCACGCTGTGGCTGCTCCGTAGTTGCGGCTGCGTATGATTTTCTCGATTAACTCATCCGGCATAGGCTCTCCGGTCTGGTAATGGAAAGCGAAGGTGCGCAGGAAATCCTTCTCGATTACGAAGTTCTCCATGAATTGAGATGGCAGTTCAACAAAGTCCCACCACACGTTTGTGCCTGACAGACTCTCAAAACGGGAGTTTGCGAATATGCCGTGCAGCGAGTGTCCGAACTCATGCAGGAATGTTTCCACTTCTCCCAAACGCAACAAGGCTGGCTTGTCGGCAGTCGGTTTACTCAGATTCATCACGAGACTGACGTGAGGACGAACGTTCGTTCCGTCTTTTTCGATATACTGCCCTTGAAATTCTGTCATCCAGGCACCATCGCGTTTGCCTTTGCGGGGGTGGAAATCTACATATAAAACGGCAAGATAGCTTCCGTCTTTGTCGTAAACTTCAAATGGCTTCACATCGGAATGATATGTCGGAATCTCGCGGTTTTCACGGAATGTGATACCGTATAGTTTGGTGGCAAGGCCGAATACGCCTTTTATTACGTTGTTTATCTCGAGATACGGGCGTAACATCTCCGGGTCGAGGTCGTACTTTTCGAGTTTCAGGAGGTGAGAATAATACCCCCAGTCCCACGGTTGCATCTCGAAATCTGCTCCCTCACGCTCTTTCGCAAATGCCTCTATCTCGTCTCTTTCCTTTATCGCCGTCGGCTTGTAGGCCTCAATCAGGTCATTGAGCAGCTTGTAAACGTTCTCAACATTTATTGCCATGCGATACTTCATTACATAGTCGGCGAAAGTGTCGTAGCCCAAGAGCTGTGCCATCTCGCGGCGCAGGTTGATAAGGCGCTTGCAAATGTCGATGTTGTTCTCGCTGTTGTCCTTTATGCACAGCGTGTTGCGGGCCATATAAAGTTGCTCGCGCAAGTGCCGTTGTGTGGAGTACATCATGAACGGACCGTAACTCGGAGCGTCGAGTGTGAACACCCAGCCTTCTTTTTCGTGCTCTTTCGCCGCTTCTTCGGCTGCGTGTATAGCTGTATCCGGCAGTCCTTCAAGCTCATTCTTATCGGTAATGTTTAGAATGAACACCTTGTTCTCCTTCAATAAGTTCTGTGAGAACTGCAAAGCGAGCAGACTTATCTCCTCGGTCAGTTTGCGCAGTTTTTCTTTCCCGGCCTCATCGAGTAGCGCACCACTGCGAACAAAGCCGTCATAGCTGTTGTTCAGTAGCATGGTTTCTTCGTCTGTGAGTTCCCTATGGTTCTCATAGACATACTTTATGCGTTCGAAAAGTTTTGGATTAAGACTTATATCGTTTGAATGCTTCGTCAGAATAGGACTCATTTTCTGTGCCAAGGCATCCATTTCATCGTTGGTCTCGGCGCTTAGCATATTAAAGAAGACACTCTCCACGCGTCCTAATAAGTCGTAGTAGTGCTTGCGGCCCTTCACTTCGTCCTCGCGTACAATCGTATTCTCGAATGTCGGTTCGGCCGGGTCGTTTATTATTCTTTCTATTTGTTCGTCTTCTCTGCGCATTCCCTCTATCATCGCCTCCTCGTAGTCGGCTATGGTAATGTCACAGAAAGGTACAGTCTCGTGCGGAGTGTTGTATTGTTGCAGGAAAGGGTTGGTGTGGATGTTTTTTTCTTCCATATCTAATAATGATGAAGCTATATGCTTTTGCAATGTTTCTTATATGTCGTTATTCATGCAAAGTTACGGAAAATCAAGCGATTGGCAAAATGATAAAGCCGCTTTTTAACGTATATTGCATATCTGAATAAGCATTTCCACCTGCGGAATGTGTATCGCTCCTCTGCCGAGTCTGATGAGTCCTTCGGCCTGCATGGCGTTGAGAGCTCTTGAAACGTTCAGTCTGCTGTCGCAGATTTCCTCCGCAAGGTCTTCCATGCGTATCTTTATGTGCTTCTCTCCGGCCGGCCTTTGGCATCTTTGTTCTATGAAATGGATTATGCGTTCGCGTACTGACAGCGGCGTTGAGCGCCAAATCGTTTGCGATTGTTTTTGTGCTATGGTCGAAATGATGTTCAGTAGATTCATGCGGAATATGATGAAGTTGTCTGATAGTTTCATTACTTCCTGCTTATCGAGTGCTATGAAGTTGCACTGCCCTACGGCAAAGTATGTCGTAGTGTACCGTTGTTTCAATCCGAACAGACGCTCCGGCTGCAAAACTGTGGGTGCATTTATCTCTTCCGTGATGCTGTATCGTCGGTTGACAGACTGGTTTTCTATTCTCAGTTTGCCGTTTATAAGAAACACCAACTTGTCGCAAGTGTCGCCTTCGCGCATCACGCATTCTCCGTCTGCGGCCTTATGGAATCCGAATCTTATCTGCGCAACAATCTCAGACAGGTCATTACGGCTCAATCCCTGAAACAGAGACAGGCCATAGAGCGTGTCATATAATTGCAATGAAGGCATGGGCTATTTCGCAATTTTGTCTTTCAGAGAGTCCGAATACCATGTGGCGGGCTTGCCGTTCTTGTCGGAATAGATGAAATAAGCCATCAGTTCGGGATGCTTGTCGAGCACTTTTTTTGCCTTGTCAATTCCCATTACCATGAAAGCTGTGGCGTATGCGTCGGCCGTGGCGCAGTTCTTGGTCAAAACCGTGGCTGACAACAAGCTGTGTTGCACGGGATAACCCGTCGTCGGGTCTATTGTATGGGCGTATTTCTTCCCGTCTTTATAGTAGAAGTTCCGATAGTTTCCACTTGTGGCCATCGCTTTATCGGTTACGTTGAGCACGGTCTGAATCTCCTCCTTCACGTTCAGGGTGTCGTCATTAGGTTTCGTTACTCCGATTTTCCACGGCAAGCGCTTCGGACTATAGCCCCGTGTTACAATCTCGCCACCTATCTCTATCATGAAATTCTTTATGTCGTGCGAAAGGAAATAGCGCGCTATCACGTCGCAACCGTAGCCTTTCGCTATCGCGCTGCAATCCACCATGATGCGCGGGTCGGCTTTCTTTATCTTCATTGCACCGTTCTGTCTCGCCGTCTCCACTTTTCTGTAATCCACGAACCGGCGCAGACTGTTTATCGAATGTGTCGTAGGAGCCGTACCGTTTTTGAATCCGAAGCCCCAAACGTTCACCAGAGGAGCCACCGTAATGTCGAAAGCACCGTTTGTTTCCTTCGATACCGACTGTGCAAGGTCGAACACTTCGAGAAACATCTTGTCGGGTACGACCGCCTCGTTACGGTTTATTCGTGATATGACGGAGTTCTTGTTGAACATCGACAGAGAGGCATCTATCTTCTTTAGTTCGTTCTCTATTTCCTTTTTCAGGTTCTTGTCGCTCTGGTAAGTGATGTTATATACAGTTCCGAACACAAATCCGGAGTCATGTTGGTATGGCATAGACTGTTGCTGGCGTATGATAAGAGCCGTACCTATTATCAGCAGGATAAGAAACGGTAATTGCCATTTCAGTTGCTTTTTCTTCTTGTTGTCCATGTTATGAGGCTATTCATGTTTTTTGTATCATTGTGCAGGGCAGAGGGCATCACAGCTCAAAGGTGATATTGAATGTAGCTCCGAGCACTGACCCTCCTTGCTTGCCGAAGCCGGGAACATACCACGGGTCGCCAATCTCGCCACTCTTCTTGGCCAGTCGCGAGCGATAGCGCACGCTCCAGCCCAAACGCAGTGGCCCGGCTATCTTAGCGTCTACGCCTACGAGGGCCTCTATCCAGTGATAAGAGCCTTTCACGTCTTTCTCTCCGTATGGCGTGGCCGTTCCCCAAACGGGGTCTTCCACGTCAGGACCGGATATGTCATACTTGAACGAGGTGAAAGCGTATCTCGCACCGGCAAAGATGCGATATATGTCGTGTTTGTTCTTTGCAATGTTGAAGTCGCAACCGATTCTCGCAAACGGCGCGCTGGTCTTGTATTTGATACTTGTTGCCTCGTCCTCGTGGTTGGCCTGACCGATTCCAATTTCTATGACGGGGAAGTATTTGTCTTTCAGATTCACCTTCAGCGCAGCCTCATACTGGCCGTAGTCGCTTATCATCATCTGCACCGGACCTACCGCATCCACGCTCACGGCTATTCCACGGAACAGCGGAATGGAATCCTCATTCACCATAATCGGCGCCGTTGTCTTTTGTGCGTTTGCCGAAAGGGGCAGCAGTAGATTAATAATGAGGATGGAAATATATGTAAAGATGTTCTTTTGTCTCATCAGTGTCTACGTTAGGATTGTTTATTACAACCGAGTCGATGGCGTTCTTCGTATGCGTTACGCCCGTGATGGTGTGGAAAAAAGCAGGGTTGCAGTCCACGGACTCAAAGTGTGGCTGATTGGTTTTCTGTATTTTCACGATGTCGGTCGTTACGGTTTTCGTTATCGTGTCTATCATCTCGAAGCGCAGTTCGTCCTCATCCTGTGAATAACTCATAGGCAGCAGGAAGTAGGTCGTTTCCACTCCGCGGTTGAACAGTGTGCTGTCGTCTTTGTCCGGCCTTACCGCCATAATCGTGAGCGTGTCGGCAAGGGTGTCTACCGGCCCGCGCAAGGCAAACCTCACGCTCACCGTATTGTTCATCGGGCAGTCGAGCGTGGTGCAGGCGGCAATCAGCGATGCCGCAATCAGTATCGGAATTATTTTCCGCATCTTATTTCCTCCTCTATCTGGTAGTCGTTGCGCTGGCTCGACGAACGGCTGACAAGGTCGCCGATGAATCCCGCGAGAAACAGTTGCGTGCCAATCATCATCGTCGTGAGGGCGATATAGAACCACGGCGAGTCTGTTATCAGGTTGTGATAGATGCCGTTCGACAGGTCAATCAACTTGCTTATGCCGATGGCAATCACCGAGAGAAAACCGATGAAGAACACTATCGAACCGAGAAATCCGAACACGTGCATAGGCTTCTTGCCGAAGCTGCTGAGGAACCACAGCGTGATAAGGTCGAGATAGCCGTTTACGAAACGGTTGAGGCCGAACTTCGACTTGCCGTATTTGCGCGCCTGATGATGCACAACCTTTTCGCCGATGCGGTCGAAGCCCGCGTTTTTCGCAAGATAAGGGATATATCTGTGCATCTCTCCATACACCTCGATATTCTTTATCACATCCTTGCGATAAGCCTTCAGTCCGCAGTTGAAGTCGTGCAGGTTATGTATTCCGCTGATTTTCCTTGCCGTTGCGTTGAAAATCTTTGTAGGAATGGTTTTCGACAACGGGTCGTAGCGCTTCTGTTTATATCCGGATACAAGGTCAAACTTGTCCTCGGTAATCATGCGGTAAAGTTCCGGAATCTCGTCGGGCGAGTCTTGCAGGTCGGCATCCATCGTGATAACCACATCGCCCTGTGCCTCCTTGAAACCGCAATACAGCGCGGGACTCTTGCCATAGTTGCGGCGGAACTTTATGCCTTTCACGTTCTCGTGCTTCTCGCCGAGGCCTTCTATCACCTGCCACGAACGGTCGGTAGAGCCATCGTTTACGAATATCACTTCAAAAGAGAACTTGTTAGCGTTCATCACCCGCTCTATCCAAGTGTAAAGTTCGGGCAAAGACTCCTCCTCATTATATAAAGGTATTACTACTGATATGTCCATTTCCGTTGATTTTATGTTTTCTTTCTTATTATTCTTCCTTTTGCTATTAAACCTTAGACCTCCCACCTCATGACAGAAACCTAAGGCCTTATAACCTTAAACCTCCCACCTCATAACCTTAAACTTTGCGTTTCATTATCGCCGCTATTATCAGACTCAGCACGATGCCGGCGAATATGTTCGTAATGAAGTAGGTCAGCGCGAATTGCGTAGGCGTGATGCTCTCCATCGTTTGTCTCATCTCGCCCTCGCTAAGATTGTATAGCTTCAGGACGTCGGCGTATTCAGGCTGCGACATAATGCTCATCAGCATATCTGCGAGGTGCCCGTTGTCGATGAACTCCATATAGGCCCATTGCACGAGCGAGAAGATTATCGCTGCATTCATGAACACCCGGAAGCAGTAGGAGAGGGCACGGCCGAACGTGATAGTGCCGTCAAGGCCTTCGTTGCGGAACTTTCTAAGTCTGTAACCGACAAAGAAAGGTGTAGACAAAGCTATCAGATTGCACGCTAAACTGAAAGGGGGAAAGGCCGACGCGCATATCAGGAATGCGAAACTTGCCGTCCAAAGCACAGCAAGGTATATGCCATCATACCAGGCGTATGTTTTCAGTTGACGATATTGGTCGTATGTCATAATTTTATCATATCAATTTGCCTACAAAAGTACTCATTTTATGTAATATATTAATACAATGTGCCGGTATTTTATATATTTTTTGTTAATGTCGGTGATAGCAAAGATTGTTAAAAAGGACTAATTCTCTTGTGCCGTTTATGGCTATTTGAATATAAAACACTACCTTTGCACCGCTTTTCATGGCAAACATGGACAAGTCTTACACGGTCAGCTCCCTTCGAATCCTCCAGGACGGGAACGTAGCAAAGGTAGTTGGTTGTAGCGACGCGATGTGAGTAGCTTGTCCACCCGCCTCTTTAGCTCAGTTGGCCAGAGCACGTGATTTGTAATCTCGGGGTCGTTGGTTCGAATCCGACAAGAGGCTCAAAACAAATTCCGAATGAGATTGTGTCGTCAAAGATGCAATCTCATTTTTTTATATACAATAGTGGCTTTATGGACTCAAAATTCCGGCTTAACGGAAAAATATAGTGGACAGATTATATTTGATTAAATTATTTCTTACCACAGCGACACAGAGTCCACGGAACTTTATTCACCCGGTAATATTCGCTCACAGAGCAGATGCCTGTGGCATCAGGAGGCCACAGAGCTTACAAGAATTTTGGAGGCAAAGAGGTGAATTGACGGCTCCGTGTCCTCTATGTCTTCAGGTATATGTTCTTAGTTTGTAATGACATATAAATCTCCGTGTCCTCAGTGCCTCTGTGGGAACGTAATTATTTTAGGAACAGCAAACTTACTTTTTGTAAAGTTTTTGGGTTAAAAACCGACTATCTGAAAACTCGCTCCTTCTGTGCTAACGGATGTTAAATATAGGTCCCGTTACTCATTTCTACTCATTTTTCGACCTTAAAAATCCCAATTCCCAATTCAAAATCTGTAACTCAAAATTCCAAAAGTGCCTCCGTTAGAAAAAATCAGAGCGTTTTTTCGTCAAATTTTGCCGTCTGAGAAAACGTGGAAAAACGCTGTTTTCGCCCAATTTAACGTTCGTTAGCTTTCAAAAGTGGCACTTTTAGAGTGCGTTTTAGGCCGTTTTGGAGTGCAACGGAGGCTCCGTTTAAGGCCAAAAGTGGCTCCGTTAGCGTCTAACGGAGCCTCCGTTGCAATGTAACAATGTCTTTTTGGGCTCTTAAAACGGATATTTTTGAGTAAAAACGAAGTAAGTCCTTGATTTTCAAAGAATTAGGCTGAAATGAATGAAAACGCCGTATTTTCACGTTTTTGCGAGCAAGTGAAAGTTTGAAGAAAATACAGCGATTTTTCAAAGGATATGTGCAAGAAGAAATTGACAATATGTCAAGAAAAAGAGCCACATCATAACTTAATGTCATGATGTGGCTCATTTGATGTTTATGGAGAATGTAATAATGTCTCGTTGCTTTAGTTTGCCGACTCAAATTCGCGGAGGAATGCGACGTCGTTCTCTGAGAACATACGCAGGTCGGCCACCTGATACTTCAAGTTGGTGATGCGCTCAACACCCATTCCGAACGCGTAGCCGCTGTAAACGCTGCTGTCTATACCGCAGGCTTCAAGTACATTCGGATCTACCATGCCGCATCCCAATATTTCGACCCAGCCTGTGTGTTTGCAGAATCCGCAACCCTTTCCGCCGCAGATGTGGCAAGAGATGTCCATCTCGGCACTCGGCTCGGTGAATGGGAAGTAACTCGGGCGAAGACGAATCTTTGTGTCGGCGCCGAACATCTCGCGTGCGAAGGTGAGAAGAACCTGCTTCAGGTCGGTGAAGCTGACGTTCTTGTCGATATAAAGTCCCTCAACTTGGTGGAAAAAACAGTGGGCACGCGCGCTTATAGCCTCGTTGCGATAGACGCGTCCGGGGCAGAGAATGCGGATAGGCGGCTCGTGTGTCTCCATATAATGAGTCTGGTCGCCCGACGTGTGGCTTCTCAGGATGACGTTCTTTGTAACATCATCGGGGTGCTGCTGTATGAAGAACGTGTCTTGCATATCGCGGGCGGGATGGTCGGCGGCGAAGTTCAGTTTTGTGAACACGTGTGTATCGTCATCGATTTCCGGTCCGTCGGCAAGTGTAAATCCCATGTGTGAGAATATGTCGATGATTTCGTTCTTGACGATAGTCAGCGGATGGCGTGTTCCAAGATTCACGGGATAGGCTGTTCGGGTGAGGTCGATATCCTCGCTCTGCGCCTCGGCAGTCTCGTATTGCTCTTTCAGCTCGTTGATTTTCGCTATCGCCGTCTGTTTCAGTTCGTTGATTTTCATGCCCACGGCCTTCTTCTCTTCGGCAGCAACGTTGCGGAAATCGGCCATGAGAGCGTTTATCTCGCCTTTCTTGCTGAGGTATTTCAGTCGCAATTCTTCAATTTCTTTGGCGTTCTGTGCCGTGAGATTGCTTACTTCGCTCAGCAGATTTTCTATTTTTTGAAGTAACATATACCGTTTATAATGATTATATTAGACTGCAAAGGTACTGTAAAACATAGATAACGCAAAATAAATGAGGCCTTTTTTGCGCGAAACGGAGCTTCCGCCTGATGATTTTTGCCTCAAAAGGGATTGTATTAGAATATAAAATTGTACTTTTGCACACATATATGCGCGTATATGCGGGAAAGGCCGGCATGATACAGCGTGTTTTATACAAAAACGATTATGAGGAAAAGTGTGTTTTTCATTATCTTGGCTTGTGTGGCAATGCTTTGCACCAATACGGGGTGCACTGACAAAAAGCCGGAGCCGGCAGACTCGTTGCGCAACGATTCGTTTGTGGCAGATACGGTTGTTGATACCGATACCGTGGCGCGCATCGTTGAGGAGATGCCTATGCCGAAGACTGCCGATGAACTGTTTGATGATTTCTTCTTCAACTTTATTAACAGCAAAAAGTTGCAACGTGGGCGTGTGATGTTTCCGCTGCCTGTGCGTACGGGCAATCATGTGTCGTATATTCAGCGGAGCCGTTGGCAGATGGATCATTTTTTCAGAGATCAGGAGTATTATACTCTGATTTTCGACAACGAGAAACAGATGGCACTGCCAAAAGATACGACCATCGATAATGTGATTGTGGAGAAGATTCATATATCGCAGGGAATGGTGGAGGAGTTCTGCTTCCGCCGCAATGATGGCAAATGGGCACTTGCCGAAATACATAATGTGGGACTGGAAGAATCGAAAAACGCTTCGTTCCTGCTTTTTCTGAAATCATTCTTCACAGATCCAGAGGCTAATCAAAGCGGTGTGGCCGAGCCTTTGGCTTATTACGGTCCGAATCCGGAGGGTGAGGACGAGGCGGAATACGTGAATACGACGATACCGGCCGATACATGGTCGAACTATTTGCCGGAGTTGCCCAACAGTATTGTGTATAACATATTGTATGGACAGAAGTATTCGGGTGGAAAAGAGAAGATATTTATATTCAAGGGCATAGCCAACGGTTTGGAGACTGAGCTGGTTTTCCGTAGAACTGACGATGAGTGGAAACTTGTGAAGATTAAGGTGTAGGAGGATTTAGAATGAAGGATTTTCACGGTTATAGCTTGTTGGCATATAATACATTTGGGATTGAGGCTTCGTGCGGCCGCTTTATAGAGTATGAGACGGTGGACGAGGCACGTCGGCTGGCTAATATCCTGACTTGGGAAAACACGCCGTTCCTGATTGTCGGTGGCGGTAGCAATCTGTTGCTTACGAAGGATTTTGACGGCATCGTAGTGCATTCTGCCATACGGGGCATCGAAATTGCAGATGAAGAGGGCGACAGCATCATGCTGCGTTGCGGCTCCGGAGAAGTCTGGGATGATGTCGTGGCTTTCAGTGTGGAGCATGGCATGAACGGATTGGAGAACCTTTCCGTGATTCCCGGTGAGGTGGGAGCGAGTGCGGTACAGAATATCGGCGCCTATGGAAAGGAGGCTAAGGACTTTATCTGTCGTGTGGAGGCGGTGGAGATAGCGTCCGGAGATGTCGTGATATTCGGGAATGAGGATTGCGGATACGCTTATCGGCAGAGCCGTTTCAAGCACGAATGGAAAGATAAATATCTTATAACGCACGTTACTTATCGGTTGAGTAAGGCTGCGGATTATGTGCCGAGTTATGAATACGGCAATATCCGTGCGGAGTTGGAGCGCAGAAGTATCGCTGCTCCTACGCCGTCTGAACTGCGCCGGGTGATAACAGACATACGGAATGCGAAGTTGCCCGACCCGAAAGTGGTGGGTAATGCCGGCAGTTTTTTTATGAATCCGATTGTGCCGAAGGCTAAATACGAGGCATTGGCGAAGGATTATCCGACAATGCCGCATTATACTGTGGACGAATCTCACGAGAAGATTCCCGCGGGATGGATGATAGAGCAGTGTGGCTGGAAAGGAAAAAGTCTCGGACGTGCTGGTGTTTATGAGAAACAGGCACTTGTTCTCGTAAATCGCGGTGGCGCGTCGGGCGACGAGGTGGTGCGCTTGTGTCGTGCCATTCAGCAGGATGTGGCGGCTAAATTTGGTATTGAGATATTCCCTGAAGTGAATATTATATAATGTATGGGCTTTAGCCGTTTGATGTGTTGGCTTTAGTTGTTTTGGGATAAACATGAAATGTAGTATGCGTTTAACTTTATTAGGTACAGGAACATCGGGTGGCGTGCCGAGTTTGGGATGTCATTGTGAGGTATGCCATAGCACGAATCCGCGCGATAAGCGTATGCGCAGTGTGGCGTTGCTGGAGACCGGCCGCGCAAGAATATTGATTGATTGCGGTCCGGACATACGCAATCAACTTATGCCGTTGCCTTTCAAGCCGTTCGATGCGGTGTTGCTCACGCATATTCATTACGACCATGTGGCCGGAATAGATGATTTGCGCCCACTGTGTGTTTTCGGAGACATTAATATCTATGCCGATGGCAACACTGTAAGGGGCTTGCACACGACCATGCCTTATTGCTTCACGCAGACGCTTTATCCCGGTGTGCCGAAGCTGAACCTGCATACAGTCCGGCCGCATGAGCCTTTGCGTATTGGTGATGTAGAGGTTATGCCGATTGTTGTGATGCACGATAAATTGCCGATACTTGGTTATCGTTTCGGCAGGCTTGCGTATATAACGGATATGAAGACTATTGACGAGGGAGAGCTGGCTTATCTCGATGGGGTGGATACGCTTGTCGTTAATGCCCTGAGATGGGAAAAAGAGCATCATTCGCACCAACTTGTCGCTGATGCCATAGCTTTCGCGAGGAGAATTGGGGCAAAGCGCACTTTCTTTACGCATCTCACGCATAACATCGGACTGCATGATGAGGCTGAGAAACGCCTTCCCAAAGGCTTCCATTTCGGATATGACGGTCTCGTAATAGATGTGTAAAGATTAAAAAGGGCTAATAAGGAAAACTGAGTGTTTTATGAAAAGCATATAATAAAAGGGACAACACCGTGCGATGTTGCCCCTTTCTCTTTATAAGAAGTTTATTCTTATGATGCAAAATTAATCTTCCGGATGGATTTCCGTAGCTTTCAGTTGCTCGTTAACCTCATCGTTTACACGCTTGGCGAAGTCTTCCATGCTCATGGTTGCCTGCTCGCCACCGCCTTGCTTGCGCATAGAAACAAGTCCTTCTGCGGCTTCTTTCTCGCCCACGATAACCATATAAGGCACACGTTTCAGCTCGTTGTCGCGAATCTTGCGGCCAATCTTCTCGTTGCGGTCGTCCACATTGGCGCGCACTCCTTGTGCGTCGAAGTACTTGGCAACACTCTTTGCGTAGTCATTATACTTCTCGGAAATAGGCAGAATAGCTACTTGGTCAGGTGTGAGCCATAGTGGGAAGTGGCCTGCGGTGTGTTCGATGAGTACTGCGCAGAAACGTTCCATAGAACCGAATGGCGCACGGTGAATCATCACCGGAGTCTGCTTGGTGTTGTCATCGGCTGTGTATTCGAGCTTGAAACGCTGCGGCAGGTTGTAATCCACCTGTATAGTACCCAACTGCCAACGTCTTCCGATGGCGTCTTTCACCATGAAGTCGAGCTTCGGACCATAGAATGCAGCCTCTCCGTATTCCACTTTCGCCTTCAGATTGCGTTCCTGACAAGCCTCAATGATAGCCTGCTCGGCACTTGCCCAAACCTCGTCAGAGCCGATATACTTCTCTGTGTCGTTAGGATCGCGCAGCGAAATCTGCACCTCAACATTGTCGTCGGTGAAGTTGAACGTTGAGAATACTGTCTGTATGATGTCGATTACGCGCAGGAACTCGTTCTTCACCTGATCAGGACGGCAGAAAATGTGTGCGTCGTCCTGTGTGAATGAACGCACGCGGGTCAGTCCGTGAAGCTCGCCGCTTTGTTCGTAGCGATAAACGGTACCAAACTCGGCGATGCGCAATGGTAAATCTTTGTATGAACGCGGCTTCCATGCGAACACCTCGCAGTGATGAGGACAGTTCATCGGCTTAAGCATATACTCCTCATCCTCTTCCGGAGTGTGTATCGGCTGGAATGAATCTTTGCCGTAGTGAGCGTAGTGGCCGCTTGTTACGTAAAGGTTCTTGCTTCCGATATGCGGTGTGATGACCTCCTGATAGCCGTAACGCTTCTGTATTTTGCGCAGCATATCTTGCAGACGAAGACGCAGTTCCGTTCCTTTCGGCAACCAGATAGGCAATCCTTTGCCCACGCGCTCAGAGAACATAAACAGTTCCATCTCCTTACCAATCTTACGATGGTCGCGCTTCTTGGCCTCTTCAAGCATTACAAGATACTCGTCAAGCATCTTCTTCTTCGGGAAACTGATTCCGTAGAGACGCTGCATCTGCTCGCGGTTGGCATCTCCACGCCAGAACGCTCCTGCCACATTAGTGAGCTTTATGGCCTTGATGATACCTGTATTGAGCAAGTGCGGACCACGGCAAAGGTCAGTAAAAGCACCTTGCGTATATGTGGTGATAGTTCCGTCTTCAAGGTCTTTCTCGATGTGCTCGCACTTATATGTCTGTCCGGTAGCTCCAAATTCCTTCAAAGCGTCGGCCTTTGCTATTTCTTTGCGTACTACCGGCTCTTTCTTTCCGGCCAGTTCCTTCATCTTTGCCTCAATTTTCGGGAAGTCAGACTCCTTGATTGACTCGCCGTCTTTCAGCAGAACGTCGTAGAAGAAGCCGTTTTCGATAGCCGGGCCGAATCCGAACTGGATGCCAGGATAAAGCTCTTGCAGCGCCTCGGCCAACAAGTGAGCCGATGTATGCCAAAATGCGTGCTTGCCTTCATCATCGTCCCATTTGTAGAGGGCGATGTTTGCGTCTTCATTTATCGGACGGTTCAATTCCACAGTCTCACCATTCACTCCGCAGGCTATTACCTCGCGTGCCAAAGCCGGTGATATGCTTTCGGCGATTTGAAGTCCCGTTACGCCCTGTTCATACGACCGAACAGAACCGTCGGGGAATTTAATGTTTATCATATCTACAATATATGTTTAAATTTTAATCAGTCGCAAAATTAGATAAAATCTCCGACATACGGTGCCGCAGACCATCTAAAAAATCACTTTTGATGTGAAAGTATTCTATTTTCTTTATTTATGATGCCGCTTTTGCTTCATCTTAATACATTTTTTGCCGGACTTGGCGGTGCGGAACTACTTCAATTTCAATTCTGTCGGTTTGTTGCCGGCCGGTTGCTTGAGTGTCCATTTGTCCTTTCCCACCGTGAATCGCTTCCTTCGGCTTTCTATCCAGCGGTCTTGTTTACGCGTCGGCTTCCTGCCACTCTTCACTTCCCGCAGCAACACCTGAGCCTCATGGAAATCTTTCCATTTGTCGGTGATGTAGTCGAGCTGCTGTCGTGCTATGTCGTTATGCCCAGTCTGATAGAAGCAGTAGGCCCTGTTGAACCAATATTCCCGGTTGTCAGGCTCTAATTCTATTGCTGATGTGTAGTCGACGGCAGCACTGTCATACTTCTCTTCCATTATCCGGCACAGCGCGCGCAATTCATAGATGTCGGTGATATAAGGATTCAGAGTGATGGCGCGCCCACAGTCAGACTCCGCACCCTCGTAATCTTCGAGGTGAAACTTTGACTTTCCCAGCAGAAACCAAGCCTCATAGTTGCCCGGTTTTAGCGCAACGACTTTATTAAACAAGTCCATTGACACGAGATAATATCCCATGTCAAGGGTGCGCCTGCCTTCTTCCATCACCTTTTTAATATTATATTGTGCGCAGACAGGTAATGCGACAACCAGCAAAATGGCGGTTAACAGTCTGCGGAACATAATATCTTGGCCTCCTGTATCCTTTGAAGTCGTTATTTTTATCTTGCCGTTTTCACTCTGTATGCACAGCGTATGCGGCCCTGCTGTATCGACTTCAGCTTACCTTTGATGAGCTGTTTGCGCAGTGGGGAGATATGGTCGACGAACATTTTGCCCTCCAGATGGTCGAACTCATGCTGCATCACCCTTGCGAGATAGCCTTCCACCCACTCATCGTGTTCCTTTAATTCCTCGTCGAGATACTTCACGTGTATGCGGGTTGGGCGTATCACCTTTTCGTGTATGCCCGGCAAGCTGAGGCATCCTTCCTCCATCGCTTCTGTGTTCTCCTCATCCTTTTCGATGATATGAGCGTTTATGAACGCCTTGTGGAAACCTTTGTATTCAGGGAAATCCTCAGCCAGTACATCAAGGTCAATCACGACAACGCGAATATCCTTGCCAATCTGCGGGGCGGCGAGTCCGACACCGTCAGCCTCTGCCATCGTCTCAAACATATTCTGTATCAGTTCTGGTAGCCCTTCGTAGTCGAGCGGAATGTCCTGTGCTATCTTTCTCAGCACTGGTTGTCCGTATGTATATATAGGTAATATCATAATATTGTCCAATAAAGATTATATTTTAATTCGGTATGGCGATTATCTTTCTGTGCTTATTCTCTTTGATTCGAGATAGTCCTGCAATATTATAGTGGCACTGATTTCGTCCACCAGCGCCTTGTCTCGCCGGTCTTTCTTTTTCAATCCACCGTCAATCATTGCCCTGTGAGCTATTACCGAGGTGAACCGCTCGTCATAAAACTCTATCGGAACTTGCGGCACGGCCTTACGCCACCGGTTGTAGAACTCCCTTACGCGTTGCAGATTCTCGCTTGGTGCACCGTTCGGTTGTCTCGGTTCTCCGATGATTATGCGTTCTACAGGCTCGCGGGCTATGTAAGCCTTAAGATAATCGAACAGTTCAGACGTAGAAACAGTCGCCAATCCTCCGGCAATGATTTGCAGAGGGTCGGTGACTGCCAATCCTGTACGTTTGCGTCCGTAGTCTATCGAAAGAATACGCATATTTTAGTTAGCCAGCAACCATGCATCGGCGTAAGTTCCGCGGAGTTGGTTGCGGCTGCTCACAGCTTCTCCCTTGCTGTCGAATGTAGTGGCAACGACCCTATACATATTTCTGTCTGAGTTGTATGCCAACTGTGCAGGATAGCCGGCAGACTTCAAACGCTGCACGAGGCCTTCCGCATTGGCTCTTACAGAGAATGAACCGACAACCACGCTGAAGTTCTTCAGTCCCGCTCCGTCTACGATAGAAAGATTCTCTTTGCGTACCGGTACGTTGTCGCTGTTGTCCACAACCTTAGTCTCTGTTACCGGAGTCTCTACCACCGGAGTTACTTCCGGAACGTATGTCTGCTCAGGCTCAGCCGTTGTGTTAGCTGTCTCGTTAGCCTTAGCTTTCTCGTAAAACTTCTTGTATGCGCTCTCGTTCGACTTACAACTTGTAAAGGCCATAGCCACACAAAGGGCTGCTGCCAAAAGCATTGTTTTCTTCATACTATAATATATTATTTTATGTTTTGATTTTAACTTTCAGTATTTCTGTCCAATCGTCAGTGACGTGTGGTGCTATTGGATATTCCAGTTATAGCATTATCGCATAAACCATCCGCCCGGTGCTTTGCTATGCACCACTCTCAATGTGCGAAGTTACGAAATATGCGCCGAAATAAAGAGTATTGTCTGCATAAAGTTTGTTAAATGAGTCAAATACTCTTTTTTTAACAAAAAATAGATTATCAAAGAGTTGCCCTTTTGAAAACTTTCCGTATATTTGCGAATACTAAATAACATTATTGTTTAATTTTAATTTGTAAGATTATGAAGGCATTAGGTTACATTGGAGCATTTCTTGGCGGCGCTGTCGCAGGTGCAGCATTGGGATTATTGATGGCTCCTGAAAAGGGCGCGGACACACGGAGCAAGATAGCTGACGCAGTGGATGATTTCTGCAAGAAGCACGATATCAAACTTTCTCACAAGGAAATGGATGATTTCGTAGATGATATAAAAGATTCTGCAGCAGAGTAATATGACACCTTACAAGGTAATACGTGTTTTGTGGTGATAGTATCCGTTTGTCATAATGGCAGCCGGCAACTATCACCATTTTTTTTAGAATTTAAAAAGTCAGAAGTCTTATGTTCTCAAACGACAATAATATAGAGACAATAGCGCAACTCGTGGAGGTGATGAAGCACTACATCGGTGTGCGTTCGGAGCATCTGAAGCTCGATGTGATAGAGAAAACCGTGCGGTTGCTCACCGTTATGACAATTACTGTGGTGTTCTTCTTGTTGCTTGCCATCGCTCTGATATACTTGTCGTTTGCCGCTGCCTTTGCTTTGGCTTCATCCATCGGAATGCCATTGGCTTTTTGTGCTGTTGGCGGAGCATATTTCTTGCTGCTTATTGTTTTCATCCTTTTCAGAAAACAGCTTATAGAGAAGCCTCTCGTTCGTTTTCTCGCAGGTTTATTAATGTCGGAATAGCTTATGGTTTTCAATAATACAACTGATGAGGGCAACATCGCTCCCGGTCAATACAGGACTCTTGGAGATATTCGTTTGCGTAAGGCGCATTTAGAAACGGAAATCGCAAAAGATAACGCAAAGATAAAAGGGTTATGGGATTCTTTGTTTCATAAGCCGGTGCCGCGTGTGAAGAAGGACAATCGTATGGCGCGGATGATGAAAACTGGGGTCGGTGTTGTTGACGGACTTCTCTTGGGGTGGAAACTCTACCGCAAGTTTGGTGGTAAAAAAACTTTCTTTTAATTTTCCCGACATTTTTGCCGCATAGGTTAATACTGGCTCTTTCTTGTTGATTATTTGCTATTGGCTTTCAGGCTGATGGCATATATTGCTGTGTGTCCTAAGAAAATGGAAGACAATAAGTATAGGATTCTTCACTTTTCTTTCTTCGTTCTTCATTTCTTTTGCCAAATGTAAAACAAAAAAGGCGGCCTCTCGCGAGAACCGCCCAAATGAAAGGAGGAGTGGTGCCACCAGGAATCGAACCGGGGACACAAGGATTTTCAGTCCTTTGCTCTACCAACTGAGCTATGGCACCTTAGTTGTCGCACCCTTTATCGTTTCATTTGCGGGTGCAAAGGTAGTACTTTTATTTTGTTCCTGCAACTAATAAAGTAAAAAAGTTAGAATTTTAACGTTTGTTTGGAGTTCTCCGGTGTATCTGTATAAATATGAGAGGGAATACCTGTATATAGATAATTTTCTTCATTTTGTTTTGTCAAAATTTTTTTATAAATTATCATTGAAAACTCGCCGTCTTTTCTTCAAACTTTCACTTGCTCGCAAAAACGCGAAAATACGGCTTTTTAGGCTATTTTGAGTTAAAACATTGATAATCAGATGTTTATGTCTTTGTTGTCCAAAAATGTCCGTTTTTGGGCGTGTTTTTATTCCCCTGAAATTGCAACGGAGGCACTTTTGCACTCCAACGGAGCCACTTTTGGGCTTCAATGGAGCCTCCGTTGCACTCCAAAACGGGCTGAAACGGACTCTAAAAGTGCCACTTTTGAAAGCAAACGAACGTTAAATCGGGCAAAAACGGCATTTTTCCCTGTTTTCAGCAACGCCAAATTTTGGCGAAAAACTGCTCTGATTTTTTCTAACGGAGGCCGTTTTGGAATTTTGAATTGCGAATTTTGAGTTTGGAGTTGGGATTTTTGAGCTCGAAAAATCATCGAAAATGAGTAACGAGACCTATATTTAACTTTCGTTAGTGCAAGTGAATCGTTTTCTGAAAGAGGTGAATTTGGTAAATAAAATTTACAATTTTGAGGTCGTGAGGTGGGAGGTAACCTGCATTATTCATACTGTTCCGTAACGAAAGGGCCAAATGGCTGTGCATCAGCGTAAGCACAGCGATGACGATGCAGAATGTAGTAAATCCTACTTTCAAAGAGGAAGAGTGAGCATTGCGCTGAGGTGCAGCCAGTTAGTCCTTGCAGTAGGAACGAGTATGAATAATGAAGGTTTGGTCATGTGGGGATATAAAAAAATCTCCGTGAGGTTTGTTGCTCACGGAGATCGTATAATATATAAAATCACGTTTTTTATGCGAAGTGATTTAATGCTTATTTAGCAAGGGCGTTCCGGTTATTTAGCAAGCGGATTCCAACCCTGTGCCTGTAACTCAAACTCGTTTCCGTCGCGGGAGATTAGGGCACAACCGAGTTCTTTCCGGGTGATGTGTCCTATCATTTTCACATCGTCCATCGCCTCAATCTTGGAGTGGTCGCCGATTGGAACGGTGAACAGCAGTTCATAATCCTCGCCACCATTCAGTGCTGCAGTTGTGAGGTTCATGTTGAATTCCTCGCAGGTTACGGCCGTCTGATAGTCTATCGGAATATTCTTCTCATAGATTCTGCAACCGCAGTTGCTCTGTTTGCAGATGTGCATGAGCTCGCTGCTCAGTCCGTCGGATATATCCATCATCGCCGTTGGCTTGATGTTCATCTCCTTTAGCTTACGGATGATGTCTCCGCGAGCCTCCGGTTTCAGTTGGCGTTCAAGCAAATACTCTCTGCCGGCAAAGTCGGGCTGAAAGTTGCGCAACTCCTCTAAAGCCCGTTTGTCGTTCTTCTTGCGTGCCTCCTCCACTTGCTGATAATACACCGATTTCTCCCTTTCTAAAAGTTGCAGACCCATATAGGCTGCGCCGAGGTCGCCACTGACGCATATAAGGTCGGTGTCTTTGGCTCCATTCCTGTATATTATGTCCTCCTTGCGGGCCTCGCCGATGCACGTAATGCTGATTGCAAGACCTGTGTATGAAGAGGTCGTGTCGCCACCTACGATGTCTACGTTCCACTTGTCGCACGCAAGTTGCAGTCCTTTGTAGAAATCTTCTAAGTTTTCCACATTGAATTTCTTGCTCAAAGCCAGGCTCACGACAAGTTGCCGCGGCGTGCCGTTCATGGCGAATATGTCGCTGATGTTCACCATTGCGGCCTTGTAGCCGAGGTGCTGCATATCAATGTAAGTCAAATCGAAGTGGATGCCCTCCATGAGCATATCCGTTGTAACGAGTACTTCGCTGTCTGGATATGTCAATACGGCGCAGTCATCGCCTACGCCGTATTGTGTTGATTTGTTCTTTATCTTTATATCGTCTGTCAGTCGATGGATAAGTCCGAACTCACCCAGTTTAGATATTTCCATTATTATAAGTTTTCTGTTTGCTGTTTTCAGTTTTGTGTTCCGGCTTATGACCTTCTTATCATCTCTCGCATGATTTCCGTCATCAGCGGTTGTGCCTTGTTTGCTGCCACCTGCACCTCTTCGTGCGATACCTCAACGGGTGTGTCTTCCAGTCCGAGGTCGGTGATTATGCTGATGCCGAAAGTCTTGATGCCGCAGTGGTGGGCCACGATGACTTCCGGAACGGTGCTCATGCCGACTGCGTCGCCGCCCATTCTGTGATACATCTTGTATTCTGCCGGAGTTTCAAACGTAGGGCCTTGCACTCCGAGATAGACACCGTGCATCACGCGTATGCCTTTTTCCTCGGCTATGCTGTCGGCCAGCGCCACGAGTTTCTTGTCGTATGTCTCGTGCATATCGGGGAAGCGCGGGCCGGTGGGGAAGTTCTTGCCACGCAGCGGATGCTCAGGGAAGAAGTTGATGTGGTCGGTGATAATCATGAGGTCGCCGATTTTGAATTCTGGATTCATTCCTCCTGAAGCGTTGCTTACGAAGAGAGTCTCAATTCCCAGCTCATACATTACTCTGATTGGGAATGTAACCTCTTTCATGCTGTAGCCTTCGTAGTAGTGAAAGCGGCCCTGCATAGCGAGAATATCCTTTCCGCCGAGTTTTCCGAATATCAGTTTGCCGGAGTGTCCTTCGACTGTTGACACCGGGAAGTTGGGAATGTCGGAGTATGCGAACTCGTAGGTATCAGTTATTTCTGAAGCTAATTGTCCTAATCCCGTTCCCAGAATTATTGCGGTTTTTGGGCTTGTGGTCATCCTTTCCTTTAGCCAGGATGCTGTTTCTTGAATTTTTCCGTACATAGCTTATAATTTTTTCGTTAAACTTTTCTTCCATGTCGAGCATGAACTTTACCTTTATCGGCAGGGTGAAGATATTCTCTTTCACTTCCGCACTCAGGTCTTCGATATTGGTGAGCCTTGTCGCATCCTTCTCGGTAGTGATGATAATCTTTGGCTCCGGGATGGCGGCGAACGTCTCGTTGATGCGCTCTATGTCCTTGCGTTTGAAGTTATGATGGTCGGGGAACGTAAGAGGCAGGATGTCAGCGCACTTGTCTTCGAGGTCGATTATCATCTGTCTGGGCGATGCGATGCCGGTGAGCAGCATGACGTGCAACTCTTTTATGCTCTCAAGTTCTTTCTCCCGACTGTCGAATATTGCTTTCAGATTGCCGTATTCCAGTGTGGTGAAGAACAAATCCTGATAAGGATAGAGGTTCATCGCATTCTTTAGGACACGGTAGTTGATGGCTTTCAAATCCGGCGGACACTTGGTTATTATCACGATGTCGGCCCTTACCTTTTCCTTCTGAGGCTCACGCAGCCGTCCGGCAGGCAGCAGTCGGTCGTAGATTATCAGTCGGTGGTAGTCCACAAGCAGTATGTTGATGCCAGGAGAGACGTATCTGTGCTGGAAAGCGTCGTCAAGCAGAATCACCTCCGTGTCCTTTGCAACCTCATCCTGAGTCAGTTGGTCTATGCCGTGGCATCTGTCTTTGTCCACGGCAACATATATGTTAGGAAACTTCTGCTTCATCTGATAAGGCTCGTCACCAATCTGCGACATCGTCGTGTCGTCGGAAGCCAGCACGAATCCTTTGCTTTTTCTTTTATATCCACGGCTCAGCACGGCAACCTTGCTTACCCTGTCTTGCAGTAGGTTTATGAGATATTCCACGTGGGGAGTCTTTCCCGAGCCCCCCACGGTGATGTTTCCTACCGATATTATCGGAATCTTGAAACTGCGACTTTTAAGCAGGCCGATGTTGAAGAGGTGGTTTCTTATTCCCACTCCCAGTCCATACAGCTTGCTTAGTGGCAGTAGCCATTTGTTTATCTTTATGAAGTCGCCTTCCATTATGCCGTTTTCTTGTCTATCTTATGTTCATGTAGAAAGGCATTCTTGCCTGTATCGCGTCCATGCTGCCGATGTTTTTCAGCAGAGAGAACGGCTCGTAGTATTCGCCCATAGCAACGCGCATCTTGTCGTCGAGATAGCTTGTGCCTGTAGCATCGTTGAGTAGAGACTCTGTCCAGTCGGCCGGTGCAGGGTATGCTGATGTATGCCATTCCTTGACTTTAGCCAGTTTTGCAGCTTTTGCCACTGCCTGATCGAGGCCTCCAAGCTCATCCACGAGCTTAATCTTTATAGCGTCTGCGCCCAACCATACGTGGCCTTGCGCGATTTTCTCAACTTGTTCGGTTGTCATCTTGCGGCCGTCTGCCACGCGCTGTCTGAACAATGTGTATCCACGGCCTACATACGCCTCCAAAAAACTCATCTCCTCTGCGGTCATCGGACGGGCCTGAGTGCCGAAAGTACTGTTCTTGTTCGTTTTCACCTCATCGAATTTCACTCCGAGTTTCTGTGTGAGCAGGCCGCTCATGTCGGGGAACATTCCGAAGATTCCGATACTGCCGGTGAGCGTTGACGGCTCAGCCACAATCCAGTTGGCCGGAGCACTGATGTAATAACCGCCCGAAGCAGCCATTCCGCCCATTGATACAACTACCGGTTTCTTCTTCTTCAGCTCCATCACATAGTGCCAAATCTGCTCTGATGCGTATGCGCTGCCGCCACCGGAGTTAATGCGGAGCACTACGGCTTTAACGTCTTTGTCTTCCGTCAGTTTCTCTAAGTCGCGGCAAACCTTCTGTGCATCGATGGTGTGGCCTTGATTCAGGGGATTGGAAACTACGCCATCCACGATGTCGCCGTATGCGTAGTACACTGCAATCTCTTCGCCTTCCTGTTTCGCGCCCTTCACGTTCTTCATGTCGGCAAGGGTGAGTACGTTTATGCTTTCGTCAGCTTCCAGGCCTAATTTCTTTTTAACCTCCTTCTTTACCTGATCGGTATAGAGCAGGCCGTCGATGAGTTTGAACTTTAAGTAGTCCTTTTGGTCGGAGAACATAATCATGTTGTCGGCGCAATCGTTAAGCGTTTTCACAGAAACTTTTCTGCTTTCAGCCACGTCTTTGGTTACGATGTTCCATAAACCGTTCACGTATGCCGTTACCTGCTCGCGGTTGGCATCGCTCATCTTGTCCTCTGTAAACGTCTCGGTAGCACTTTTATATGCGCCTACCTTAGCGATCTGCATCTTCACGCCGAACTTCTCCATTACGTCTTTCAGATACATCGGCTGCGCACCGATACCGTGCCAGTCAATCATTCCTTGCGGGTTCAGATATACTTTGTCGGCTACTGATGATACATAATATGCGCCCTGAGTGTAAGTGTCGGCGTATGCGATAATCCATTTCTTGCTTTTCTTGAAATCAGCCAGTGCTTTTCTCACCGCTTGCATCGATGCGTATGAGTCGGGGGTAAACGCTCCAGCCTCAATATATATACCCTTTATCTTGTCATTGTCTTTAGCTTTCTTTATCGCAGATATTGTCTGGTCGAGACCGATATTCTTGTCTGAGTTGCCCGTCAGTTGGTCCATGAATGACGTTTCTGCCCTTTCGGCCATGCTTCCCGACAGGTTTATCACCAATACAGAGTTGTCTTTCAGGCTCTTGGTCTGCTCGCTTGACGCAATCATTCCTACGAGTGATATTATTCCGAAGAACATCATTACCACCGAGAATAGCAGCATTCCCAGCATCGTAGCACCTACATACTTAAAGAAATCTTTCATTGTCTAAAATTAATTACGTTTTTTATATGATATATGTATAGTTTTCTGCAAATATAGTAAGGATAAGTGGAATATGCAATATATTAAGCCTCAATAATTTGAAATATCTTTATCTTTTTGGGAAGAAATAACACAGAAATGTGATAATGACGGCAATAAAAGATGAAAATGGTTCGTATAGAAAGCATAAATCCCGGCCATCTTGCGATAACCGGGACTATGTTGTTTGTTTGGAATAAGTTGTTTCTTGTGGGTTAAGCTTCTGGTATTACGTTAACCACGCTCTTGTCGCGACGTCCCTTGTGGAACTCTACTGTTCCGTCAACGAGTGCGTAAAGAGTGTCGTCCTTACCAATACCGACGTTCTTACCTGGGTTGTGCTTTGTACCGCGCTGGCGAACGATGATGTTGCCTGCGATTACTTTCTGTCCACCCCAAATCTTAACACCTAATCTCTGTGAAGCTGACTCGCGTCCGTTCTTAGAACTACCAACACCTTTCTTATGTGCCATTTCTCGTCCTCCTTAGTTTAAGCGATTATTGATTTAATTTCAAGCTGAGTAAACTGTGAACGGTGGCCGTTCTTCTTGCGGTAGTCCTTGCGGCGTTTCATCTTGAACACGATTACTTTGTCGCCCTTTACCAATGGATTTACCACCTCAGCAACTACTTTCGCACCCTCTACGTTAGGTGCTCCTACTGTTACGGTGCCGTCATTGTCTACGAGAAGCACCTTGTCAAACTCAACAGTGTTTCCGGCTTCAGCATCATTGATGTGATTAACGAACAGTTTCTTTCCCTGTTCTACCTTAAACTGTTGACCGTTAATTTCTACAATTGCGTACATTTTATATATTGTAAAACGGTTTCTCCGCCAGGCGTCTGACCTTGTGTCAGCCCTTATTTGAGCCTGAACGGACTAAATCGGCTGCAAAATTACTAAAAAACACTGAAATGATAATAAAGTATGATGTGGCTTTCTTTAATTCTTAATATAGTTTAACTATTGCAAAATCGCTATGAATCAGGCTGTTTCCATATCTTCTTCGGGCATTTCACGGTCGAGATGTCCGCGCCAGAGGTACTTGCGGGTCTCGTGGACAATGATGCCGTTAAGCAATAACAATGACAAGAGGTTTGGAATAGCCATAAGGGCATTCATGCAGTCGGCAAGATTCCACACGATAGAAAGATTGGCTATGCTGCCGAAGAACACGGCGATAATGTAAATAAGACGATAGGCGTAGGTCCATTTCTTACCTTTCAGATATTCCACGGCGCGTTCGCCATAGTAGCTCCAGCCCAAAATCGTGCTGAACGCAAACGTGAGAAGACCGAAAGAAAGTAGCGGACTGCCTATATACGGTATCTTTGAGAATGCCGCGTGAGTCAGTTGCGCGCCATCTTTGTAGTCGATATCGGGATAAGTGATGATGCTGCTGACTATCACAAGTCCGGTGAGTGCGCATATCACGACCGTGTCCCAAAATGTTCCGCTACTCGAGACAAGTGCCTGACGCACGGGGTTGCGTGTCTGAGCCGCAGCTGCCACAATCGGAGCGCTACCCAATCCCGACTCGTTCGAGAACAATCCGCGGGCTATTCCGTATCGGGCCGCCATTATCACGGTTGTACCCACAAAGCCGCCGCCCGCCGCTTGTGGCGAAAACGCACTTTCAAAGATAAGGCTGAGTGCCGGAAGAAGCGCGGAGTGGTTTATACATAATATATATATACAGCCCACAACATAGAACAAAGCCATGAACGGCACAAGCATTCCGCAGACGCGTGCGATACTTTTCACGCCCCCGAGTATTACCGCTGCGGTGAGCAGGCATATTACAAGTCCTGAAATATATGGAGAAATGCTATATGATTCGTGGGCTATCGTGGCGATTGCGTTAGCCTGCACGGTATTGCCTATGCCGAAAGAAGCTATCGCCGTGAATATGGCGAAGAGCACGGCCAGCCACTTCAATCCGAGTCCGCGCTCAAGAGCGTACATCGGGCCGCCAAGTATCTTGCCACCGGGAGTTTTCTTTCTGTATTTTATCGCAAGCAATCCTTCGCCGTATTTCGTTGCAATGCCGAACACGCCGGTAAGCCAACACCATAGCACTGCACCCGGTCCGCCAAGAGCAACCGCCGTAGCCACGCCGATGATGTTACCCGTTCCGATTGTTGCCGCGAGGGCTGTGGCAAGCGCACCGAACTGCGACACGTCGCCGACGGAATCCTTGTCCTTTTTCACGGAGAGTTTCACAGCCTTGAATATCCACCTTTGTGGGAAACGCAAGCGTATGGTTAGGAAAATATGGGTGCCTAACAGCATTATAATCATAGGCCATCCCCAAAGGAACGAACTTATTCCGGTTATGATATTGTTAAGAGTATCCATTATGCAATCGTTATTTCTTTTCTATATTTATTATGGTGTTGTTGAATCCTAAAGCCTTCATGAACTGCGCAAACTGCACTTTGGCATTCTTTTCGGCAATAGCAATGTTCTCGGGAGTGAAGCAACGGGCGAGCATCTTGCTGTAAGCCTTGCGGTAAAGAGCCTCGCGTGCGTCCGGTTTCCATGTTCCCGACTCGAAGAAAGAGCGTGTCTGCGCCTCGTCAATGAAGTTACGGTCGAGAAGTTCTATTGGCGGAAGGGTTACATTCACGACACTGTCGGTAACGGTTATCCACTTCTCGTTAATCTTGCCCATGTCGATGCCGAGGCGGAGTGTTCCGTAATAAATGCGTACCAGCTCCTTGTCGCGGAAGAAACCGCGGTCAATGGTGTCCACAAGTTCCTCGTCGGCTATCAAAAGAAACTCCCACTGGCCTATATCTTTTATCGATTGAATCTGTGCCGGTGTGATGTCGATGCGCCGGTCGGCCTCTATACTGATGCTGTTGTCCTTGTTGAGATACCATATCGCGCCAACAAACAATGCAGCCAATATGACAACGCTGCACGTCATGGCCACCGTCATGGTAGTCTGTGTGCGCAAGTATCCGAGAATGTGGTTAGTTATCTTTCCCATATTGCTCTATTTTATTATTGAACAGCGCCTCCAAATCCTTGTCGGTAAAACTCTTGCGGAACGTAACGGTGATATTGTCCTCGCTATATCCTGTGGCTTTGATAATCGGTATTATGGTACGCGCCGCGCTCGCACGCGCGTTCTCTATTATACCCATCTTCGGAATAGAACCGATTATCGACTGTCTGCCTTGCCTCGTGTAGTCAGCCAGTTCCTCATCGGAGAAGTTGCTGCGCGTGAGAGCCACGTATTGCCTCGTCTCCTCGTTGGCAACTTTCGTCGATGTCAAGGCAAATTGCGGGTCGGGAAGCGTTATTGTTATCTTTTTGCCCGAGCGTTTAATGTTCTTTTCGCTTATGTCGCCCATATCCACGTAAGCCTTCAGCGTGGCTGTCATGGGTATGGCTATACGGCGGTCGCCCATCGGCAGATTTATGTCGAAGTCCTGTTTCAGCAACGAGCCTTTCAGCCTCATCTTGTCGCTGTGTGTTATGATTTTATGAATGCGATACTCCGAAGTGTATAATCTCGAACACTTCTGCAACTGCGTTACCATCATCGGGATGGTGTCTGTCTGTGTTGCCGTTTCCGTTTTTTTATTGTCTTTTGAACAAGAAACAAACGCTATTAGCAACAATAAGATATATAATAGTCCTTTTCTCATTCTTTTTGTATGATTGAGTAGAAACGATGCAAAGGTAAACAAAATATTTCTAAATTATTAGTTTAATCCGGATATTTAGCGTACCTTTGTAAATATTAAGTACACTACAACTATGAGAATGCGTTATATACCGATATTGGCACTTGGATGTTTTGCGATTCTCTTCGCATCATGCAAGAAAAAGGAAGTGTCGCAAGACATTATAATTAAGAAAGTGGTAAAGAAAGCTGCGCCGACAACGCGGAAGATGTCGGAGTCTTCATGGAAAAAGGTAATGGAGTGGGGCGGAAATTCCTATACAATCGACATACATCGTGTTGCCGATACCGACTTGCCAATAGTGCAGGATGAGCAGCAGAACAAGTATTACGACAACCGTATAACCCTTAAGATTACCCGTGCGGACGGCAGCATATTCTTAGACCATACATTCGTAAAGGCCGATTTTGCCAATCTCGTGGACGACAAATATGGTAAAAACGGAGCATTATTAGGCTTGGCTTTCGACTGTATAGAAAATAATAGCCTGCGCTTCGGAGCAAGTGTAGGCTCTCCCGACGCTATGAGCGACGAGTTTATACCTATCACAGTTACGATAACGCGTTCAGGTGAGATAAAGTCCGAGCGCGACACACAGTTGGATGCATAAGGCGGAACGCTTCCGGTAGATGCCGGTTGCATAGCTCTTTCATTTTAAAAAGGCCAAAAGCTACGATGCAAAGTCCCAAATAAAAGCGGACAGACAAGTATTGCGTCATAGCTGTTGGCCTTTTCTTTATGTCTGTTAATCAAGAGTTTACCCGTATGTTGTGCAAACGTTTGCTCATGAAAAGTATAAGAAAATGAACGTTTTTTGAACCAAGTATATACAAATAGCCGTATCTTTGCAATGTCAAAAGAAAGAAACTCAAGTTCAATCTTGATAGGGCTTCTTGATAAGGTAAGATTGTAAAAAGGACAACAATAGAATTGGTAATAAGTTTCAGTAGTTAGAATTATTTAGGTAGTTATTATTTTGGTAAATCGTTAGTGTAACAAAGAAAATTCATGTTTTTAGTAAGAGTCCCCGTTTGTAGTTGATTACAAGCGGGGATTCGTTGTTTATATACGTCTGCCTCGTATTATTTACGATTTAGAACCATAATGGTCTTGCCTGCCGCATCGCAGAGGTTGAGTGTCTTTCCGTCCTTTATCTTATACGACTTTACATCTCCGAATGTTGCCGTCATCATGTCTTCTATAGTCATATCGGGACACATCATCCGCGTCATACCGAGAGCTGAGAAGTCGATAGTGCCTTTTGCGGCATCCGCATTCAGCGTTCCTGTGAGGCGATTGCAGGTCGTACTGCCGTAAACGCGTTTCTCAGAAACCTTAAACCCTACGAAAGGCTTATTCTCTCCCGGCTTGGCCTCAACAGCCTTGCCTTTGATTTCTGTTACATTCCATTCTCCGTCAAGCGCAGAGAGTGTTGTTGCTTTCTTTGTTGTAGCGCATGAAGCAAACATTGCCACTGCGCAAATTGCGATTACAATCTTCTTCATATACATAATAATTTAATCTAACATAAATCTCTTTTCTTTAAGAAAGAGTGAGCAAAGATAGTCATTTTTTATCTATTCCTATATATTATTGGACAATTTCTATTTCACCTGCTTGCTGCGTTCCGGCATTGTAATGTCATTGCCGATGGTTTTCGGGCGCAGATAAAGGTCAAATTCCGTTGACTTCTCGCCAGAGAACGACCTCCATCTAAGCTTAATCTTAACATCTTCATCCGATGGCCTCGGCAACTCGTTGAGGTTGAATGCTATGAGCGCATCGCCGGTATAGCCTCCCAAATCACCTCTTGCATCATGACGAAGCTCAAACTCGTAGGGATTATCGGGATTTACCCCGCTGACCAGATTGATATAGTGTGGGGTGTTGCCAGGTCCCCAAAGCGTGCGGATACGCAGGGTGAGATAGCCGTCCTCTGCCACTGTTACCCAGTCTCTCACGATTTCTATCGGGTCGTTGCCGTATTCCTCGGCGTTCTCTTCGCCAAGCGTTGGTACAGGCTTCTTCGTTCTTATGCTGTCAATCCAATTGATATGGACTGTGGGAAGGCTGTTTGTATTAGTACTGGGGTCATACGGATCTTCTGTGTAATTCACCAATGCGCGCACTTCCTTGTCCTTAAACGGTGATGTCTTTATATTCGACGCATACAGTTTTCTTGTGTTATCCAACTGCATATAGAATGTACCATCAGGCTGGGGGCATACCGTTACCAGTGCAGTTGGCAGAATATACTCCCAATCATCGTCATCGTCATCACATGATTGCAGTGTTCCTGTCAGTGTGAGCAGGGCGAGAACAAATGCTGTCAGCTTTAATCTTTTCATAACTTTCCTTTCCTTTTAATTATTAATACATTATTCTTTATCTGTAAAATCCAACAACTGCGGAAACATTGCATTATGAAGTCTTTATTTTTGAAAAAAGAACTTAAAAGCAATAATTACCTTTCCCAGAGAAATGTTAGCTATAATTTTAAGACAATTGATAATCCCCTTGAGTTACAAATATACTGCCGCGAGAAGACGAAAGGGACGCAATAAAAATAGTACAAAGGCTTTGTACTGATAATACAAGGCCTTTGTACTGTTGCTACAAGGCTCTTGTACAAAAAGTACAAGGCCCATGTACTAACGGTACATGAGCCTTGTAGTAATCTGTATTGATTTATTTCATCGTCATATAGGACTTATTTCGTAGTTATATATGACTTATCCCGTTGTGATATTATGCCTATTTCGTAGTCAGTTCGACGGTCGCGTCCTGCAAGTCCACGCCCTTTGCTGTGAGCGTTGCTGTGCCGGCGGTCTTGCCGGAACGCAGGATTACGAGACACTTTCCGAAGAAAGCCTTGCGGTTGTTGGCCTGGAAACGCTCAAGAGAGAACTGGCTTCCGTTGTCAACACCGGCGAGAGAGGCAGCACCCTTCACGTCGAAGAATATCTGATTCTCTGCATTCGGACAGAGATTTCCGTCCTTGTCGACCACCTCAACGGTAACGAACGAGAGGCTCTTTCCGCCGACTTTCAACTCGGTCTTGTCGGGAGTGAGACGGATATGATGCGGAGCACCGGCCGTCTTGATGGTCTTTTCGCGAACGGTAACGTCACCGCGACGAGCCACAACCTTTACTTCGCCCGGCTCAAACACTACGCGCCACATCACATGATACTGATGGTCATCGGCCTTGCGGCGCACGCCCTGACTCTTGCCGTTGATGAACAGCTCCACCTCATCGGCGTTGTTGTAGTAGCACCACATATCAATTTCCTGTCCGGGAATCCAGTTCCAGTGCGGGAAAAGGTGCAGCACGTCCTTGTCTGTCCACTCGCTCTGATACATATAATATACGTCCTTCGGGAATCCGGCAAGGTCTATGATGCCGAAATAGCTGCTGTGAGCCGGGAATCCGTAAGGAGTAGGCTCACCGATGTAGTCCCAGCCGGTCCAGATGAACTGTCCCGAGCAGAACGGAGAGTGCTTTACGATTTCCCAAGTCTGCTCGTGCGTGCTGCTCCACGGTGCGTGTCCCTGATCGTAACTGCTGCACATGAACGTCGGGTTGGTGTAGGGCTTGTCCCAACGCTCGGGCATGATACGCTCTTCATCGCTCGGCATCTCGTAATATCCGCGCGTCTGAAGTGCAGAAACGCTCTCCGTCATGAGGAACGGCTTGCCGGGGAAGTTCTTCGGCACGTCCTTTATCCACTGACGGTGGTAGTTGAAGCCTATCAAATCTATCGCTCCACTCTTGAAAAGGTGGTTGTTCGGGTCGGGTTCGTTGCATCCTGCCGTTACGGGACGGGTGTTGTCGTTGCGTTTCACGATGTCCACAAGGTGCTTGGTAAGCAAAGAATTGACACTCATCTCTCCATCTTTAGCCAGCGTCGAGGCATCGTGTCCGGCATTAAGGATAAGGTTGGCCTGCTCAAGCGTCAGAGTGTCGGCCTCGGCAGAAGACCACTGTTCTAATACCTCGTTGCCGATGCTCCACATGAGGATGCTCGGGTGGTTGCGGTCGCGCACCACAAGGTCGGTCAGGTCGCGCTCGTGCCACTCGTCAAAGAAGCGCGCGTAGTCGTTCTGAGTCTTCTTTCTGCGCCACATATCGAACGATTCGTCCATTACGATGAGGCCCATCGTGTCGCACATATTAAGCAGTTCGGGCGCAGGTGGGTTGTGTGAGCTTCGTATTGCGTTCACACCCATGTCCTTGAGCTTCGTGAGTTTTCGGTACATTGCGTCCTCGTTGAATGCCGCGCCGAGGCATCCCAAGTCGTGATGCTCGCACACTCCGTTTATCTTCATATTCTTTCCGTTGAGGAAAAAGCCTTTCTGTGCATCGAAGTTGAAGTAGCGGAATCCCGTGGTGGTATAGTAAGTGTCCACTACTTTGCTGCCGATGAGCACCTCGGTCTTCACATTATATATATAAGGATCATCGAGTTGCCACAGTTTGCGGTTAGGAATGTTGAGCAGGTGCTCTACTATCGCGCCGTCGTTTGCAACGGCCTGAGTCATAGTCATGGCCACGTGTTTGCCCTCGCGGTCGATAACCGAGTTGCGAATCTTCACGTTCTGTGCCTTACCTGTGGGGTTGCTGATGGTTACGGCCACCTTCATCTCTCCCGCTTTCTTGTCGGATGAGGCTGTCGAAATGACGTGAGTGCCCCAGTGGGCCACGTGTATGTTGCTTGTTTTCGTAAGCCATACGTGTCGGTAGATGCCGCAACCGCTATACCAGCGAGAGTTGGGCTGGTCGCTGTTGTCCACCTTCACGGCTATCACATTATCGCCGCCACGTTTGATATAAGGTGTGATGTCATATTCAAAAGAGCTGTATCCGTATGGTCTGTGCCCCACTTCACGGCCGTTGACATATACGGTAGAGTTCATATACACGCCGTCAAATTCTATATAGAAGCGTTCCGCCTTATCCCTCGCACCCACATTGAAGTGCTTGCGATACCATCCTATGCCTCCCGGCAAGGCTCCACCGCCTGCTCCCGACTTGTTGTCGGCAGAGAAATCGCCTTCTACCGCCCAATCATGTGGCAGGTCGAGTTTCCGCCAATCGGAGTCGTCATAACCGACCGATGCCATCTTCGCGTCATCGCCAAGAATAAACGACCAGTCATTGTCAAAGTTCTGCCTGTCGCGCGCCGTTACGGTCATCGCGAAAAGCAATGTTTGTAATAGTAAAAATAATTTCTTCATAAGTTGTTTTATTATCTGATAGGTTTTTTTCTTATATGCTTCCGTTTTCTGCAATCAGGTATTTGCCGACGAGCCGTACCAGTCTGTCATTTATTCTTGATACTGCTCTCTCTAATTATGAGTTGCATCGGAACGACTTCCCTGTATATCTTCCTGTCGCCGCTTATGGATTTCATCAGCAACTCACACGCTTTCATCCCCTGCGTATGTGCCTGGTCGGCTATTACCGACAGCTTCGGAGTGACGAATGAGGCCGTGTCGCTATCTGTAAATCCTATGATTGAAACGTCATCGGGTATGCACAGCCCCATCGACTTTATAGCATCGAACACGGCATACGTAATCACATCGTTGAAGGTAAGGAACGCGTCTGGGGGGGCGGGGCTTTTCAGAAAGTCGATAGCCGCCTGATAGGCTATGTCAAAATCAATTTTCCCGCACGCCACGAGCGACCTGTCAATCGGCAATCCGGCTCCTCTCAGCGCTTCCAGATATCCGTGCTTGCGTCTTTTCACCATGTCAAGATGGTTAGGTCCGCCGATGAACGCGATACGCCGGCTTCCGTTTGCTATAAGATGCTCCGTGGCTTTCTGTGCCGCGACATCCCCATCGGCCACCACCTGCGAGCAGACATCGCCCAGACAAGTGCGTGCGAAGAATACAAGGGGAGTGCCCATCTCATGCACTTTCTTAAAATGTGAGTAGTCCATCGTGTCTTGTGAGAGGCAGGCGATGATGCCGTCGACGTGCATATTGATGAATGAGTCGACAATTCTCTTCTCGTCTTCGTAGTTCTCGTGTGAGTTGCTGCTGAATACCGAGTAGCCCTCGCGGTGCGCATAATCCTCGATGCCATCGAGAACGGCGGCGTAATAATGGGTAACGAGGTTTGGAACCAAAACGCCGATAATCTTCGGAGATTCTTTTCTCAAACTTTGTGCGAAAGGATTAGGCCTGTAATTCAGCTCACGAGCGAGTGCCTGCACTCTCTCCCTCATTTCGTCACCTACCTCGTGGCTGTTTCGTAAAGCCCTCGATACGGTTGCGATACTGACATTCAGTCGTGTGGCCAAGTCCTTTAATGATGTTCGGCGTTGTTTCATATTTTGGATGACAACAAGTAAATTGATATAACTATTATAGGTAAAAAACTGCTATTAAACAATCAATACAATGGCAAAAATAGTAAAAATAATATAAATGCGCAAACGTTTACGTCAATTTTTAGCCATAAAAGTGTACAACGCTTCATTATTATTTATATCTTTGCAGCAGAAAAAGGATTGAAATGAGTAATGAATAGTTGATAATAAGTTAGTTAGAAAATTGAAAAGCGGAATTGTTGTGAAACAGTTCCGCTTTTATTTTTTGTTATCTCCATTCTCAAAATAGCAGTTCGTCTCCTTCCAATTCGCATTCCGTGAATCCCATTTCGCGGGCTTTTTCCTGCGAGACTGTGAAGTAAACGGCTTTTCCGATGGTTGCCAACTCGTTTTTGGAGTTGTATAGAGAGACCTCTATAGTGGCGATATTGCGACGCAGTTCCACAAGATGCGCCCTTAGAGTAATCTGGTTTTCGGTGGTCATTACCGGTTTCTTGAACTTCACTTCAAGGTTGCTTGTAACGCCTGTCGTACTCATTTTGCGGAACACTACCCACGAAGCGATTTCGTCGATAAGCGTACTCTGGATGCCGCCGTGCAGGGTATCCACCCAGCCCTGAAAGTGTTGCTGTGGATTCCAAAAGCAAACGATGTCGTCGCCGTCCTCATAGAAGTCCATGTGAAGGCCTATCGGGTTTTCATGGCAACAGCCGTAGCAGTCGTAACCTTCTTTGTCTGTCCACGGATTCTTTATCTTTCTCATATCTATATTGTTTATATTAGAAGACAATATTAAAGCCCAAGCGCACTCCGTTCACGTCAACGCCCGGATAAGCCGTATATGTCAGTCGGCGCACATAGTCTATTTCCAGACACTTGAATATGTTATGCACGCCCACGACAAGCTCCATATATGGCTCGTGATTCATCACATGGGTGTTTGACGGGAATCTATATAAGTCAGGGTCATCGGCGTTCTTGGCAAGCAGCGGATTGTTCTTGTCGGTCAGATGCCCCCAGATGCCTTTGAACGCTATGTACTCGCGCCACTTCAACTTCTTTAGCAGCGGTATGCGGTTGAAGATTTTACCCTTCATATCCCATGCAAGGTTGAACATAGCGTATCGGTCGTTGAGGAATTCCATGTCTTCCATCATGTTGAACGTACCCTGATGCTCGAAATATGAGGTGTTCACCGGCGGCATGATAAGCATAGGGTAGGGCACTTTGCTCCATTGCGCGCCGGCCATTATGCGTGTGTCGATGTTTCCCCAACTGCCAAGCCAGAAGCGTTTGTATATGGATGCCTCGGTGAGGTTGTAGCTGTATTCGCCTCCGAGGAAATGTTTCAGTCCGAAAGTGTGGCTCAAAACGAATCGCGGAGCGTTCTGATTCACTTCTATGCGGTTCTGTTTTGAGTTTACGTAAGACTGTCCCGGTCGGTAATCGAGTCCGATTTTCAGCTCCGTCATGCGTATTTTGTTCACCAACGAGCCATCGCACAGCTTGTGATATTCGAGTACTCCGCCCGTAGGTTCGTTGCTTTCGGTTTCCAGATTGATGCCCATAGCCAGCCCGGCTTCTGTTTCCCACTTGAAATTCAGTGTCTGACGGTTGTAAAAGAACATCTTTTCTGTCTTCTTCGGGCGCAAAACCATGAATATATTGTCCTTGTTGTGCTGTAAGAACCTGTCAGAATAGGCCATCACATCAAAGGTGCTTTCGAACGAAATGGTGCGTATCGGAAACTCCAACGGCAGGTATTCCGGCTTGTTGAACGAGTAGGTAACTTTCGCGCCGTAGTAGTTCTTGCGCGATTTGAAACCGTATGCATAATAGCCTTCACCGAACCAGTGAGGATTCAACTTTGCGGTTGTGCGTCCGCTTGCCCTCAAACGCAGTCCGTCTACGAAGTTCTGCGAAATGAAAGTGTTCACCGGACCGATGTCAAACTTATTCGGTTTGCCGTGCGGAGCCGTCTCAAGGAAGTTCTCGGCAAGCACTTTGATACCTAACATAACCCATTTGAAATGCTTGGTATTCGACATCTGCGTGATGAAATTGTCCATGTTGGCCTCGCTCTTGGTCAGTTCCACGCCTCGGTGGTCAGCCCAGAAAGTGTCATCCTTCATCTTCGAATCGGCATTATATTTCACTTTTGCCTTTCCCTTGAACTTATCCGGCGGAATCTCGTCAAACCGATAGTTGCTCATCTGCGTCGTCCTAATGACTATCGCCCGAGAAAACAGGTCGGTTATGGCCAGTTCCACAATCATATTGTCCTTTGTCTGCGCCCAATCGCCGTTGCTGAGTTTGCTGAACTCCTGTTCAATCTTCATCGCGTCGACAAAGTTCACGCCCGTATTCGCAGGCAGTTGCATATCACATTTCTTTACGTGCAACGTGCTGTCGTTGAGTATATAAAGCTCGCCGCGGAATCCGAAATCCTGTTGGTTGGCCGGCATGAATTGCAGACGTATACATTGGTCCTGGTTCACGTAGAGTGTGTCGTCGATATAAAAGTGGTAGAATGAAATAGCGGTAGAGCCAATCGGACTTGGGAAATGCTGTTGCAAAAGGTCTATTTGGTCATCGTAAAGGTCAATGTCCTTAAATAAATCTTTTACTACCGTATTCAATACCTCGCCTGTCTGCACAAGTTTGCTCACGCCTTTTGTGCTTTGTCCCAATATAATATCCTTGACATCGTGCGGCTCTTTGCGGTAAAGATGCTGCGTAAGTGTTTCGTCTACGGAGATAGGCAGTATAAGTTTGTTGTTGTACGGGCATATCTCCACCTGATTGCGTAGCCACGGCGACTTCTGAAAGAGCTTGCCTTCGAGTTCCTCCTGCGTCAGGTTGTTGGCTCCGATTGTTATCTTCTGGTACTTGTCAAACTGATAATACTCGTGATTTTCTAAGTGCGTGCGCTTCTTTGCGGCTATCACGCGCTTCATAAGTTCCACCGCCGGATTGTTCTTTCTCGTGTATTTGTGTCTTCGTTTCGCCTTTACCACGACCTCCTGCATACGTTTCGAGTCGGCAATAAGCGACACCCGAAGCACTTCCGGCGTCTTTTCGTTAATCTTGACCGTGCGCGGCTTGTATCCCACCGCACTCACAGTGAGGCTCATGCCCTCATGTCTTGCTATCCTGAAAGAACCGGCTTCGCTTCCCACCGCACTCTCTTTGGTGCTCTTATATACTGCACTTGTATATGGTATGGTGTCGCCTGTCTGCTGGTCCACTACAAAACAGATGATGTCCTGAGCCACAACATTCGCTGTTGCAGCCCAGGACATCAACATAATAATTATAATCTTAATCAATTTCCTCATCAGCTTCGTAACCGCCCATTTCGCGGATTGCGTTCTTTAACATCGTGTATTGCTGGAACAAGTTGTTCACAGCCTCCTCATTCTTCGTGTAATCGTGCATCGGACTCTTCAGATAGAAACTCAGGAACCGCTGTATGCCGTAGCGTCCGGCACGTGCCGCGAGGTCGCTGAGCAAGCAGAGGTCGAGCAAAAGCGGTGCGGCAAGAATAGAATCGCGGCACAGGAAGTTTATCTTTATCTGCATGGGATAGCCCATCCATCCGTAGATGTCGATGTTGTCCCATCCTTCCTTGTCGTCGTTGCGTGGAGGATAATAGTTTATCCTCACCTTATGATAGATGTCGCCGTAAAGATCCGGCTGTTCGTCGGCTTTCAGAATGGTCTCCAATGTCGACAGCTTGCTCACCTCCTTAGTGTGAAAATTCTCCGGTTCGTCGAGCACAAGACCGTCGCGGTTGCCCAAGATGTTGGTCGAGAACCATCCAGAAAGACCCAAACAACGTGTTCCGATGATTGGGGCGAAGCCACTTTTCACGAGCGTCTGACCCGTCTTGAAGTCCTTGCCGGCTATCGGCATCTTCGTCTTTTCGGCCATCTCCCACATCGCCGGGATGTCTACCGTCGTGTTAGGAGCGCCCATTATGAACGGTGCGCCCTCGGCCAAAGCAGCGTAAGCGTAGCACATGGAAGGTGCAACGTGCTTTCGGTCGTCCTCGCGCATGGCTTTTTCGAGTGCTGCAAGACTGCCGTGATACAGCTCATCGTATGGCACGTAAATCTCGGTAGATGCCGCCCATATCACCACGATGCGGTCGCAGTTGTGTGCCTGCTTGAATCCCGCGATGTCGCGGCGCAGTGCTTCCACCATGTTCCAGCGTGTCTTGCTGTCCTTCACGTTGTCGCCGTCGAGTCGTTTGGCGTAGTTCTTGTCGAAAGCGGCCTTCATCGGGACGATGGCTTCAAGTTCCTCGCGCACAGGTTCAATGTCTTTGGCCTTCAAAACCTCGGCATAAACGGCTGCCTGATATGCGTTTTGCGGATAAACATCCCATGTTCCGAACACAATATCATCGAGTTTGGCAAGTGGAACGATATCTGAATAATGCAGATACTGCTTGCTTGCGCCTTTCCCTACACGTATCTTATCATATTGGGTCATTGAACCGATGGGCTTTGCGAGTCCTTTTCGTGCCATGAGTACACCTGTCATGAATGTTGTAGACACAGCGCCGCAACCCACAACCATGATTCCTAACCTGCCTGTTGCCGGCTTCACATTCGTTTGTTTCATTATTCCCTCCAAAATAAATGTCCTTTTTAATGATGTTTCAGTGGCAATTCTGTATATCCATGATAATGATTTATACGGATTTCCTGACAGCCACTGGTATATATAACGTTATTATTCGCGATTTATTATTATTGTATTATCTCCGTTAAATCACTGATTATCCGGTCTGCCAGACTTGTATCTTCCAGCTTGTCGGTCCATCCTTCACCTTTTATCCACACCGTCTGACATCCCAACCGTCTTGCCGGCGCGATGTCTTTTGATATGCTGTCGCCTACGACGGTAATCTCTTCGGGCGACAATCCGAGTGCATCAACACCCAGTTGGAATATCCGAGTATCCGGCTTCCTTATCCCCACGACAGCCGATTCCACCACCGTGTTGAACAGTCCGGACAGTCCGAACTCCTCAAGCACCACAGGAAGGTTGCCGTAGAAGTTGCTTACAAGAATGATAGGATATGATTCTTTCAACTTAACGAGCACTTCCTTGCTCTGTGCCGTTATTGTTCTTACACGCTCATAAAGGTCGTCAAGCACTGCCGCCTGCATACTTGCAAGACAGAAATTGCTGTTGCACAGATAGCCTTTTGCCTGCAAGTACTCAAATTCTATGCGCAGTTTCACCTCCAACGTCTTGCGAAACGTGTAGTCCGTTTGTATTATCGGGTTCTTTCCAAGAGTGCGTTCAGCAAACACGTAAGCCTCCCTGAACTGCTCTTCTGTTACCGGAATGCTTTGTCTCTCGTAGGCGTGCCACAGCATTTTGCCCCAATGACAGCCTGCGGTGTCGAGCGTTCCGCCGTAATCGAATATGTAACCTTTTGTCTTCATGTATTCAAATCTTTTCCGTTAACCGCTTGCACAAAGTCTCATGGGTTTTGTGCATATAGATATATAATATGTTTAATACGACTATTTCAAATATGAAATACACCCAGGGGCAGTTCAACAGACACGTGATATAAAGGCAGATGGCGCGTGTGTTGAACGTGAGTATGTTGGTGTAAGGCATCAATGGCAGACTACCCGCGCGAAATTCATCTCTCAAAGTCTGTGGAACACGGTCTATCGTGCCGTATTTTTCTTTCAGCCCACGCATGAATTTCTGGAAATTAGGGGTGCGGCGCTCCTGACTTTTGCAGTAGTTCTGATAATTATAATAGAACGCGCGAGAGAAAAGCGCGCCTTTCCGGGGCAGACTCTTGTATATGGCGTGCTGGCTTTCGTAACTGTCTAATTCCGAGCCTTCCCTGCCTTTAAGGAACAAAAGGTGTATCTGCCGATAGTAATCCGCAAGCGAACTCTGTGGCGAATGACACAAAATGCCGGCTATGAAAGCCAAAATCCATATCCAAACACCCCATCGCATCTCAATGCCTGGGATGTTCATAGGCATCATTCTGACGCACAGCGCGAAATAAATGGAGAAGAACCATACATCGCCCGCAAAGCCGTCGAGCACCCGTCCCACCAGAGTCTTCTTTCCCGTGAGGCGTGCAAGCTGTCCGTCGGTGGAGTCGCAGAAGTTTGCCAGCATCAGCAGTGCAACTCCGGCAACGTTATGCCACACGTCAGAGTACCCGAACATCACTGCCGCACCTATGCCGAGAAAGATTGACAGTATGGTGATGGCGTTCGGATGCACTCCCAGCCGCTTCCAAATCAGTGCGAAGAAAAGCCCTATCGGACGTGTGAAATAGATGTCGAGCCATTCCTCTGTGTCCTGCGACTTCATCGAGTCGTGCAGCAATTCCTTGAAAGTCTTATTATTGTTTGTATTATTTTCCATTTTCGTTTATTCTTTCCACCAGTCCGGCTATGGCTCGTGCAGCGTCTTCTCTGCACCTTGCGAAGCTCGGCCAGTCGTTGAAATCAATTATGAAGAACTCGCCCGATGCTGATATCACTGCGTCGCCTCCGTATATCGGCGTGCCGACGAGTGCGGATAACCGTTCCGCTTCGGATTGCAGACGGCCGGCGTCATAATCGTAATGACGCGCAATACCGTTGCGTTTCTCGTCGCCGAACTTGCTGATGCCGTCTTCGGTAGGGTAGTACACACGGAAAAATCCTGTGCCCTCAACGCCGTAGAACTTCACAAGGTCGCCGCAAACGTGAGCCGACACGACATAATCGGTTATACCCCTGTCGGAAAATCGCTTTTCTGCCAGTTTCAGTTTGGTTTCGTTCTCGCAGAAGACCACGTCGGAAGGCGACTGAGCCGCAGCGTCGCCCCGCTTTATCCAATATCCGTCCTTGCCTGTTGTGGGCGGCATTGGTATGGCGGCTGACCGCATAATCCCGTCCAACACGCTGCGCCGGCAGTTCTCTACGCCCCGCGCCGGGTTTATGACCGTTGTGCCGGAGGCCTCGCATTGTTTCAGCAACTGCAATGTACGGGGCAACCGCGCCATGCTGAGAATTGTGCAGCAGGTGTCCGGAGGTAGTCCGCAGAAGTCCTCTTCCGCAATCATCTTGCCCCGAAGCAGGCCGATGACCGCTTGCATTATCGCCCTGTCATTATCTATCGAGTTGGGCGAAAAGCGTTCCGCGCGCGTTATACCTATTATCATTGTCGTCTTAAAATCCTTTGTTGGGACTCTCCCCCTTGGGGGAGTTAGGAGGGGGCTTTTATCATCTGCTATGTAAAAAATCCTCCGCTTTGGCTATGTCCGCCACATGATCCACATCCAAGACCTTGCCGAAAGAGTAGGCTTTCAGTCTCATTCCCTCGCTCACAAGAGCCCGCTGGAAGTTGCGCATACGGCTTTCTCCACGTTCCACGCATCTGTTCAGCGTCTTAATCGTCGCCGGAGTAAGCCCGTAGATACCGCCTGAGATATACCGGCATCCGTTCTCCGTGTCATGAAATCCCGTTATCATCATATTATCGCTGGTACTCACAAACAGCGGTTTCTCGTCATCCACATAGTCGGTAACACCCATCAGTCCGTTCATGCCATCGGCAACGCAGCATTTCAGTTCATTGACATACGCCTTGAAGTCGTCCTCCTTGAACACAGTATCGACCGTAGTGAGTACAAACGGCTCGTTGCCGCTCATGTATTTGCTAAGTTCATAAAAACTGTGCATGGAGCTGGGAGTCGTCTTTCGGATAACGCGTAGTGGTATGCTCTGTCCTTGTCTGTTGTTTCGGAGACCTGAAAGATAATCGCTGACGAGTGTTGAGGCCTCGTTGCATATTACGAGAATCTCCGTTGCGTCGTTCTCCATGAATATCCTTATCAGCCGTCCGATAAGCGTTTCGCCGCACACTTTTACAAGCGGTTTGGGCATTTTCGCCCCTTCCTGTGCCAGACGTGAGCCTTCTCCGGCAGCTATTATCGCGTATTTCATTTGTTAATTCGTTTCAAAAGCTTTTGCAAAGACAGTGCAAACCGAATGCAATAGAGCTTGTTCTTAATTGCTGGGGTGCAGCCTGTCTTATGCAAAGGTACTGCAAATATATAAACAAGGAAAACTTTTTACTTTATTTTAGTTTCTTTTTATAAAAAAACTACGCTATACAGAGAGCGGAACTGTAGTGGATAGACTATTTTGCTTTCGATAGATGGGGCTTTCCCCCTTGGGGGGATTGAGGGGGGCTTAATGCGTAATCCTCAAATTCCAGTTCTCCTTCTATCCAGTTTTTCCTGCCCGAACCGTCCTCCGACAACGGATGCGACACCGTCAGCCCCATGAGACGTACAGACCGCGACGTGTCAACCCGCTTCAACAGTTTTTTTGCTAACGGCAGTATCTCGTTTTTGGTGCATAGTGCGCCCGGACCGGTTGTGGAGCGCGTAACCTGTGACATATCCGCGTATTTCATCTTCAGCGTAAGCGTCAGCCCCTTGAAATTACTGTGTGCTATCCGTTCCACAAGCTCTATCACGAGGTGATACAGCTCTATTATGATTGCCGCATTCGTGGAAATGTCTTCAAGAAAAGTCTTCTCGCAGCCCACCGACTTGCGTTCGTGAATGGCTATGACCTCGCGTCCGTCTATACCACGGGCGAAGTCGTAATAGATTTTGCCCGCCTTGCCGAATGTGTCTGTGAGGTGCGTCAGCGAAATTTCGCGCAGTTGCGAACCTTTGAACACACCCATATAGTGCATCTTCTTTGCCGTTTTCGCTCCGATACCCCAAAACTTCTCTATCGGCAGGTCTGCGATGAAATCGGCGGCACGGTCGGGATGGATGGTGAAAAGGCCGTCGGGCTTATGCCAGTCGCTCGCTATCTTCGCAAGAAACTTGTTGTAACTGACACCCGCCGAGGCCGTCAGCCCCGTCCTGATCAGTATCTTGTTCTTTATCTCCTTCGCCAAGTCCACAGCCATCTCCGCGTTCTTCTTGTTCTCCGTAACATCGAGAAACGCCTCATCGAGCGACAGCGGCTCCACCAGATCGGTGTATTCGTGGAACACCTCGTTTATCTGTCGCGACACCTCCTTGTATCTGTCGAACCGTGAGGGCTGGATGATGAGTTCCTTGCATAGTCTCTTAGCCAGCGAGATTGGCATGGCAGAATGGATGCCGAACCGCCTCGCCTCGTATGATGCGGTGGAGACGACGCCGCGCGAACCGTCGTAGCCAACGACGATAGGCCTGCCTTGCAGCTCGGGGAAGTCATGCTGCTCTATCGAGGCGAAGAAAGCATCCATGTCGACGTGTATGATTTTCCGCATCCTCATGGCGTTTTTGGGTTAAGATGTTTCAGGCTACTCTTTCAGGCAGTTCTCGTTGCACAGGGCCGCACCGATGGCGGTGCAGAATTCGGAGTATTTCGGTATGATGAAATGGGCGTCGTAGAGTTTTTCCATCATTGGAAACACGTATTTGCATTGTGGCAGCAGCGTGAGGTTGCCTATTAGGACGAAGTCGCGTATGCCGCTATTCAGCGAACTGAGTATCGTTGCCGAGCCTACGGTTTGCAGCACCATGCAGATGATTCCGAGTGCGATGTCCTCACGCGAGGCGTTGGTTTTGGCGTTGCCGAACAGACTTGCCGTTGCGCCCATTGGCAGACCTGGCAGCGGATGCGTGCAAATGTCCTTTATCAGTAGGTTGATGTTGGAGATGTCGCCCTGCATCGCGAGACTCGCAATCGCCGTTATGTCGTCGGTCTTAAGCAGCAGCCGCGCCAGTCCTTGCAGCGTTCCGCCGCCTATTCCTATACCGCCGATGTGTGAGATGTCCTTGCCGTCACACTTCACGAGCGAAGTACCCGTGCCGATGCTCACGACAATCATCTTTTGCAGTTTCGATTCAAACTGCGCTCCCAGTCCGTCTGCCTGAAACTCGTCGGCCTTTTCGGTCGGGAGTCCGTACACCGGTTTGTTGATATATGCCGCTCCCACGCCCGTGAGCATGACCTTTTCCACGTCGCTCAGGTCAATCTTGTTATCATACAAGTATTTTCCGAACGCCCCGTAGAGCGAAGTTA
>URER01000004.1 GCA_900547005.1 uncultured Prevotella sp.
TTCAGCGGTTTTCTTCTTTTTAATTCATACTATCACTCGAAATGTCGGATGAACCTTTATGTTTTATAAGGAAAAGACTAATAGCATAGTACTATGGCTCAATACTCGAGTAATTCGGCTTTAGTACTGAAGTAATTCGGGCTTAGTACAGGAGTAATTCGGGTCTGATTACTCAAGTATTTCGGCCTTAGTACTAAAGTAATTCAGGCTTAGTACTGCGCACTTGTTTAATAAACGCGCTCTCCGAATATAGTTGTACCCACTCTTACCATTGTGCTGCGGCACTGAACAGCAATCTTATAATCATCACTCATGCCCCACGAGCGTTCGCAAAAACTGTCATCGGCAGCAAAATAGCGGTTCTTTATCTCATCAAAGAAATCGGCAGCCGTCATAAACTCCTTCCTTATCTGCTCCTCATTGTCTGTAAACGAAGCCATCATCATAAGTCCACAGATTCTGACGTTGTCCATTTCGCGCCATTCCCCATCTTCAAGCAATTCGCGACAAGCATCGAGAGTAAATCCATACTTCGTGGCTTCCTGCGCAATGTGCAACTCCAACAACACGTTTATCACACGATTGTGCTTTGCAGCCTGCTTGTTTATCTCCTTCAGGAGCTTTAAAGAGTCCACCGCCTCAATCATCGTAATATATGGAGCGATATATTTCACCTTGTTAGTTTGCAGATGCCCAATGAAATGCCATTTGATATCCTTTGGAAGAGTCGCCATCTTCTTGCTCAGTTCCTGCTCATGGCTCTCACCAAACACACGCTGTCCTTCAGCGTATGCCGCCTCGATATATTCGTTGGGATGGTACTTGCTGATTGCAACCAATCTGACATCTTCCGGTAAGTTGCCAAGTACCTCATGCAGATTCTTTGCTACATCAACATTCATCAGCCCATCTCCTCATATTCAGGCTTATCGTTCTTATTGCCGGTTGTCTTTGCCTTATGCTCAAAGACATCCATTATCTGAGTTTCATTTATAGACGCTATCACATAGTCTATCATAGTTCCACCCATCACTTCGTCGATATTCTTGACTGCTCCATTCAAAGAACCTGCTTGAACAAGATAGTAAACGCTTGAACGTTTTTCCTTTCCCGTTTTATCGTCAAGAGTGATAAACTGGAGTTTTGTCTTATACCAACGGTCGTCGTTGGCATTCTCGCTGAAGAAAATCTCCCCATAGCTTGCCGGAACGATAGACTTCACCTCGAACTCTCCGCTTATATACGCCGACATCTCTTCTGTTATGCTTGCCTCAGCCTCGCCAAAGCTCAATGCATCAACAACATACAGTTCTATTACTTTCTTGTTTTGGCCATCTTCCATGGTCTTATCATAACGGATTTTGGTCTCAAACCAACTTGCAGTTCTACTTCTCATATAAATTATTTTTTAGTTTTCAATGTGCAAAGTTACTATTTTCATTGTAATTTATAGCTATCAATAGCATATTTATTTAAACTCGTAACATACCAAACAAAGGCTGACAATATCAAAAAAACTGAAAAAAACGGACTATCCTGCCTTATAATGCGGTTTATTTATTAATTTTGCACCTTAGAATACTATTCAATTTTCATATTATGCCCGAAATATCAGTACGCGGACTTGAAATGCCAGAGTCGCCAATTAGAAAACTTGCACCTCTTGCATTGGCCGCAAAGAAACGTGGAACAAAGGTTTATCATCTAAATATTGGTCAGCCAGACCTGCCCACCCCCCAATGCGGACTTGACGCATTGAAGAATATCGACCGTAAAGTGCTGGAATATTCTCCATCACAGGGAATTCAAAGTTATAGAGAGAAACTTGTCGGCTATTACAAAAAATTCAATATCAACGTCTCTGCTGATGATATAATAATCACATCGGGAGGTTCTGAGGCTGTACTCTTTGCATTTATGAGCTGCCTTAACCCTGGTGATGAAATTATCGTACCCGAACCGGCATACGCAAACTATATGGCTTTTGCGATTTCGGCAGGCGCAAAGATTCGTACAATAGCAACTACCATCGATGAAGGATTCTCACTTCCGAAGGTAGAAAAGTTTGAAGAACTCATCAATGAACGCACACGCGCCATAATGATATGTAATCCAAACAATCCGACAGGCTATCTTTACACACGCAGGGAGATGAATCAGATACGCGATCTGGTAAAGAAATACGATTTGTATTTGTTCTCAGATGAGGTATATCGTGAATATATATATACCGGCTCACCTTATATATCGGCTTGCCACCTTGAAGGAATTGAGCAGAACGTAGTACTTATCGACTCCGTTTCGAAGCGTTATTCCGAGTGTGGAATACGTATCGGAGCCTTGATAACAAAGAATCAAGAGATTCGCAAGGCCGTTATGAAGTTCTGTCAGGCTCGTCTGTCTCCGCCACTGATTGGTCAGATTGTAGCAGAGGCCTCACTTGATGCTCCGGAAGAGTATTACAGAGATGTGTATGACGAATACGTGGAACGTCGCAAATGCCTTATTGACGGATTGAATCGCATACCGGGAGTTTACTCTCCTATTCCTATGGGTGCGTTCTATACCGTGGCAAAACTGCCTGTTGACGATGCTGAGAAATTCTGCCGATGGTGTTTAGAGGAGTTTAACTACGAGGGTGAAACTGTCATGATGGCTCCAGCATCAGGTTTCTATACAACACCGGGAGCCGGAATCAACCAGGTACGTATAGCATACGTATTGAAGAAGGCTGACCTTGAGCGCGCTCTCATAGTGCTAAAGAAAGCCCTTGAGGAATATCCCGGACGCATAGACGAAGATTAACCTATCAGAATCGGCCACATTCTATAAGAAATGAACTTCCCTTTTTTCATAGCACGAAAGATATACAACGATAACAGCGGTGACGGGAGACGTAAAGTTTCTCGTCCTGCTGTACGTATAGCTACCATCGGAGTAGCTGTAGGACTTGCTGTTATGATTATATCCGTGTGCGTGGTATTGGGATTTAAGCATACGATTAGGGATAAGGCAATAGGATTCGGAAGTCATATAACTGTTGCGAATTTCATGACTCTACAGTCTTCCGAACAATACCCGATAGCGATAGGCGACTCTATGAAAAGCTTGTTGCAACACACGAAAGGCGTAAAGCACGTGCAATGCTACGCCATGAAGCAAGGATTGCTGAAGACGGACAAGGACTTTCTTGGCGTGATATTGAAAGGAGTCGGCTCTGACTATGACACGACTTTCATTCATAAGAATATAGTAGAAGGGCATATTCCCCAATTTTCAGATAAGAAAAGCTCACAAAACATTGTTGTTTCGCGCCTTATGGCAAACAAGCTACAACTAAAATGTGGTCAGAAAATATTCGCTTACTTCATAAACGAACAAGGAATACGCACCCGACGCTTTACCGTCAGCGGAATATATGAAACCAATCTGAAACGTTTCGATGAATCTATCTGTTTTGCCGACATATATACAGTAGAGAAGCTCAACGGTTGGGAACCGGAACAATGCAGCGGCGCGGAACTTCTGGTGGAAGATTTTGATAAGGTAGACACTACCGCAAACATCATAGTAGATAAAGTAAACCGTACAACAGATAAGTATGGAGAGACTTTCTCATCTAAAACCATTGCAGAGATGTACCCGGAAATATTTTCTTGGCTCGACCTTATGGACTTGAATGTATGGATTATACTCGCATTGATGGTTGCGGTAGCCGGTGTGACTATGATCTCCGGATTGCTCATCATCATTCTTGAGCGCACTCAAATGATAGGCGTGCTTAAGGCATTAGGTTCACGCGACAAGCAAATAAGGCACACTTTCCTTTGGCTTGCCACATTCATTATCGGCAAAGGATTGCTTTGGGGAAATATTATTGGTATCGGTATTATTGCATTGCAGCATTTTACGGGTTTGATAACACTTGACCCTCAAACATATTACGTAAGTGTAGTGCCGGTAGAACTGGACATACCGCTCATCATATTACTGAATATTGCCACATTATTTATATGCGTGTTTGTACTGATAGCACCAAGTTATCTCATATCACACATACATCCGGCAAAATCAATGCACTACGAATAACCAAGCCACATTATACCTTGTTCACTTGGCAAAATTACAATAATGATATTCTTTTAGTTCAAACATTAACTGATTGGGCATAAAATGAGGCCAAAGGCATCAAATATTGCACAAAACATTTGGTTTTGTGCAAGAAAGGTCGTATCTTTGCGCAAATTTTAACAACTTGTGCAATGACTTCAATACCAAGTTTCAACTCGTACATAGAAAACAATATAAAAGATAATTGGGATAAGGATGCCCTCACCGACTATAAAGGTGCAACGTTGCAATACCACGATGTGGCACGTAAAATAGAAAAGTTGCATATTCTTTTCGAGAATAGTGGTGTGCAGAAGGGTGATAAGATAGCCATCTGCGGACGTAACAGTTCACATTGGGCTGTTGCATTCCTCGCGACTCTGACATACGGTGCGGTCATCGTTCCTATACAAAACGAGTTCACTCCCGAACAGATACACAACATTGTCAACCACTCAGAGTCTAAACTCCTATTCGTTGGTGATGTGGTTGCAACAACTATCGACACCGAGGCTATGCCAGATTTGGAGGGTGTTATATATATTCCTGATTATTCATTGGTTCTGTCACGCTCTGAAAAATTGTCGTATGCGCGAGAACACCTTAATGAATTGTTCGGAAAGAAGTATCCTAAGTATTTCCACCAAGAGCACGTCGCATATCATAAGGATGGCTCAGAAGAGCTTGCGATGATTAACTACACAAGCGGAACTACGGGATTCTCAAAGGGAGTGATGCTACCCTACCGTGCATTATGGAGCAATCTCGATTTTACATTACAAAACATTGGCACGAAAATAAAACCGGGAAGCAACATGGTGTGCATACTTCCGATGGCTCATATGTATGGATTGCTTGTTGAATTCCTTTTTGGTTTTTGTATGGGCAATCACTTATATTTTCTCACACGCCTGCCAAGTCCGTCGCTTATACAGCAGACATTCGCAGAAATAAAGCCTTCGATTATCATTTCCGTACCACTCATTGTTGAAAAGATAATAAGAAAAAAAATATTCCCACTTATCGAAAGTAAACCGGTTCACCTGCTTATGAATATGCCGGTGATAAACAAGCGCGTAAAACAAAGAATACTCGATATGGTAAAAGAAGTATTCGGAGGCAATATGTATCAGATAATTGTTGGTGGAGCCGGCCTAAACAAGGAAATAGAACAATTTCTTACAAGCATCGACTTCCCCATCACAGTCGGATATGGAACTACGGAAACAGCTCCACTCATAACATATAGCGATCATTCTGATTTCGTTCCCGGCTCTTGCGGCACACAAGTAAGCAATATGGAAGTAAAGATAAAGAGCGTAGACCCGCAAAATATCCCTGGAGAAATCATTACAAGAGGCCACAATGTGATGATTGGCTATTATAAGAATGAAGAAGCTACCAATGCCGTACTTGACAAAGATGGCTGGTATCATACAGGCGACCTTGCTACAATAGATGAAACCGGACATATCTTCATACGTGGACGCATAAAGAATATGTTGCTCGGAGCTAACGGGCAAAACATCTATCCTGAGGAAATAGAAGACAAGCTGAACTCAATGCCTTTAGTTAACGAGAGTATTATATTGCAAAAAGGAGATAAACTGATAGGCCTTGTCCATCCGGATATGGAGGAAGTAAACTCTCTCGGTTTCTCACAGGAAGAGATAGAAAGTATTATGGAGCAAAACAGAGTAGAACTAAACGACACTCTCCCACCTTTCTGCAAACTGTCATCTATACAAATATACGACAAAGAATTTGCCAAGACTCCAAAGAAGAGCATTAAAAGATATTTATATCAAAATATGGTATAAATTATAAGTAAAACATACACAATGCCTTGATATTACTTAATTGCAAGTATGTCAGGGCATTTTAATTACAGAATTTGCACATTTAATTTTGATATGTGCAAATAAGATATTATCTTTGCACAGAATTTAGAATATTGTGCAATGGAACAAGCTATAGGATTTAACTCTTTGATAGAGAAGAGTATAGTAGAAAATTGGAATCTTGACGCTCTCACCGATTATAAAGGCAAGACTCTTCAATACCATGATGTAGCGAGAAAAATTGAAAAGCTACATATTTTATATGAAAACTGCGGCATTCAGAAAGGCGACAAGATTGCCTTATGTGGCAGAAATAGTTCTTCTTGGGCTGTTGCATTTCTTGCTACGCTTACATACGGAGCCATAGCTGTACCAATTTTACATGAATTTACAGCCGACCAAATACACAATATTGTCAATCATTCCGACGCAAAACTACTTTTTGTAGGCGATATAGTTGCAACCGTAGTTGACGCAACAAAGATGCCCGGACTTGAAGGCATCATCTACATACCCGATTACTCGCTTGTTGTATCACGTACAGAGAAGTTAACATACGCACGCGAGCACCTGAATGAGATGTTTGGCATTAAATACCCAAAGTATTTCCGTGCCAAGCATGTACATTATTATCACGAAGAATCACCAGAACAACTTGCGCTGATAAACTATACCAGTGGCACAACCGGTTTTTCAAAGGGTGTTATGATACCATACAGAGCTATTCTCAACAATTATGCTTTCGCTTGTCATGTCTTGGGTGACAAGATAAATGCTGGCGACAATATCATCAGCATACTTCCGATGGCGCATATGTATGGAATGGCATTTGAATTTATATTTGAATTCATAAAGGGATGCCATATCTTCTACCTCACGCGTGTGCCTTCACCAGCTATTATAGCACAAGCCTTTACTGACGTGAAACCAAAGATAATCATTGCAGTACCCCTTATTATCGAAAAAATCATAAGAAAGAAAGTATTCCCGAAAGTTCAAAACAATCGCATACGCCTGCTTATGAATATGCCGGTAATAAGTAAAAAAGTAAAAGAGCGCATCTGCGAACAGGTTTATCAGGCATTTGGAGGTAACGCTTATGAAATTATTATTGGTGGAGCTGCATTGAATCAGGAAGTGGAAGCATTCTTAAGACGTATTAACTTCCCTTATACGGTCGGTTATGGAGCCACAGAGTGCGCCCCGATTATATGTTACCGCGATTGGCATACATTTGCACAAGGTTCTTGCGGACAGGCTGCATACGGTCAGGAAGTGAAAATAGACAGCGTTGACCCACATAACGTTCCGGGAGAGATACTCACCAAAGGTCCGAATGTGATGCTTGGCTATTACAAGAATGAAGAAGCTACAGAACATACAATTGACAGAGAAGGTTGGTATCATACAGGCGACCTCGGTTTAATAGATGAAGACGGAAATGTATTCATCAAGGGACGCTCCAAAAATATGCTCCTCGGAAGCAATGGGCAGAATATTTACCCTGAGGAAATTGAGGATAAATTGAACTCATTGTCATTTGTAAACGAGAGCATCGTCATACAACAAGACAATAAACTCATTGCTTTGGTGCATCCAGATTATGACGAGGCAAAGGCTATGAACTTCACCGACAGCGACTTGGCAGAAATAATGGAACAAAACCGCATTCAGTTAAATGAAATAATGCCTGTATATAGCAAAATCGCAGAAATAAGAATACATGAAGAGGAGTTTGAAAAAACACCTAAGAAGAGTATAAAGCGATACTTATATCAATAATATAAAGTTGACAGAACATCACTTAGAGATAAAAACGAATTGTTCAACTACTCTAAATGACCACTTTACAAATAGTAAAGTGGTCATTTTATATATTTAGCATAAATACCTTATTCCCAATATTATACAAAAACATACAAATGATAATGTATAAAGAATTTTTCAGACATCGAAAACAAGTTTCTCATTCGTAAGATAGCTATTGGGGAATATAGCTTTAGCCTCATCAAGGAGTACACTCTCATCACGATAACGAGAAGAATAATGCCCAAGAAGCAGTTTCCCGACATTGGCATCACGAGCTACCATAGCAGCCTGAGCAGCCGTACTATGATGATAAATACGAGCCTTTTCAATATTATCCTCTGCGTATGTGCTCTCATGATAAAGCGTACTAACCCCCTTTATCAATTCATGTAAATGAGGAAGATAGCGCGTATCCGAACAATAAGCATAGCTTAGTGGAGCATCTGCCGGAACGGTAAGACGCTCATGCGGCACGAAATCACCATCCGGAGTAGTCCATCCTGCTCCTGCCTTTATATTGTTTATCTGACTTATTGGAATATTATAGAAATCTATCATGTCGCGCCTGATATGCGGTAATGCCGGTTTCTCTCTAAAAATAAAGCCGCAACATGGCACCCGATGTTCCAAAGGAATCGTCTCTACAATAAGGCTACGGTCTTCGTATATAACAGTTCTTTCAGCCGTATCCACCGCATGGAACACGATATTATATTCTAATCCTGTGCAGAACAATTCAACTTGCGCATTCAAAATACTTTCCAATTCAGCCGGAGCATATATGTGAAGCGGCGCAGTACGCCCAAGCATTCCGAATGTTGAAATCATCCCTATAAGTCCGAAACAATGGTCTCCATGTATATGAGATATGAATACCGCCTGTATCTTAGAAAAATGGATGTGTGTATGGCGCACCTGCATCTGCGTTCCTTCGCCACAATCAATCATGAAGCACTTGTCCCGAAACTCCACGATTTGCGAAGAAGCATAATGTTGCAGCGTAGGTAGCGCACTGCCACATCCTAAGATATGTACCTTAAACGACTTCAAAATCTTTCTCTTATATATTAATGTAAACGCTTGAAACCGTACACTCCGTCTTCATTTTCAAGATACATTGAGTCGGCACCAAGCTCTATAATGTCGAAAATATCCTTATTCAACAGCAACATACCATTTTGTATGCGCCAACTCGTCCAGGGAGCACTTTCAGCATCCATATTAGATTTTACGACTCCACCCTCTTTTATTTCAAAATTACGGTCGATACTTGCCCATTTGCCTTCCAAAGAGGTAAGATTTATGACCTTTTTAGCAAAAGTGTCTCCATATTCCACGTGTGAAATCACAGCCAAACGATCGCCTGCAAGCAAACCACCAAACACTCCAGACAAAGAATCGTCAAGATTAATCATATAGTAATGTACGCTTCCATCATCACCAACAAGCTCCAAAGTGTGCATGGCTGTACCTTCACCACACTTTCCATATATTGTAGAGTCCTCAACAGCAATAGAATCCGCCTCCCCAATTCCTCTTATTTCAGTAGTTTTGGCCTTCTTTTCATTGCAACCCGCCAAAACAGACATCAAGAGTACAAAGATTGCAATAACTCTAATTCTACGCATAATTCTTTTGTTTATTAGTTATTTAAATAAGATATTTATATTCATAAACAGTGTTGCGCAACAACATTATTGTTGTTCTTGCGCTTTTGCCTCATTCCATAGATAATCCATTTCCTCTAAAGTCATGTCGGTAAGTGGCTTACCGCATTTAATAGAATGGTCTTCTATGTAATTGAAACGGCTAATGAACTTTTTATTCGTAAACTCTAATGCATTGTCAGGATTAAGTTTATAAAGACGTGCCGCGTTTATCACGCTAAAAAGGAAGTCGCCCAATTCTTTAGTCGATTTATTCTTATCTCCTTTACGAAGTTCTGCCTCAAGCTCGCCAAGTTCCTCTCGCACCTTAGCCCAGACATCCCCTTTGTCTTCCCAATCAAACCCGACATTGCGGGCTTTATCTTGTATTCTATATGCTTTTATCAACGAAGGCAAAGTATTAGGAACCCCGCCCAACACTCTTTTGTTTCCATCTTTCTCTTTCAGTTTTATCTGTTCCCACTTCTCTATTACTTGTGCGGCCGTAGAAACTTCCTCGTCTGTCTTTTCATCGGAACCATAAGGCAAAGGCTTGGGTTCAACAGCGCCAACCTGTGAAGAATGATATACGTGCGGATGTCTAAATATCAGTTTATCTGTGAGTTTCTCACAAACATCAGCTATATCAAACTGTTTTTTTTCCTCTCCAATCTTCGCATAGAAGCAGATATGAAGTAATACATCACCCAACTCCTTGCATATATTCAACTCGTCATCCTTGAGAAGTGCATCACACAACTCAAAAGTTTCTTCTATTGTATTAGGTCTAAGGCTCTCATTCGTTTGCTTTTTATCCCACGGGCATTCCACCCGCAACGTGTCTAACACGTCGAGCAAACGTCCGAAAGCCTTCATTTTTTCCTCTTTTGTGTGCATATTTGTCTTAATTTATTGGCAAAGATAATAAAAGTTAAGTTATATAAGACGAGAGTTGATAGTTTTTTTGTAATTTTGCAGTGTTTTTATAGGAATTAAAAGAAATAAATAGAAATGGAATTAGCAAGCAAATATGACCCAAAAGAAGTGGAGTCGAAATGGTATCAATATTGGATTGACCATAAATTGTTTAGTAGTAAACCTGATGAGCGCGAGCCATACACAATAGTCATACCGCCGCCAAACGTAACAGGAGTGCTACACATGGGTCATATGCTCAACAATACCATACAAGATATTCTCGTAAGACGTGCACGTATGGAAGGCAAAAATGCTTGTTGGGTTCCAGGAACAGACCACGCCTCGATTGCAACCGAGGCCAAAGTGGTGAAAAGACTTGCTGAAAAAGGAATAAAGAAACACGACCTGACACGTGAAGAGTTCTTGAAACACGCATGGGAATGGACACATGAGCATGGTGGAATAATTCTGAAACAGTTACGCCGTCTCGGTGCAAGTTGCGATTGGGATCGCACAGCATTCACTATGGACGAGAAACGCTCGGAAAGCGTCATCAAAGTGTTCGTTGATTTATATAACAAAGGCCTTATATACCGTGGCTTGCGTATGGTAAATTGGGATCCTAAGGCTCTCACGGCATTAAGTAACGAGGAAGTAGTTTATCGCGAGGAACAGTCCAAACTCTATCATCTGAAATATTACGTAGCCGAAGAATGTGACTGTAGCGATATAGAGAACGCTGCGGAAGGCAACGTCATACATAAAGACAGCAAAGGCTACTATGCCGTAGTTGCGACAACACGTCCGGAAACCATCATGGGCGATACCGCAATGTGCATCAATCCTAAAGATCCAAAGAATCAATGGCTCAAAGGAAAGAAAGTTGTTGTGCCACTCGTAGGACGTGTTATCCAAGTTATTGAAGACCGCTATGTAGACATTGAGTTTGGTACGGGATGCTTAAAGGTTACGCCGGCCCACGATACAAACGACAATATGCTTGGCAAGAAGCATAATCTTGAGACAATAGACATATTCAATCCCGATGCAACTATCTCAGAAGCAGCAGGAATGTATATAGGTATGGACCGCTTTGAATGCCGTAAACAAATTGCCAACGACCTGCAAGAAGCTGGTCTCATGGAGAGAATCGAGGACTATATTAATAAGGTTGGCTATTCGGAGCGCAATCCTGATACAGCCATCGAACCCCGCCTCTCACTTCAATGGTTCCTCAAGATGCAGCATTTTGCCGACATAGCATTACCTCCAGTAATGAATGGGGAAATGAACTTCTATCCTGCCAAATATAAAACAACGTATAAAAATTGGCTTGAAAATATTCAGGACTGGTGTATATCGCGCCAACTGTGGTGGGGACATCGCATTCCGGCTTACTACTACGATAACGCCGGTGCAACGGCTGATGGCACTGAAAACTTCGTAGTTGCCGAGACTCCAGAAAAAGCTCTGCAATTAGCTAAGGGAAAAAGTGGCAACAACAATCTTACGCTTGCCGATCTGAAACAAGAAGAGGATGCGTTGGATACATGGTTCTCATCTTGGTTGTGGCCAATTTCATTGTTTGACGGTATCAACAATCCCGACAACGAGGAGATAAACTACTACTACCCCACCTCTGACCTCGTAACAGGTCCTGACATCATATTCTTTTGGGTAGCAAGAATGATAATGGCTGGTGAGGAATATATGGGCAAGTTCCCATTCAAAAATGTCTATTTCACAGGTATTGTACGCGACAAATTAGGCCGTAAGATGTCAAAGAGCCTCGGCAACTCACCCGACCCTTTGATGCTTATAGATAAGTTTGGTGCTGATGGTGTACGTATGGGAATGATGCTATCAGCTCCCGCAGGCAACGATATACTCTTCGACGAAAGTCTATGCGAGCAAGGACGTAACTTTAATAATAAGATATGGAACGCTTTCCGACTTGTCAAAGGTTGGGAAACTACTGACATAGAGCAGCCGGAAGCTAATAAGATTGCAACGGAATGGTTTGAAGCAAAGGTCAAACTCGCCAATGAAGAATTGAATGACCTGTTCTCCAAGTATCGTATTTCCGAAGCTCTTATGGTTGCATACCGTCTCTTCTGGGATGAGTTCTCGAGTTGGTATCTCGAAATGGTTAAGCCAGCTTACGGTTCTCCTATCGACAAGACGACGTATGACGCTACTCTCCGCTTCTTCGACATCTTGCTCAAGATGCTTCATCCATTCATGCCATTCATTACGGAAGAACTTTGGCAAGCGATATACAAACGCCAAGACGGCGAATCCATCATGCGCGAGAAACTCGAAGTGGCATCTCCGACAGATGCGGAGCGCAAACTAATCGAGAATATCGAGTTTGTTAAGCAAATCGTTAGTGGTGTGCGCATGATACGCAATCAGAAGAACATCTCTCCGAAAGAGCCACTAAACTTGCAGGCTGTAGGTGAAAATCACTATTCAGAGTTTAATGCCGTGATTACGAAGATGGCTAATCTCGCATCTATTGAGACTGTTTCCGAGAAGTCTGCCGATGCTTCACAATTCATGATTGGCACCGACGAGTTCGCTATTCCTCTTGGTAATCTCATTGATGTAACAGCAGAACTTGAGAAAGCCGAAGCCCAATTGAAGCATCTTGAAGGTTTCCTCATGGGAATTAAAAAGAAGCTCTCTAATGAAAAGTTCGTAGCAAACGCTCCGGAGGCCGTGGTAGCTCTCGAAAGAAAAAAGCAAAGCGACTCTGAAGAGAAGATTGCCATGCTCAAGGAAACCATAGCAGAACTAAAAAGCAAGGCATAATGCACTTATTTTTATGATAAAACGCCCTTAATACATTAAATTAATGTTCGACAATTAGGAGGGCATATCATATATATAAAAAAGGGGCATATCATTTTGTCATAACAGACAGATGATATGCCCCTTTTCATATATTTATCATTATTATTTTAAATACGAGATGGCAAATTATATCATCAAAACTTTAATATAATAGACTTCTAAAATCTTTACGAAACGCCTTCCAGAAATTCCTTACACATCTCGGCGCAACGCTCGCCATCGACACCCGCCGAGACGATGCCTCCGGCATAACCAGCCCCCTCGCCACAAGGAAAAAGTCCCTTTATGCGAATATGTTGAAGGGTTTCATTATCACGCAAGATACGTATTGGTGACGAAGTGCGCGTCTCTATGGCTATCAATGTAGCCTCATTCGTTAGGAAACCATGACTTGACTTGCCGAAAGCCTTGAAACCTTCTTGTAATCTCTTTGATATAAACGATGGAAGCCAAAAATGTAGGGGACTGCTTATAAGCCCCGGAGCATAGCTACTTTTTGGTAAATCGTATGATAAACGGCCATTTACAAAGTCAGACATACGTTGTGCTGGAGCCGTCTGGCGCATATTGCCCTGCTGCCAGCAGTCTTTTTCGAGCTTTTCTTGCAAAGCCATCATGCACAAAGCATCCCTTTGGACATCATCTTCCTCCATTCTATCATCATTCAAACGCAGTTCACCCTCTTTCACATCCTCCGGGTGTATCTCCACCACCATACCGCTGTTGCTCCATTGCGTACCACGATTGCTTGGCGACATTCCATTCACCACAATCTGTTGCTTGCCCGTAGCGGCAGGTATTACAAAACCTCCCGGACACATACAGAATGAATATACTCCACGCTCATCTACCTGCGTAACGAATGAATATTCGGCTGCCGGAAGATACTTTCCACGACCGTTCTTGCTATGATATTGTATCTGGTCAATAAGCTCCGAAGGATGTTCAAGACGCACACCAATGGCAATACCTTTCGGTTCTATCTCTATTTTTGCCGTAGCAAGATGCCTATACACATCACGTGCCGAATGGCCGGTGGCAAGAATGACTGGTCCGCGGAATATCTTCTCCTCTCCAGTTACCATATCCAAAGACTCGACTCCAACCACGGTATCGTCATTAATGATAAGTCTTGTCATCTTCGTCTGAAAGAACACCTCTCCTCCGCAACTAATAATAGTGTTGCGCATATTCTCTATCACGCGCGGAAGTTTATCCGTTCCGATATGAGGATGAGCATCTGCAAGAATAGAAGTCGATGCACCGTGCTGACAGAACACCCCAAGTATCTTATTAACATTCCCACGCTTCTTGCTCCTCGTATAGAGCTTACCGTCCGAGTAAGCCCCTGCTCCACCTTCACCAAAACAGTAATTGCTCTCGCCATCTACGCTTTGCGTTTTTGTTATCATCGAAAGGTCTTTCTTCCTTTCTCGTACATTCTTGCCACGTTCCAACACAACAGGGCGAAGTCCCAACTCTATCAGTCTAAGTGCGGCAAAAAGACCACCGGGACCTGCCCCAACGACAATTACCCGAGGCTTGTCGCTCACGTCGCAGTATTCCATCCGCTCATATTCATCGTCTTGTGGGAATTCATTTACATAAACTCTCACTTTAAGATTCACGTATATTGTACGGTGTCGTGCGTCTATCGACTTTTTCAAAACCCTTACATGATTTATCGTGCGGGCATCCAATCCCTTGTCGCGCGATATAAATTCTCGCAAGGTGGCCTCATTTGCCGTCTGTTGCGGCAACACTCTTATCTGATATTCGTATGTCATCTTTTTCTTAAATTTCGGTTAAAGAACTCCAATATCATCTTTTGGTTGTTGAGATTGCACTCATGTGGTTGGTCGAGGATGAAAGTTTCGAGCTTCTCCGACGCTCCCATCGCATCCCATACGGCGTGCATTTTATTGAAAGCATCCTCGACTCCCGGTATCGGGAAGAGCTTATCACGCTTTCCCGATACAAAAAGCATAGGTTTGGGAGCAGCCAACGACGCTATGTCGGGATAGTCCATGTAACGTCGTAGATTAGGAATGGTATTGGCAAAGCCACCATTTTCCTTTCTTCCATATTTCTTTGTGAGCTGCGCCTCTGTTGTTATCATCCAGCAGATGGCACATCCCGCCTTTATGTCATCGCTCAATGCTGAGAGCATCCACGTGCGATAAGCACCCATTGAGCACCCCGCCGCACCAATTCTATCCTTGTCGACAAATGGGAGCGAAGCTAAGAATGCCGTTGACATAATATCATCGCGGTGCATATAGGCACACAAGTTTTGCCCGGCCATCATCATATTGCCGGCAATTATGTCGTATTTTTTACGATCTACGCCCTCTTTCCGTCCGCGTTCGCCCCACAACGGCGCATCTATGGAGAACACCACATAGCCATTACGAGCCAAATAATCGCCCAAGTATTGTCCCTCATAGAGTTGTTTTGCCCATGCATCGGCATCCGCCAAGACGGTTGAATCAACAGCAAACGGCCTTATCATCTTCTCTTTCCCGATGGAAAGATGCGCCCCATGGTCGTGAAGGAGATTAACAGCCGGATGCTTTCCCTGTCCGAAAGGTACAAGCAGATAAGCTTTCACACGATACCACCGGCTCAAAGCAAACTCAATTTTGCGAGCCACATAACCGTCGCGTCGTTCTTCGGCTATCACTTTCATATCCCAACTATCAGGACTCGGTGGCAAAGCCCCCATACATTCAAAGACTTTCTTCTGCGCATCAGCACGCCAACGGGTTTTCTCTTTATAATTAAAATATGCATAAGGATAAGTGAGGGACGTTTGAATGGAGTCTATATAGATAGGTATATCACCCTCGTATTCATGTTGCCACACATCATTTTGTGCATCGGTTTTAACACAAAACAATGTGGCAAGAATAAGGAAAAATGTTATCGAACGTGTCATAATAAGATTATTTTGCTACAAAATTACTTATTTTGTACGAGAAACTATTGGCTATTGAAAGATTTCTTTGTATTTTTGCGCCCAAGTTTATGTTTTCCCCGTTTGTCTCGGGGCAACATTAATATTAACAACATATTCATAAGGAAATGAAAGTATTGAAATTTGGCGGAACATCCGTTGGTTCCGTGAAAAGTATTTTGAGCCTGAAAAGGATAGTAGAGAATGAAGCCAAGCACCAGCCCGTAGTGGTTGTGGTGAGCGCATTGGGAGGCATTACCGACAAGTTGCTTGCGACTTCCCGATTGGCACGCATCGGCGACGATCAATGGAAAGAAGAGTTTGATTCGATGGTGAACCGCCATCACAAGATGATAGATACCATAATCGACGATACAAAAGCCCGCGAAGACTTATTCAACACCGTAGATGCGCTTCTTGAACAACTTCGTTCGATTTATTTTGGAGTCTACCTCATCCACGATCTTAGCGAGAAGACACAAGATGCAATCGTAAGCTATGGCGAACGATTGAGTTCTAATATTGTGGCTACACTCATACGCGGCGCTAAATGGCTCGATTCAAGAGAGTTCATAAAGACGGAAAGGAAGAACAACAAGCACGTTCTCGCCTCCGAACTCACCAACAAACTCGTGCGCGACGCATTCGCCGACCTTTCACGTATCACCATCGTGCCAGGATTCATATCTATGGACAAGGACAACGACGAAACAACTAACATAGGGCGAGGGGGAAGCGACTATACGGCTGCCATCATTGCGGCTGCCCTCGATGCTGAAGTCTTGGAGATATGGACAGACGTGGACGGTTTCATGACAGCCGACCCACGTATCATCAAGACCGCATACACCATCAACGAACTTAGTTACGTGGAGGCGATGGAACTATGCAACTTCGGCGCAAAGGTGGTCTACCCTCCTACAATCTATCCTGTATGCGTGAAGAACATACCAATAAAGGTAAAAAACACATTCAACCCCGAAGCCCCGGGAACAATCATAAAGAACAAAATAGACAATGACCGCAAACCCATCAAGGGTATATCGAGCATCAACGGCACAACTCTGATAACCGTTACCGGTCTTTCTATGGTGGGCGTCATCGGTGTGAACCGACGAATATTCACGGCTCTTGCCGATGAGGGCATAAGCGTATTCATGGTAAGTCAGGCATCATCGGAAAACTCAACATCCATAGGTGTGCGCGATGAGGATGCACCTGAGGCAGTAAACGTACTCAATGCCGAGTTTGCAAAAGAAATCGAGACGGGCGCAATGTTCCCCATGCACGCCGAGAGCGGCCTCGCCACAATAGCTATCGTAGGCGAAAACATGAAACACACCCCCGGTATAGCCGGCAAACTCTTCGGAACACTCGGACGAAGTGGAATAAGCGTAATTGCCTGCGCACAGGGTGCATCGGAGACCAACATATCTTTCGTCGTAAACTCAAAACATTTACGCAAATCGTTGAACGTGCTCCATGACTCGTTCTTCCTTTCCGAATACAAGGTACTCAACCTATTTATATGTGGTGTGGGGACTGTGGGCGGCAAGCTGATAGAACAAATCCGCTCGCAATATGACGAGCTGAAAGAACGCAGCCGACTAAAGCTCAACGTCGTAGGTATAGCAAGCTCAAGAAACGCTATATACAGTCGCGATGGCCTTGACCTCGCCGACTATCGCGAACTACTGAAAAATGCAGAGCCAAGCAACCCCAACAAGTTGCGCGAGAGCGTACTCGGAATGAACATCTTCAACAGCGTCTTTGTGGATTGCACCGCATCAAAGGACGTGGCTGAACTTTATCAGACATTCCTCGAGCATAACATATCTGTGATTGCCGCTAATAAGATAGCCGCATCAAGCGATTATGAGAGCTATCTGAAGTTGAAACGGACAGCTTTGACGCGTGGCGTGAAGTTCCGTTTCGAGACAAACGTGGGGGCCGGACTACCAATAATCGGTACGATAAACGACCTGCGCAACTCTGGCGATAGAATCCTGAAGATAGAAGCCGTACTCAGCGGTACGCTCAACTTCATATTCAATGAGATAGCTGCAGATGTGCCGTTCTCCGAGACCGTGCGACGCGCTAAGGAACAGGGCTACTCAGAACCCGACCCGCGCATAGACCTGAGCGGCAAGGATGTGATACGCAAGCTCGTAATACTCACACGCGAGGCAGGATATAAGGTTGAGCAGGACGACGTAGAGAAGCATCTCTTCGTACCCGACGAGTATTTCGAGGGAAGCGTGGACGACTTTTGGGAGAAGCTACCTGCGCTCGATGCTGACTTTGAGAAACGTCGCGCCGTACTCGAAAAGGAGAACAAGCGTTGGCGTTTCGTAGCGAAGATGGAGGGCGGACGTACAAGCGTATCGCTTCAAGAGGTTGGCAGCACGCATCCATTCTACAATCTCGAAGGCTCAAACAACATCGTGCTACTCACCACCGAGCGCTACAAGGAATATCCGATGCAGATACAGGGCTATGGCGCTGGAGCAAGCGTAACTGCCGCCGGAGTGTTTGCCAATATCATGTCAATCGCTAATATATAATAAGATATGAAGCACATCATCATATTAGGCGACGGCATGGCCGACCACGCCGTGGAATGTCTCGGAAGAAAAACTCTCTTGCAATACGCCGACACCGAGTATATGGATATGCTCGCGCGTCAAGGACGCACGGGACGACTTATAACGGTTCCCGACGGTTACGCACCTGGCTCGGAAGTAGCTAATACAGCTATATTAGGTTATGATTTAGACAAAGTTTATGAGGGGCGCGGACCTCTCGAAGCTGCGTCGATAGGCTATGAAATGTCGGAAAACGACCTCGCCATACGATGCAATATCATTACACTTGCTGACGGAAAGATTAAGAACCATCACGGCGGACATTTGACCACCGAGCAGGGAGATATGCTCATAAAATATCTTGACGAGCACTTGGGCAACGACCGCGTGCGCTTCATCACAGGAATACAATACCGACATCTGCTTGTAATCAAGAACGCAAGCAAACACATTGTGTGCGCTCCACCTCACGACCATCCGAACGAGGAATGGCGACCACTGCTCGTGAAGCCCGAAGAGGGATACGTGCCAGATGCCGATGACAAAGCCGAACAAGGACGCATGAGTGCGCAAGCCACCGCCGACCTTATCAACGACCTTATCCTAAGGTCCCAAGAACTGCTATCGAAGCACCCTTTTAATGAGGGACGCGACGTGAAGGCAAACTCAATATGGCCATGGAGCGGAGGCTATCGTCCGAAGATGCAAACCATCGGACAGATGTTTCCACAAGTGAAGCGAGGCTCTGTGATTTCAGCCGTAGACCTCATCCGGGGCATAGGCCATTATGCCGGACTCGACATAATAAAGGTGGAGGGAGCCACAGGACTTGCCAACACCAACTATGAGGGCAAAGCGCAGGCGGCAATAGAAGCTCTGCGCAAGGACGACTTCGTGTTCCTCCATGTAGAGGCGAGCGACGAGGCTGGCCACGATGGCGATGTAGAACTGAAATTAAAATCGATAGAATATCTCGACAAGCGCATCATCAAACCGATATACGAGGAGGTGAGCAAATGGGACGAACCCGTGTGCATCGCCATTTTGCCAGACCACCCCACACCGGTGGAGATACGCACTCACGTAAGCGAACCTGTACCGTTTCTCATTTGGCATCGTGGCATTACTCCCGACGACGTTCAAGTTTATGATGAAATAAGCTGTATCAGTGGCAGTTACGGGCTTTTAAGGCTAAATCAGTTTATGGGGGAATTTATGAAGTTTTGACCCATAACTTTACTCCAACCATTTTAATGCCAAATGTCAGACTATTCTGAACTCCAGACTACTGGCTCTTAAAAAATAAACATAGAATAATGAAATATTACAGCACCAACAAGCAGGCCCCCATCGCCAACCTAAGCAAAGCGGTGGTGAAAGGATTGGCGGAAGACCGAGGCCTTTATATGCCTGAACGGATAAACAAGTTACCGAAGGAATTCTTCGACAACATCGAAAAACTCAGTTTTCAAGAAATAGCCTATCACGTAGCAGACGCTTTCTTCGGCGAGGACGTGGAGGCAGAGGCTCTGAAAAAGATTGTCTACGACACACTCGCGTTCGACTGCCCTGTCGTAAAAGTCAGCGACAATATTTATTCGCTCGAACTCTTCCACGGCCCTACGCTCGCATTCAAGGACGTGGGTGCGCGTTTCATGGCACGAATGCTCCAATACATCGCATCACGTGAAACGGCCGACAATAGCAAGACCGTGAATGTTCTCGTTGCCACATCGGGCGACACAGGTTCTGCAGTAGCCAACGGTTTCCTCGGAGTAGAGGGTATCCACGTGTATGTACTCTATCCTAAAGGCAAAGTGAGCAAGATTCAAGAAAGCCAGTTTACTACGCTCGGAAAGAACATCACAGCCATAGAGATTGACGGCGTCTTCGATGACTGTCAGGCTTTGGTGAAGAACGCGTTCATGGACGAGGAACTCAATAAACACATGAAACTCACCAGTGCGAATTCCATTAACGTGGCTCGTTTCTTGCCGCAAGCGTTCTATTATTTCAATGCATACGCAAGAATGAAAGAACAAGGACTTGCAGACAACCTCGTTATATGTGTGCCGAGTGGTAACTTCGGAAACATCACGGCTGCCCTATTTGGTCATTCAATGGGACTCCCGATAAAGCGTTTCATAGCAGCCAACAATGCCAACGACATTTTCTATAAGTACCTGAAAAGCGGAAAATACGAACCGAAGCCGTCCATTCAGACGATCGCAAACGCTATGGACGTGGGCGACCCGAGCAATTTTGCCCGCATTCTCGATCTCTACGGTAACTCTCATGAGCGCATCACATCGCTCATCAGCGGCGCTACTTATTCTGACGAAAGGATTAGTGAGACGATGCAGGAGTGCTATAAATCATCGGGATACATACTTGACCCACACGGAGCTTGCGGTTATCAGGCATTGAAAGAGCTCCTGAAGCCAGGCGAGACGGGAGTATTTTGCGAGACGGCCCATCCTGCAAAGTTCAAAGAAAAAGTGGACGAAATACTCAATACCAACATCGAAATTCCTGAAAGACTTGCCGCTTTCATGCGCGGAACGAAGTTGAGCATCCCAATGAGCAAGGACTTTAAGACATTCAAGAAATTTCTTATGAAGTTATGAGACGTGAGTTATAAAGTTTCTTGAGACATAAAACTTGAGGTGTGAAGTTTTGATTTCGCACCTTTTTTCTTAAAGTTAGTTCGCCGCTAATATTCATGACGGGGTAGTCAACAATACGACAGGTCTCTTATCTTCATAAAATTGTTGTCCTGTATTTTTGTTCATAATGCCAAAGACCGCAATACAACATCTCCGTTCAAAAGCTATGTCGAAGGTTCGCCGCCTCCCTCCGACAATGCAAAGGTACGATATAAAAAGGGACGTTGGCGGGAATTGGCGTTATTTGGCGGGAATTGGCGGGAATGACCGCTCGGATGATGCCCTTCTAAGCCTCCATATACGTAGTACCCCCTTAAGGGGGGTACGTAGTATGTATATGGGGGACGGCTCTGAAAGGGGGCTTCATCCGGCGCCCCGAGCAGTTAAGATTCTCCGAATGCAGTTCAGTGGCTACCTCAACAGCCTTCAGTGGCTACCTCAACGGTGTTCAGTGGCTACCTCAACGGTTTTAATGTCGCACTTGAAACATAATTGTTGGCAAAGGATGACGTGTGATAACTGGTGATGACAGATGGTGACAGATGGTGACAGATGGTGACAGATGGGTAAATGTGGTTAAATCGCTGAAACACAGCAGTTTATGGTAGATGGTGACAGATGTGACAGATGTTCTTATATATTTTCGCGAAAAATAAAAAAATAGTGTTCCTTAAAAGGAATGGTATTTTTTATTATTTCATAAATGTTATGCAAACAAGTGTCAATCTGTCATCTGTCACAAGCATAAAGCATGATGTCTGCCCTTTCACTTTCTTTCTTCTTACGATAAAGTTTAAAGGTAAGATTTCATATTGCAAGTTTTTTAACATTACGTCTATTGCACAATCAATAACAATTCATTATCTTTGCAAAAGCTAATTGAGAATCTTAAATCTTAAATAACTGCCAAAAAGCACCGACCACTAATGCTATACATCAACCTGTCCGACACACGCCAAAGGCAACTCAGCTTCTATCTCGCAATGGAAGAATACATTGCACGCTCGTATGACTGCGATGAATGTTTCTTTATGTGGCAGGTAAATCCCACCGTAATATTCGGACGTAACCAACTGATTGACAACGAAGTAAACCTTGACTATTGCAGTAAACATAAAATAGAGACATATCGTAGGAAAAGCGGTGGAGGATGCGTATATGCCGACATGAGCAACATAATGTTTTCGTATATTACAAAGGATGAAAACGTAAGCTTCACCTTTAATAAATACATCAATCTCATAGTACTCGTATTGCACAAAATGGGCATTCATGCCACTGCAACCGGACGAAACGACATTCTCATAGATGGCAGAAAAGTGTCGGGAAACGCCTTTTATCATATTTCTGGAAGAAGCATAGTGCATGGAACCATGCTATACGACACCAATATGGAGAATATGGTTGGAGCGATAACCCCGTCAGATGATAAGCTCGTGAGCAAAGGGGTGAAAAGCGTAAGGCAGCATATAGCCCTGCTAAAAGACTATACAGCGATGAGCATCGAAGAGTTCAAGACCTTTGTAAGGCAGAATATGTGTGACAAGGAGCAGACTCTGACCGAAGAAGACATCTGGAAAATAGAGGAGATTGAACAAGAATACCTGTCAGAAGAGTTCATTTATGGGCACAATCCCAAATATACTGTTTTGCGAAAACAGAGAATTGAGGGCGTTGGCGACTTTGAAATACGGATGGAGTTGAAGAACAACACTATTAAGAACATCAATATTATGGGCGATTATTTCCTTGTTGGAGATATTGACAAACTGATTTTAAGCCGTCTGAAAGATGTTCCATTGACCGAAGAAACCGTGAGTAATGCCCTACCCGACCGTCTTGACGACATCATTATGAACCTTAAGAAGACGGATTTCATAAGGATGCTTGTACATGACGAAAACTGAAAGACAACAACCTTACAAGAAATAAATCTAAAAACAACAATATTATGGAAAATAAGAAAACCTGTCTACACGACAAACACGTAGCTCTCGGGGCTTTGATGCAGCCGTTCGCCGGCTTTGATATGCCAATACAATACTCGTCTATAATAGAGGAACATAACGCTGTAAGGCAAAGTTGCGGTGTGTTCGACGTATCGCACATGGGCGAAGTGATTATCAGCGGACAGGACGCGGAACGTTACGTGAACCATATCTTTACCAACGACATCAAGGACGCGCCGATTGGTAAGATTTATTACGGCATGATGTGTTATGAGGATGGCGGAACGGTGGACGACCTGTTAGTGTATAAGGTTGACGTGAATAACTTCTTCCTTGTGATAAATGCTGCTAACATCGACAAGGACGTGGATTGGATTCGCAAGCAGGCTGAAGACTTCAATGTCATTATCTGCCACAAATCGGATTATTTCGGACAGATCGCAGTGCAAGGCCCTGAGGCTGAAAATATTGTCGAAAATGTATTAAACCTACCCTGCAAGGAGCTTGCGTTCTATACCTGCAAGACGCTCGACCGCTTCGACGAGACTATTTACATCAGTCGAACGGGATATACGGGTGAAGACGGTTTCGAGATTTATGCCTCTCACTACTTTATTCGCGAGGCATGGGATAAGCTCATGGCGAGCGGACGATGCAAGCCCTGTGGCCTCGGATGCCGCGACACACTAAGATTTGAGGTTGGTTTGCCGCTCTATGGAGACGAACTTTCAAAGGACATCTCGCCTATCATGGCAGGCCTCGGGTTCTTCGTGAAGTTAGACAAAGAGGAGTTTATAGGCAAGAATGCTCTTGCAAAGCAAAAGGCCGAGGGCGTAGCTCGTAAGATTGTGGGCATAGAACTCGAGGGAAAGGCCGTTCCACGTCATGGATACGCCGTATTAAAAGACGGCAGGGAGATTGGCGAGGTAACAACGGGCTATCATTGCATATCAGTGGACAAGAGTGTCTGCATGGCTCTCATCGACTCGGAGCATTCCAAGTTGGGCACCCCGTTGGAGATTCAAATACGCAAGAAGACATTCCCAGGAACGGTAGTAAAGAAGAAATTCTACGACAAGCACTATAAGAAATAATCAAAAGAAAGAAACAAACAATAATCATAAATCTAAAAACGAAAACATTATGGCAAAGTTGATTGAAGGACTCTACTATTCAGAGTCGCACGAGTATGTGAAGGTAGACGGCAAATTCGGCTACATAGGTATCACTGACTATGCTCAGCACGCATTAGGCAACATCGTGTATGTGGATATGCCCGAGATAGACGATGACGTGGAAGCTGGCGACGAGTTTGGCGCGGTGGAGAGCGTCAAGGCTGCCAGCGACCTTATCTCTCCTGTAAGCGGAACAGTGATTGAGGTGAACGAGGAACTTGAAGATGCACCCGAACTCATCAATCAGGATGCTTTCGGCAATTGGATTATCAAGGTGGAACTCTCCGACAAGAGTGAACTCGACAACCTGATGGATGCAAAGGCTTACGCTGAGTTTTGCGAGAAATAGGCCACCCCTATTCTCTTAACTTTACTTGAATTTTCTTTTATATCGGAAGAGAATATGACATATAAGTATTTTCCTCACACCGAGGAGGATTTGGGCCAAATGCTGGCTAAAGTTGGCGTGGCCTCGCTCGATGCACTTTACACGGACATTCCCGAGGAGATTCGTTTCCGGGGCGACTACAATCTTCCGTCAGAGAAAAGCGAGCTTGAGGTGCGGCGCATCTTCGATGAAATGGGCAAAAAGAACAGGCAACTTACCTGTTTCGCAGGTGCTGGAGTCTATGACCATTACACGCCCTCGATAGTGCCAAATCTTGTGGCGCGCTCGGAGTTTCTTACAAGCTACACTCCCTATCAGGCGGAAATATCGCAGGGAACGCTACATTACATCTTCGAGTTTCAGTCGATGATGGCAGAGATGACGGGCATGGACATAAGCAATGCCTCAATGTATGACGGAACAACGGCCACTGCCGAGGCGGTGCTCATGGCTTATCATACAGCAAAAAAGGCCACAAGGGTACTCGTATCAAAGACCATCGACCCGAAGACGCTTGCGGTCATAAAGACCTACGCACACTTTCAGGGCATCAGAATTGAAATGATAGACGAAGTGGAGGGCGTAACCTCTATTGAGGACATGAAGCAAAAGTTGGATATGGGCGGCGTGGCCGGTGTTGTCGTTCAACAACCCAATTACTACGGCATCATCGAGGACTATTCGGGCTTTGCAGATATGGTGCATGAAAAAAAAGCCCATTTCATCATGAATAGTATCATTGCCGACCTCGCTCTGCTCAAGACTCCGGGCGAATGGGGCGCGGATATTGCCGTGGGTGACGTTCAAAGTCTTGGCGTTCCGATGTCGTTTGGAGGGCCGTATGCAGGCTATATGTGTTGTACGGAGAAGCTCATGCGGAAACTGCCGGGCAGGATTGTGGGTATGACAAAGGACAGCAAGGGGCAAAGGGCGTTCGTCCTCACCTTACAGGCGCGCGAGCAGCATATCAGACGGCAAAAGGCCACATCGAATATCTGCTCTAACGAGAGTCTCATTGCATTATTCGTAACCATCTATCTTAGTGTGATGGGAAAAGAAGGAGTGAAGGAGGCTGCGCAAATGTCATACGACGGGGCGCATTATCTATACGACAAGTTATTGGCTACAGGCAAGTTTCATGCGGCTTTCGACAAACCTTTCTTCAATGAGTTTTGCGTGAAATACGACGGAGACATCAAGGCCTTGCAAGGCTTCCTCATCGAACATGGAATCATGGTAGGCGTAATGGTGGACGAAGACAAGCTGATGCTGGCCGTAACAGAAAAGCGTACAAAGGAGGAAATCGACAAACTGATAGATTTGGTAAAGGAGGTGGCATTATGAACAACAAACTTTATGGTAATCTGATTTTTGAGTTAGCGCACGAAGGTCGGCGCGGATTCACTCTTCCTCAAAGCGAATACAATCATTATGAGTTGCCGGAGGAGGCGAAACGCAGCAAGGATGCGAAGCTGCCTGAATGCGATGAAATGACGGTGGTGCGCCATTATACGAACCATAGTGCCAACAACTTCGGTGTGAACAACGGCTTCTATCCGCTCGGAAGTTGCACGATGAAGTATAATCCTATCATCAACGAGGAGATGGCCGCACTTCCTGCATTTACTAACCTGCACCCCCTCCAACCGGAATCGACCGTGAGAGGTGCGTTGGAATTGGAGAAGGCATTGGAGAAGTCTCTGTGTGAGCTCACAGGCTTGGATGCCTTCACCCTGAAACCATTTGCAGGTGCACATGGAGAACTCACGGGGTTGATGATAATAAAGGGCTGGCACGAGAGCCGTAAAGACGATAAGCGCACAAAGGTAATCGTACCCGACTCGGCGCATGGTACCAATCCTGCATCGGCAGCCGTGTGTGGTTTAGAAGTCGTAGAGGTGAAGAGCAAGGCTGATGGGACAGTAGACGTAGACGACTTGCGCCAACTTCTTGAGACTGAGGGCGACACGATAGCCGCCATGATGATGACCAATCCTAACACGCTCGGGCTGTTTGAATATAGCATCCCAGAAATTGCAAGACTCATACACAATTATGGGGCATTGATGTATTACGATGGTGCTAACCTTAATCCGATGCTCGGTGCTGCCCGCCCGGGCGATATGGGTTTCGACGTAATGCACATAAACCTTCATAAGACGTTCTCAACACCTCACGGAGGTGGCGGTCCGGGTTCAGGTCCTGTGGGTGTGCGCAAGGGCTTGGAGGGCTTCTTCCCTACCATCGGGGCATATCACGGCAATTTCGCCGTCCTGATGCGCGCCTACGCCTATATCCTTACGCTCGGTAAGGAGAATATCAAGATGGTGGGGCCACTTGCTACGCTTAATGCAAATTACATAAAGGAATGTCTTAAAGACGTTTACGAACTTCCAATAAATGGATTATGCAAACACGAGTTCGTATTCGACGGATTAAAAGACAAGAGTACCGGAGTAACGACAATGGATGTTGCCAAGAGGTTGCTCGACTACGGTTATCATGCTCCAACAATCTATTTCCCCCTACTCTTCCATGAGGCCATGATGATAGAGCCAACGGAAAACGAAAGCAAGGAGACGATAGACAGTTTCATCGATGTGATGCGGCGCATAGCTAAAGAGGCTACCGAAGAGCCGGAAACGGTAAAGGGCGCACCTCATAACACGCCTATCGGAAGGGTAGATGATGTGCTTGCCGCCAAACAGCCGATACTCACTTATAAGAAAATAAAGGAATCGGTATGATGAGAGCAGACCTTATAATAATAGGCAGTGGTCCAGGGGGCTATCGTGCTGCCGAATATGCCGCAAAGAATGGACTACAAGTGGTTGTCGTTGAAGGACTTCACGCAGGTGGAACGTGTCTGAACGAGGGCTGTATTCCGACAAAAACGATGTGCCATGAAGCCGATAAAATAGAAGTTTTAAGACAATTCGCGCCCAATACGGAGGTTAATTTCAATCGCGTCGTTGAACGGTTGAAAGCCGTTGTAGAGCCATTACGCGCAGGCGTTGAAACGTTGATGACAGCTCCGGGCATTACTTTCATCAAAGGACACGCTCATTTCAAAGATTCCAAGACCATTATCGTGAAGCCATCCGATAACGAACCGGCACAAGAGTATAGTTCGGAAAATATTATAATAGCAACGGGAGCATCGCCAAAGATGCCTCCCGGTGCGGAGATTGAAGTTCAATCAGTTATGACTTCGAGCGACATCTTGAGGCTGACAAATGTTCCCAAACACCTTATCATCATAGGTGCGGGCGTCATAGGTATGGAATTCGCGTCAGTATTCAATAGTTTCGGAAGCAAGGTTACGGTAATCGAGTTCTTGAAAGAATGCCTCCCCACCATTGATAGCGACATCGCCAAGAGATTGCGTAAATCTTTGGAAAAGAAGGGAGTAAACTTCTTCATGCAATCATCAGTTAAAGGCGTAAAGACAAATACCGTTACCTTTGAGCGTAAGGGCAAGACGGAATGTTTAGAAGGTGATGCCATATTGGTGGCTACGGGGCGAAAGCCTAATGTAGAGGGGCTTAATTTGGAAGCCATCGGAATTGAATACTCGGGCAAGGGCATCAGCGTGGATGAAAATATGTGCACCAACGTACCGGGTATATATGCCATTGGCGACGTAAACGGACGTATGATGCTTGCCCATGCGGCCACCATGCAAGGCATAAGAGCTGTAAATCACATCCTCAAAAAGCAAGATGAGATAAGGCTCGACATCATGCCAGCAGCCGTCTTTACGCACCCCGAGGTGGCAAGCGTCGGACTCACGGAAGACCAATGCAAGGCCGCTGGGATTCCTTTCATATGTAATAAAGCATATTATAGGGCAAATGGCAAGGCTCTGTCTATGGAGGAAACGGACGGGATTGTGAAGTTGGTAGCCAATGAAAATGGTAAAATTATAGGATGCCATATTCTTGGGGCTCATGCAGCCGACATGGTTCAAGAAATTGCAGCACTGATGAATCGAGACACTACCATCGGACAGTTGCGCGATATTGTCCATATCCATCCTACACTTGGAGAGCTTGTGCAAGAGGCTGCCATGATGATGAAAATATGAAAATAGAGAGAGGGTGTATCAAAATGAAGGTTTTGAACTACACCCTCTTATTTAGTTACTATCAACTTAAAACTATAAACCCGTCAACTTGTTTACTTATTCACCCATCAACTCAAAAAACATACGAGAATCCGATAGAGGCGAACTCCTTAAACTGCCAATATCCATGATGTCCATCTCGACCTACACCATCATCGAAACGCGGATATACGAATAGTTGTGCGCTCATCCATTTGTTTATTTGCATCACAAACGTGTTCTCCCACTCCAGCTCCGCACGGTCGTATGCCGTATATGCCGACAGGCGACTCTTCCAACGCACGATGTCATTAAACTGCCATATGAAGTCGGCCGTCAATTGAGAACCGAAATCATGCAAAGTATGCTTACCCGCATCAATACCGAGCCTCTCCGAAAGCTCTAACATTCGGGTGTATTTCAGATTATAAGCCAACGGTGCCAAATGTACGGTACCCTTTATTTTATGATTCAACCAATCCACATTGTAATCCATACCGAGAGAGAGATTGAAATTAAACGGAGCCATGAAGTCTGAATATACTACGGGGTCATTGCTCTTGTAGCTATGCGTGAATTGTGTGTTGGCTACCATCTGAACCGTGTAATACCAGCGTTTCGTAGCCTGCAATCCCAACTTACTTGTAAAGCGGAGAAGGTCCTCCGTTGACTTCATTGTATGCAAAGTGTCGGCACGTGAGTTTTGAATACCAAGACGTAATTCGAGTTTATTATCCCACTTTACCTTTTGCTTATTATTATAGTTGGCCTCCATTGTAACCGAGCCAAGCATCGAATAACTGCTCTCTCCTCCCTTATACCAGTTGCCCGAGACACAATTTTGCATGAATTGCAATGAATAGTCACCCTTGTAAGTCCAAAAATTGGGCTTTATCACGACTACATCAATCGGAACGGTTGTTGGCTCTACGTAAATGTGCGACATCTTATCTATCAAATCGGCCTTACGCCTCAAAGGTTTCGTTATATCCGAATCGATGGTACCCGACTTTGCAATTCTATTTTGAGTGTTCAAAACAAGGTCAGGCCGCTTCAAATACATCAGCATAAGCGTATAATCGATCTCCTTCCCTACCCCCGTCATTCCTGAGCTCTCGTTTATATCAGCATCGAAGACCCCCGCAACAGGTGCGTGATAGAATGTAAACGGAATAAACATTTGGGCTGATTTGGAATTTTTATATTCATCGGCATAGTATGTCTTGACCGAATCCGTAAAAATCTGTCCAACCAATTGTAATGAATCGAGATATGCATTTATCAATACCGTATCGGCAAGCAGTTGCGTGTCTTGCTTCGCCTCCACTTTTTCGCGATTTTGGGCATATGCCACCGACACACAAAACATTAATAAAACAATTGTATAATATCTGAAATTCATCTTAACATATAATATAATATAATAATCCGAATGAAATATCGAATAGTGTATTTTTATGCAAAGTTAGATAAAATAAAAGATATAAAAGGCCATATAACGCACTTTTATTACTTTTTATATATAAATCGTGGAAAATTTGTGGCTATTGATTATTTTTGCTAACTTTGCAATTTGTTATATAGACTCAGGTTAATTTAATTTAGTTTGGATAAAAATTAAATATTATACATCGTGGCTGAAACAAAGTATATTTTCGTTACCGGTGGCGTAGTTTCTTCACTTGGAAAAGGAATCATCTCATCGTCTATCGGCAAGCTTCTTCAAGCAAGGGGCTACAAAATCACAATCCAAAAGTTTGACCCTTATATTAATATCGACCCAGGGACGCTGAATCCATACGAACACGGAGAATGTTATGTGACCGTTGACGGTATGGAAACCGACCTCGATCTCGGACATTACGAGCGCTTCACAGATATAAAGACGACAAAGTCGAACTCGCTCACTACGGGTAGAATTTACAAGTCAGTAATAGACAAAGAGCGCAGAGGGGACTATTTAGGCAAGACAATACAGGTGGTGCCACATATCACCGACGAAATAAAGCGCAACGTGAAGATGCTCGGAAAGAAAAACGAGTATGATTTTGTGATAACAGAGATTGGAGGAACCGTCGGCGACATCGAGTCTACACCATTTCTTGAGGCTATACGCCAACTGAAATGGGAGCTAAAGAAAAATGCCATCTGTGTGCATCTGACTTACGTTCCGTATCTTAAAGCAGCCCAAGAGTTGAAAACAAAGCCTACACAACACTCTGTAAAAGTATTGCAAAGTGTAGGTATTCAACCAGATATTCTCGTCCTTCGCACCGAAAAGCACCTGAACGAAGGTATTCTAAAAAAGGTTGCGGCATTTTGCAACGTAGACAAGGATTGCGTAATACAGAGCGAAGACCTTCCATCTATCTACGAAGTGCCCGTAAATATGCAGGCACAAGGATTGGATGCTGCAATCTTGCGCAAGATGGAAGAAAATGTTGGAGAGACTCCGACACTCGGCCCCTGGCGCAATTTCCTTGAAAGGAGAAGAAAAGCAACCGAAGAAGTACGCATAGGGCTCGTTGGCAAATACGATTTGCAAGATGCTTACAAGAGTATTCGTGAGAGTTTGTCACAGGCTGGAACATATAACAATTACAAAACTGTTATCACTTTCATAAACTCCGAGCAGATAACGGAAGAGAATGTAGCCGAAAAACTTGCAGGCCAAGATGGAATCATGGTATGCCCGGGATTCGGGCAACGTGGAATAGAAGGCAAAATTATCGCCGCACACTATACCCGCACGCACAATATTCCAACATTCGGAATATGCCTCGGTATGCAAATGATGGTGATAGAATTCGCCCGCAATGTCCTCGGATATACCGATGCCAACAGCCGTGAGATGGACGAGACAACCGTTCATAATGTTATCGATATTATGGAGGAGCAAAAGAATATTACCGATATGGGGGGCACGATGCGACTCGGAGCATACGAGTGCATATTAAAACAAGGCTCTCGCACATTCGGAATATATAATAGCGAGCACATACAAGAGCGTCATCGCCACCGCTATGAGTTCAATAACGATTATCAAAAGGAATATGAACGCAACGGAATGATGTGTGTAGGACGCAATCCGGAAAGCGACTTGGTTGAGATTGTAGAAATCCCTGGACTAAAATGGTATATCGGAACTCAGTTCCATCCGGAATATCAAAGCACGGTTCTAAATCCCCACCCACTTTTCCTTGATTTCGTAAAGACGGCTATAGAAAATAAGAAGAACGCTTAAATATATTATATTGGTAAAGAATAAGAATATTATGGATAAAAATACTATTATCGGATTCGTATTGATTGCAGCCATACTCATTGGCTATAGTGTATATTCGCAACCATCAGATGAGGAAATAGCACAGCAAATTGAATTGGCTAAGCGCGATTCCATAGAGGCAGCAAAGCGTATAGCTGCCGAAAAGATGAAAGAAAAGAAAGATTTGAGCAATCAAAAAGAAAATCTAAAAGACTCAACTCAATTGTTTTTCAGTGCTCTAACTGGCAGTGCAAAGGATATAATCCTTAAAAACAATAAGATAGAACTTACCATTTCCACAAAAGGAGGAACGGTAAACAAGGCGATAATAAAGAACTTCACCGGCCATAACATCGGAAAAGAAGATTCTAATAGCGTTACTTTATTTGAAGGCAAGGATCAAAATCTGAACTTCATGCTTGCGACCAAAGAAGACAATATCTCAACCAAGAACTTATATTTCACGCCGTCTGAGATTTCGGATTCTACCGTTACGCTCACCGCCAATGCCAGCAATGGCAAGGCTATTGTGATGAAATACACTTTGGGCAAGGATTATATGCTACACATGGCATTCAAAGCCGTAGGCATGAATGGCTTGTTTGCCCCGAATTATAACATGATGGATGTTGATTGGTATGACAAATGCCGGCAGCAAGAAAAAGGTTTCACCTTTGAAAACAGATACTCGACATTAACCTACAAGGAAGTAGAGGGTGATACAGACTATCTGAGTGAAACTGCCGAAAAGCGAGACGAGAACATTGAAGAGGCTCTCGACTGGGTAGCCTTCAAAAATCAGTTCTTCTCTACCATAATGATTGCCAAAGATAACTTTGCCAAGAACTCTATGCTTACAAGTATTCCACAAGAGAAAGGCTCCGGATATCTGAAAGAGTTCCAAGCAAAAATGAAGACGTCCTTTGACCCTTCTGGAATAAAGGCATCTGAATTTGAATTCTATTACGGTCCTAACGACTATCGCCTTCTTAATAACATAGAAGAAGAAAGTACATTTGGAAAAGATCTGGAATTGCAAAAGCTCGTTTATCTTGGTTGGCCTATCGTGCGTTGGATAAACAGGTTCTTCACAATCTACGTATTCGACTTCCTAACCAAATTAGGGATACCAATGGGCATTGTACTTATACTTATCACATTGTTGCTCAAAGCCATCACTTTCCCATTAGTAAAGAAAAGCTATATGAGTTCGGCAAAGATGCGTGTCTTGAAGCCAAGACTCGAAGAGGCGACCAAACAATATAATAAACCGGAAGACCAAATGCAAAAGCAACAAGCAATGATGGCCGAATATGCCAAATATGGCGTGAGTCCATTAAGTGGCTGTCTGCCTATGCTCATACAAATGCCTATCTGGATTGCAATGTTCAATTTCGTGCCTAACGCCATACAACTTAGAGGGCAAGGCTTCTTATGGATAGACGACCTTAGCACATACGACCCAATTATCGAATGGAACTCTAATCTTTGGCTGATTGGCGATCACCTTTCACTTACCTGTATACTGTTCTGCGTAGCCAATGTCCTTTATTCCTTCATGACTATGCGCCAGCAAAAAGACCAGATGGTAGGACAGCAGGCCGAACAAATGAAAATGATGCAATGGATGATGTATCTCATGCCAATCATGTTCTTCTTCATGTTCAATGACTATTCATCAGGTCTTAACTTCTATTACTTCATTTCGTTGTTCTTCAGTGCTGCGATAATGTGGACACTCCGTAAGACCACCGATGACGTTAAGTTGCTTCAAATACTCGATGCACGTTACAAGGAAAACAAAAACAACCCGAAGAAAGTAAGCGGACTTGCCGCACGCCTTGAAGCTATGCAAAAGCAACAAGCAGAACTTCAAAGAAAACGTGAAGAACTTGAACGCAAAAAGAAAGGATTAAATCATGTATAAACAAATAGTATTGGCTACGGCATTATTGGCCGGAAGCATAAATATGCAGGCGCAATCAGACATAAACATAGGAAAAAGCAAAATACAATTGCAAAGTAAGTTGATGACTCCCGAAGCTCTTTGGGCAATGGGACGCATCGGTGGCGCACAAGCATCACCAAACGGCAAGCAGATTGTGTATCAAGTGGGCTACTATAGTGTAAAGGAAAACAAAGGACATCAGGTTCTTTACATTATGGATTCTAACGGAAAGAATGTCCGTCAGCTTACTACTTCTGCCAAGAATGAAACGGATGCATCGTGGATTGAAGGTGGAAAGCGTATCACATATCTGTTTGAAGGACAGGTTTGGAGTATGAATCCAGATGGAACAGAACGCAAGCAACTTACCAAGTCGACTACCGACATAGAAGGATATAAATTCTCTCCGGACGGAAAACATATAATATTAATAAAGAGTTTGCCCTATCATGGCAGTATAAAGGAGAATCCTTCCGACCTTCCAAAGGCTACCGGCCGTTTGGTAACAGATATGAACTATCGCCATTGGGATCATTATGTGGAGAGCATTCAGCATCCGTTTATTGCTGATGTTACGGAAAACGGTATTACCGATGGTGTAGACATTCTCGCGAACGAACCATACGAATGTCCATTAGCACCATTTGGAGGGATTGAGCAACTCGATTGGAGCAAGGATTCTCAATGCATTGCATACACTTGCCGCAAGAAAGAAGGCGTAGAATATGCTATATCGACAGATTCAGACATATATTTATATAATATAGGTACGCGCGAGACAAAGAATCTTTGTAAGCCTGCCGACTACAAAGAACCGGCTATTGACCCGACAAAGACGATGAAGACGCAGGCAGTAAACTCGGAAGAAAACTTGAAAAACAATCCCGGATATGATGTAAATCCGAAATTTTCTCCCGACGGTAAGTACATAGCATGGCTAAGTATGGCTCGCAATGGATATGAAAGCGACCGCAACAGATTATGTGTATATACTATTGAGACTGGCGAAAAAACATATATAACCGAATCATTCGACTCTAATGTAGATGACTTCTGCTGGAACTCAGATTCGAAGTCTATTTATTTCCTCGGAATATGGCATGGCTGCGAGAATCTATATAAGGCCACATTAAAGGGAAATGTAGTGCAACTTACTGATGGATGGCATGATTTCGGTTCGGTACAGTTGCTGAATGACGGCAAACACCTGTTAGCAGAACGCCACGATATGGCACAAGCTCCGGAACTTTATATCATCACTCCCGACAAGAAAGAAAAGTCGAGTAAGGCCGACCAAATTACTTTTGAAAATAAGCATCTTTATGACCAGATGACATTCGGCAAGATAGAGCAGCGTTGGACAAAAACGACAGATGGCAAAGATTTGATGTACTGGATAGTATTGCCATCCAATTTCGACCCGAATAAAAAATACCCTACCCTATTATTCTGCGAGGGAGGTCCACAAAGTCCAGTCTCTCAATTTTGGAGTTATCGTTGGAACTTCCAGATTATGGCAGCAAACGGATATGTTGTTATTGCTCCCAACCGTAGAGGATTACCAGGTTTCGGTAGTGAATGGAACGAACAGATTTCCGGTGATTGGACAGGACAGTGTATGAACGACTACCTCTCTGCCATCGATGATGCAGCCGCCAACCTGCCATACGTTGATAAGGATAGACTTGGAGCCGTTGGCGCATCATTTGGAGGTTTCTCTGTTTATTATCTTGCAGGGCATCATGACAAGCGTTTCAAGTGTTTCATAGCTCATGATGGTGCTTTCAATCTTGAATCAATGTATACCGATACCGAAGAGGCGTGGTTCAGCAACTGGGAATACGAAGATGCTTATTGGAACAAAGACCTTACAGAGAATGCCCGTAAGACATACGAGAACTCACCACATAAATTCATTGACAAATGGGACACTCCAATCCTTTGCATTCATGGAGAAAAAGACTACCGCATAAATGCCAATCAAGGAATGGGAGCTTTCAATGCCGCACGTATGCGTGGCATACCAGCCGAACTTCTGATTTTCCCGGATGAGAACCACTGGGTTCTTAAACCACAAAATGGCATTTTATGGCAACGTACTTTCTTCAACTGGCTCGACAGATGGCTCAAATAGTAATTAATAATTTATACTATAACAATGACTGAAAAAATAAACAAAACACTTAGAGATTCAGCAGCTATCCGCTGGACAGCTTTATTGCTTTTGGCACTTGCGATGTTCTGTGCATATATCTTTATGGACATCCTCTCGCCTATCAAAGACTTGATGCAATCACAACGTGGTTGGGACTCAGATGCTTTCGGCACTATGCAAGGGGCAGAGACATTCTTAAATGTATTCGTTTTCTTCCTAATCTTTGCCGGCATCATTCTCGACAAGATGGGTGTACGCTTTACGGCTCTTCTGTCTGGTGCCGTTATGCTTGCCGGAGCATGTATCAAATGGTATGCTATCAGCGATGGATTCATTGGGAGTTCACTTGATGTATGGTTTACCGAGAACCTCAACCATATTCCCGTATTTGAACAACTTGGCGTATCACCATTCTACGAGGGTATGCCTGCATCAGCAAAACTCGCTGCTCTTGGTTTTATGATATTCGGATGCGGTGCCGAGATGGGCGGTATCACCGTGAGTCGTGGTATCGTAAAATGGTTTAAGGGCAGAGAGATGGCCCTTGCTATGGGTTCGGAGATGGCTCTTGCACGTCTTGGTGTTGCCACTTGCATGATATTCTCACCTTTCTTTGCTAAATTAGGCGGTGAAGTCAGTGTTTCCCGTTCCGTAGCATTTGGTGTTGTTCTCTTGTGCATTGCACTCATAATGCTTGTTGTTTACTTCTTCATGGATAAAAAGCTTGATGCGCAAACAGGTGAAGCTGAAGAGAAAGATGACCCTTTCAAAATATCAGATATCGGTCAGATACTTTCTTCTATGGGCTTTTGGCTCGTATCTCTCCTTTGCGTACTCTATTACAGTGCGATTTTCCCATTCCAGAAATATGCGGTAAATATGCTGCAATGCAACCTCACATTCACAGAGGTTCCTGCTGACTCTTTTTGGGCTTCACCATCAGTAACCATCGTACAGTATGCCATAATGCTTGTTGTGGCTGCGACAGCTTTCATGTTCAACTTCATGAAGAGAAAGGGATTGAAATACACCATGCTTGCCGTATCAGTAATTTCTCTTATTACATATTGCTATATGGGTTATATGCGCCAATCTGCGGAATCTATTTTTGCAGTGTTCCCACTTCTCGCAGTAGGCATTACTCCTGTTCTCGGCAACTACGTTGACCATAAGGGCAAAGCAGCGTCTATGCTTGTACTTGGCTCACTGCTTCTTATAGCATGCCACCTCACATTTGCGTTCATACTCCCTCAGTTCAAGGGAAATCAGGCAGGAGGAGTCATCATAGCATACCTTACAATCCTTGTTTTGGGAGCGTCCTTCTCACTTGTACCGGCATCGTTGTGGCCAAGTGTACCAAAACTCGTTGACGCAAAGGTCATTGGTAGTGCCTACGCTCTGATATTTTGGATTCAGAATATAGGTTTGTGGCTCTTCCCATTGCTCATCGGCAAAGTGCTTACTGCCACCAACGAGGGTGTAAGCGACCCTACACAGCTCAACTATACAGCTCCTTTGATAATGCTTGCTTGTCTTGGCGTAGCAGCTCTTGTCATAGGCCTTTTCCTTAAGGTTGTAGATAAGAAGAAGGGACTTGGTCTTGAAGAACCGAACATTAAATAGAATTATTTCTACAAGTATTTAATGTAAATAAATATCCATATTCCTAAAGTGAGGGGCTAAGATGCGCTATTGCATATCTTAGCTCCTCTTTTATTATACAAAAGCGAATTAAGCTACCAATCATGTGGCAGTATTTACTGTTATAATACTACATTTTAACGTTCAAAAATCGATATAAATCAACTAAAGCAGATACAGAATGACAAAAATACATCATTTTAGCAATTTTATTGGCATTTTATTTGCGTTTTCAGTGTTTTTGTGTAACTTTGCAAGCGTTTTAGAAGAAAACATATTAAATAACCAATAAAATAAAGAAGAATTATGAACGCAGCAAAAGTTGTAGAAACTCTCAAGCAGAGATTTCCTAACGAGCCTGAATACATTCAGGCCGTAAGTCAGGTACTTGGAACTATTGAGGAAGAATATAACAAGCATCCGGAATTTGAACGTGCAAACCTCATCGAGCGTCTTTGCATTCCAGATCGTATAATCGAGTTCCGCGTGACCTGGGTTGATGACAAGGGTAACGTACAGACAAATATGGGTTATCGCGTCCAGCATAACAATGCTATCGGCCCGTACAAAGGAGGTCTGCGTTATCACGCATCTGTAAACCTTTCTATCTTGAAGTTCCTTGCATTTGAGCAGACATTCAAGAACTCACTCACCACACTTCCTATGGGTGGCGGTAAGGGAGGTTCTGACTTCTCTCCACGTGGAAAGAGCAATGCTGAGGTTATGCGTTTCTGCCAGGCATTCATGACAGAGCTTTATCGCCACATCGGACCGGACGAAGATGTTCCGGCAGGAGATATAGGTGTCGGTGGCCGTGAGGTTGGTTATATGTTCGGTATGTATAAGAAGTTGACACACCAGTTCCAGGGCATCCTTACAGGTAAGGGACAGGAGTTCGGTGGTAGCCTTATCCGTCCGGAAGCAACAGGTTACGGTAACGTTTACTTCCTCGTTAATATGCTCAATACACGCAACATCGACATCGCAGGCAAGACCGTACTCGTCAGTGGTTCCGGTAACGTGGCACAGTACACAGTTCAGAAGCTCATCCAGCTCGGTGCGAAGCCGGTAACTATGTCTGACTCTGACGGTTACATCTATGATCCGGACGGAATCGACGCAGACAAGCTCGCTTATATCATGGAACTTAAGAACGTTGAGCGCGGACGTATCAAGGAATATGCTGAGAAATACGGAGTGAAGTATGTTGCAGGTGCAAAACCGTGGTTCGAGAAAGCTGATATCGCTCTTCCTTCTGCAACACAGAACGAAATCAACGGCGAGGCTGCACAGGCGTTGGTAGACAACGGCGTATTCGCTGTAAGCGAGGGTGCAAATATGCCTTCAACTCCGGAAGCTATCGCAATCTTCCAGAAAGCACAGATTCTCTATGCGCCAGGTAAGGCAGCTAATGCCGGTGGTGTGGCAGTATCTGGTCTCGAGATGACACAGAACTCTGAGCGTTTGCGTTGGAGCAGCGAAGAAGTTGACGCTAAACTCCACAGCATCATGAACGATATTCATGCAAACTGCGTGAAATATGGTACACAAGAAGATGGCTATGTGAACTACGTTAAGGGTGCTAACGTTGCCGGATTCTTAAAGGTTGCTAAAGCAATGATGGCACAGGGCATCGTATAAGATAAATAAGTTTCATAATATCTTTATAAAGGAGATTGCTACATGAATTTGTATGCAGTCTCCTTTCTTTATATAAGCTGCGAAGTGGTACTGTTGTTTTTAACAGTATCACTTACAGTATCATTCAATGTCTTTTGATACTGTAAAATACGACTCTCCAGATTGGCGATATGCTCATTCCCTCTTTGTCTGTATATTTGATGCAAACTGTTTATTCTCATTTCCCGTCCATAGCAGTTGTTCGGAATTTCCGAACAACTGAATCTTCCTGCAATTCGCCTTCTTCAAAAATATGTTTTATATGCTCACTTATGTTTGATTTGCTTGTCTGATAAAGTTCGCACATCTGCGCCTGAGTAAGCCATAGCGTATCATCTTCGAGCTTCACGTCTATCTTTGTCTGCCCGTCACTGGCAGTATATATGATTACTTTATTCTCGTTCATGTTTCTTTATTGTTAACCGTTTTGCCTGTTGGCGTTATTGCTATATACCGTTATCTCGTTGTGGAGAATTACCATTTGGCAATGACAATATGTGTCGTATCGCAATATTTAGCATAATTACTATAAGTATGATTCTGATTGTTTTCTTGTAATAAAGACGGTATTCAGACCATCTGTTTCTTTTCTTTCAATAAGATTCTTCCTGTCTAACTGTATTACTATATCTTCAGTTAGTATCTTTATAGTCTTATCATATCCACCAAATAGAAGAATACGGAATGGCCGTGTCAACATTTTATTAATACATGATACTATATCTGATTCATAGAAAAAATATTCCTGATACCTACTACTGTATTTTTGAGTTTGGAATTTTACATTCAACAACTCATTAATGGAAGGATTACTTAAGATTTTATATTCTGTATTCTCAACAACCTTATTAACAGTCCAAGAACGAATCCAATTAAATATTGTCACAATAGAAAGTACTTGAATTACCGCCATTGTTATTTCAGAAGTTGCGCCTATCTGATTTAAGAAGTCTTTTACAACAGGAAATGTTGCCGTTAATGAAATAAGGATTGCGGCAAGCCCTATACCAGACCATGCTTTTCTTGGTGAATATATGGTTCTGATTTCATCATGAATAGATGCAATTCTTTGCTTTGAAAGTTCTTCTATCTGTCTGTGCAAAGTATCATTTGTCCCCTTTTCTATTTCGAGCCTAAACTTCAAAGATTCGTTTTCTTGTTTAAGGTGTTCAATTTCTGCATCTTTATAATCAATATCCCGAATATGGTTAAATTCAATTACAGCAGGATTGTCAGTAGCAATGATTGGCATCATTGATGCTTGGCGTTGTTGTATATATGAGTTTAGGTCATTGTAAAGACTATTTAAATGGTTGAATTTGCAAGTCGCTTTGTATCTGCTATTTGCAAGTTAAACGGTAGAAAAGTGATGATGGAGATTTTGGAGAGGATGAAAAAGAAGACGATTTAACATATTTCACTTTTATAAACAACAGAAGAAGCATGTTTGTGCAATTGTTTCGGATATACTAATGTCAATACCACTGATATTTACGCAGATGTGGTGATGAAAAAGAAGGTGGACGTGATTACTCGCATGAATGGTATTATCGGGTAATATGAGGTCGCAAATGGTGAAAATTCATTGTCACCTCCTTCAAAATAGTAATAATTGAAGGATTTTTGAGCATTGTAGTTCTGAATATTGGCAAGAAATTCGCGTATAGCCGAAATTTTGCTTATTTTTGTAATCAACAAATTGCATTATAATGAATAAATACAGTCAAGACATAATGACCTTTGCACTCTAGCAGTCCCAATTTGGGTTGCATGAGTTATACGCGTATCTTGACAGGAAAGGTAACACAGATATATCCTATAAAAAGCAAGAACCTCTGCTACGATATGGCGTACCCTTACCGTACCTTTGCAGTAAATTTATAGTATAACGTGCAACATAAAGTTTAGAAGATGGCTAATAATGAAAGAGGCCAAAGCCTGATAAGCAAATATGTATGGGTGATAGAAACTATCTATCGCGCTAAGAAAATCTCATTCAAGGAACTGAATGAGAAGTGGCTCGATGATGACATTAGCCGAGGTGTGGAAATCCCCAAACGAACCTTCGACAATTGGCGTTATGTCATCTGGGATATGTTCGGCATTGATATAGCCAACGAGAATCGTGGTGAATACCGATACTATATCTCCAATGTGGAGGACATCAGCAAGAACGGTTTGCGTTCTTGGCTCTATAACACGTTCTGTGTCAGTAATGCCTTGGCAAACAGTCAAAGCATCAAAGACCGTATCATACTGGAGTATGTGCCATCAGGACAAGAATATCTCCAGACCATCATCGAGGCCATGAAGGAAAACCGTGTCCTGAACATCACCCACTACAACTATTGGAAAGACCAGGAGTATAACTTTGATGTACAGCCTTATTGTGTAAAACTTTTCCGCCAGAGGTGGTATCTTATTGGACTCAGTACTTACACGTATTTCCGTGAGCAAGGACCAAGAATCTATTCACTTGACCGACTCAGACACGTTCATGTGAAAGATGAAACGTTTGTCATGCCTAAAGACTGGGATGCGAAGGAATACTTCGCTGGCTGTTATGGTATCATAGCGGGTTTGAACAAAGATATAGAAGCCATTAAACTGAAAGTGTCGGCTGGTCAGGCGAACTATATCAGAGACCTTCCCTTGCACGAGTCACAGGAAGAGATTGAGCGCAATAATGAATACAGCATTTTTACCTATCAGATGCGCACGACCTTTGACCTCTTGCAGGAACTGTTGTGGAATGGTGGCGATGTGGAAGTTCTTGAACCTGCATCCCTACGCAGGGAGATGGCAGATATGGTAGAAAGGATGTGGAACAAATACAAGAATGACAAGAAATGAAAGACTTTGCAGCAATAGATTTCGAGACAGCCAACAACGAGCGCAGTAGTGTGTGCAGCGTTGGTATCGTCATCGTTCGGAACGGTGAGATAGTTGATTCATTTTACTCTCTCATCCAGCCCGAACCAAACTATTATAATTATTGGTGCAGTCAGGTACACGGTCTGTGCTGTGATGACACAGACAACGCACCTGTTTTCCCTGAAGTGTGGAAACAGATAGAGCCGCTGATTGACGGGCTACCCCTTGTGGCACACAACAAGCCATTTGACGAAGGCTGCCTAAAGGCTGTATTCCGCGTCTATCAGATGGACTATCCAGATTATGAGTTCTACGATACGCTTTGCGTTTCGCGCCGTGTGCTGCCAGAACTGGATAACCATCAGCTCCACACGGTGGCCGCAGCCTGTGGCTATCAGTTAGAGAATCACCACCATGCACTTGCCGATGCTGAAGCCTGTGCATGGATAGCAAGAGAAATTTTGTAACACTAATGATATCATGAGTACAAACAAGATTGGGATGAAAACCATTGAAGGCTTATCGGGAATGACCTTTTTGATTCCCGCATATCAGAGAGGATATCGATGGACAGAACAGCAAGTAACAGATTTGCTGAATGACATATATGAATTCAATGACAGCGACAACGGCTTTTATTGCCTACAACCCTTAGTATTAGTTCAAAGGGTTGAAGATACCTTAAAACGTATCAAAGAAGAGGCACAAAGCCTTAAAGATGTAGAAACTCTATTACGCGGAAAGTGGGAAGTGATAGATGGTCAACAACGGTTGACAACAATCCATATTATCCTCGCTTGTCTGGGCTTTGAAGGATTCTATGCCATTGAGTATGAGACACGCAAGGGTAGTCAGGGTTTTCTTGACGACATTAAGGACTCCCAAGCCAACGACAACATCGACTATTTTCATTTTGTGACAGCCAAACAGACAGTTGAAAGATGGATAGAGAAAAAAAGTGAAATTGATCAATGCTTTGACAAAACAGCTTTTGGTACCAAACTACTTGCTTCGGTCAAGTTCATTTGGTATGAGGCCGTCAATGAGAACCCAATAAAAGTTTTCACTCGACTTAATATTGGGAAAATCAGTCTTACGAACGCCGAACTCATCAAAGCCTTGTTCCTGAATCAATCAAACTTTCACGGAACAATTACATTACGCCAGCAACAAGTCGCAATGGAATGGGATCAGATTGAATATGCTCTGCAAAACGAAGAGATGTGGCTATTCCTGAATGAAGTCGGCTACGAGAAGCCCACACGCATAGATTTAATTTTTGACCTCATTTGTGATAAAGACAAATTGGCTCTGTTTTCGAACAAAAGCACTGAGCAAAAGGATGAATTGAGAATAAATATAGGGACTGACAACTATAAAACTTTTAGATATTTCTATGAGTACTTTAGGGTTGCTACCGGGGACAAAATAAATAATTGTTGGAGTGTCGTGAAACAGATATTCATGACTTTTGAGGAATGGTTTAATGACTTAGAATTGTATCATTATACAGGTTACTTGATTGCGAATAATGTTACTGTCACCGAATTACTTCAAGAATGGGGAAAAACGGGCATGACAAAAAACAAATATATCGCTATACTAAAGACAAAAATCAAGAGTAAAATAAAAGGATGCTCAACGCTTGATGCCCAGTATGAGATAGCAAAAGACGATGGAAAGGGGCATTACCCTAACAAAACGACATGCCGCCCTCTGCTATTATTGCATAATATCCAAACCATTGTTACACAAGCGACCAACAGCAAAAAAGAATATCAAGGGCAAGTGTTTTACAAATTCCCGTTTCATTTGTATAAACTGGAAAATTGGGATGTCGAACATATTGACTCAAACACGCTGAACCCACTCGACAAAGAGAAAGATCGAAAGGAATGGCTAAAATACGCATTATTAGACGAAGCCATCTCCGATGATGAGATTCTTACAAATGACATTCTTGATTACTTGAATGACGAGAAAAACGCGAAGGAATTCAGCGGATTGAGAGCGGAGATTGAAGGGAAAAACAAAATCGCCAACCCGTTAGACGAAAATGAGAAAAATCAGATTTGGAATTTTGCGCTTCTAGATGCAAACACCAACAGAGGTTATGGTAATGCCATATTTCCCGTGAAACGCCGATGTATTATAGGAAAGGATCAAGGTCTCTCATTTATAGTGAAAATCCAAGGTAAACAGTTTTTGACAGAAACGGTCAAGAACTCATCCTCGTTTATTCCACCTTGTACAAAATACGCTTTCCTCAAATACTATAACTCAGTCTCTGCCTCTATTTCCTATTGGGACAGAAATGATGCTATTGCCTATCGCAACAATATGTTTAAAATACTGGAAGAATTCAACGTACAAATAAACGATAATAATCATGAATAGCGAGATATCTTTTTGGAAATACATAGAATCCCATAACATTGAAATCCCTATCATTCAACGCGATTATGCCCAAGGCAGAGAGGGCCAGGAATACCTTAGAGAGTCACTGCTAAAAAACATAAAACAGGCATTAGATCGAGAATTGCCAGACTCGGGTAATATACTGAAACTTGATTTCGTATATGGGGCATTGGATAATGGTGTGCTAAGTCCGCTCGACGGACAACAAAGACTAACCACACTTTGGTTGCTACACTGGTTTGTGGCTTATAAGGCTGGAGTCCTAAGGGCTGATGTCCGCAATCGACTACGAAGATTCTCATATGCGACCCGAATATCTTCTACCGAGTTTTGTGAATCTCTCGCGACAGAAGAGCTTCCCCAAAACTCCCAACAGCAGTTATTTCTCAAACAACTATCGTTTGAGACTATTACCAACCATGTGTCAGACATTGAATGGGAGACAACCATACTGAATTCATTAAAATGTGCAAAGACTGAAAAAGAGTTTGTTCAAACGAAGAACAAACTGCGTCAAACCCTATTGGTATCTTCGGTCATACAAAATCAGGTGTGGTTTCATTCTAAGTGGAAACAAGACCCGACGGTTCAGTCGATGTTGAGGATGTTAAGTGGAGCAACCAACAAAAATAAAGACGGAAAGGAAATCATTGACGGCATGGAAGAACTGTTTGAAAGTTGCTCCCCTGAAGACTTTATTTCCTATTGGGATATTCTGACTGGAGATAATTGTCCTATACTATTTTACCAGTTGCCCATGCATGAGTTCAGATTGACCGATGATCTCTACATCAAAATGAATGCCCGTGGTAAACAACTCACCAGCTTTGAAAACTTCAAGGCCGAAATTCAAGGCTTTATACGGGATAAAGGGTGGAATGACCTGTTGAATGATATTACAGGTATTGGGGCAAAGATGGACAATACATGGACCGATATATTTTGGGCAAACAGGAGTTCAAAGGGTAAAATTGACGAAATCTACTTTACATTCCTCAACCGTTATTTTTTGAATTACAAGCTACGAGATATTGACGAGAAAAGTCAATACTATGAGTTTTTTACTCAAAAAGGAGATGACCTAGGTGACAATGCCATACGTTTCAATTCATTGGATCACTACAAATGGAACGGAGATATTGATGAAGACTTGTTCAACGACTTGAATGCCATTCTAGACAACTATCAGCTGTCCGAGATATTACCCTCAGATATGTGTGCTCCGTGGGATGACAAATTCCGATTCATACCCGAATACATATCAGACAATGGCCAAGAGGTTTTTGCCGACAAGGAAAAGACCTATTTGAAGGTAACATCGCTTAACCAAGTTCATCGAGTGGTGTTCTACGCGGTGTGTAAATATTTCAAGGAAGGTGCGACCGAACAAGGAAAGCAAAGCTTTAATCGGTGGATGCGGTTTGTCTGGAATCTGGTATCAGTAAAATCGTCCGACGGCAATCCCACTATTAGAAACGTGGCAGAAATGAAAAACGCATTGGTCATTATAGACAAATTTGACTCACATCATATCTATGAGGGTTTATACGGTCATGAATTAGTTGAGAAACCGAACAACATAGAGCAGCAGTTTAATGAAGAGATTCTCAAGGTGAGACAATTGTTTGATCCTGATAGCGGACTCATTCGCTATGACGGACAACTCCGCAATGAAAACGGTTTCGTTTTCTCACATTGGGAGAACGCAATAAGGATGGCTGAAGCATGTGCGTTTTTTAATGGTTCGATACGCTTTCTGTTTACTTCAGGAAACGGTGAAGTGAAATGGAATGACTTCGACACAAAATACACAAATGCCAAACAAGCTTTTGAACGAGAACATATTTCGACAATTACCCTGCGTAATCTGGTTTTCCGAATCAGAGATTGGGATAAACTTACCACAATAACAATGGATTGTGAGAAGAAATCGTGGAGAAACATCCTACTTGACAATCGTTTCGCTATGGAAGTCCATCTCCTGCTGACTGAGTTCTCCTTTAACGAAGAGCAACTTTCACAACAGCCTTCTCCATTCGTTGGCACACAAAAAATAGCCCATGAAGACCTGTATCAGACACGATTAACCCGCCAACTAAGATGGCAACCCTTCAAATTGTCAAACGGCTATCCATATCGGCTTGTTCCACCAGGTGCATGGGCTCAATACAAGATTTATCACATTGGTACTCCCCGCAATCGAATCCTTGCTATGGCATTTGAAGAAGGGCACGTCTTTTCAAATCACACTGAGCAACGGTTGGGCGATAGCGGTTATTTCTGGGGCGATGACATCAACTTCAAATACAAATCCGAAAAGCACCAAAAAGTATATCGGTTCCAGTGGTGGCATAACAGAACAATTAAAGAATTTGACGTTTACTTAATGACTCGCGAGTGGGATTACACTAAACGTCAAAACGAAGCTTCTGTCCCCACAGGCACAGATGCAGATAAGTATTTTTGTGCTAATGTTCCTGATGATGCAGATATTGCAACCTTATACTCAATATTAGATGGGATAATAGACATGTACAAGGATGATAAGGTGTCTAACGTGAAATGATTCTGAAATGCAATCATACCTAAATTCTTGAACGAATGCTCACCTATATCTCCAACACCGTCCACTACAAAGATGTGTTTGCTCGTGTTCCAAACGTGAAGCACAACCTGTGGATTGGGACGGCAGACATCAAAGATCTCTATGTAGAGGATGGCAAGCAGAAGAAACCTTTTCTTGCTGTACTTGCCGGCCTCATTCGGCGTGGTGTGGAGGTGCGACTCATTCACGCAAAGGAGCCTGGCCCGAACTTCAGAGAGGATTTTGACAAGTACCCGGTACTCTATGACCGTCTGGAGCGTGTCCTATGTCCACGTGTTCACTTCAAGATGATTGTATTCGACTGTAAGGATGTGTACCTTGGCAGTGCCAACCTGACTGGAGCAGGCATCGGAATGAAGACAGACAACAAGCGTAACTTCGAGGCTGGCATCCTGACAGATGAGTCAGAAATAGTTGAGCAGGCTATGAAACAGTTCGATGAAGTATGGATGGGAAATCATTGCAAGACCTGTAAGCGCAGAGATTATTGTTCAGACCCAATAGTATAAATGACATGAGTGACAGTATCATATTCCTTGATTTCGATGGTGTCCTGAATACGGAACACTATCAGAACTATCTCTACCATGAAGGAAAAGCATGGCAGGATGAACATGGTGCATTCTTTGACCCAGAAGCCGTAGAGCAACTACGTCGTATCATTGACATCACTCATGCGGACATCGTGGTAGAATCGTCTTGGAAATACCTTGGACTGGAAGCGATTCAGGAAATGTGGGAAGTACGAAACATGCCAGGACGAGTGATAGACATCACACCTTCGACGGTCAGTGACAGCTGGTTGCTTAACGCTAACCTTGATGAACAGGATCCTGCCATGGGGCATTGCAAGGGTATGGAAATAGCCTCTTGGCTGTCAGACCATGCGGACAAAGATACACGGTATGTCATCATTGATGATGAGTACGTCATCTTCGATTCACAGCTCCCACATTTCATCCTGACAAATCCATACGATGGCATCACAGAAGATGTCGCAAACAGGGCTATTTCTATCTTAACGAGCTAAATCATCAAGATTTTATTCAAAATACATCACTTTTCTCAGACCTCTGCCACAAGTTGGCGGAGGTCTGTGTTTATTTTGCAGCGTAATTTGAAAAGAAGTAGTATTATGGTTGACTTACACGACTATGACATAGAACTCATAGAGAATGAGATTCTGTGGAAATATAACGACAGTCGGCACGATTATTCCGATTGCAACTGTTTGCTCTCCTTACGCAAGGACATGATTAACAAGAGGGTGTTGGCTCACCAAGAGGAAATCCTGCCAGACATCATCGCTTTTAATGATGCCTTGCGAGACGCATTGAAAGAAATGTATGGCCGAGCACACAGCATCTGGGACAACATCAAGGATAATGTTTGGGGCGACAATGTAGAAGTGACCGCCAAATGTTTTCTCGGCTATGACTACCCGGAACTGCATCCCTTACAAGGAGAAGACAGAGAAGAACTTTGGGGTGCAATCTGTGATAGCGGTTGGAATACATTGTATGATGATGGTGTCACGCTGCCGACACTGACCTTGCCGTCAGACATTGACGAGAGCTTTGACTCATTCATCGGCATGGACTGCCCACCGCCAAACTGGAACGAGGGGCTTGACAGGGAACTGACAAAGGATTTGCATCTTATCAGTGCATTCCACAATCTCTTCGACCACATGAACTTCGCCATCACAGATTTCATCTATGTGCGGAAGTTCGAGACAGAAATCAACATTGAAATCAATAAAAAGGTCTGATATGACATTCAAAGAACTTTTAGACAGCGTACAGTTTGACGACGTGGCACCCCATATCGTCAGAATGTACCCAGATATGGAAAATTCCATTGGCTGGTACAAAATCCATTTTGATATGCTGCGCCTGATGAATCCTGTTTATCACGAGGATGCCAACGACAAGGTGTGCAATATAACCATGAAGGATTGGGAGGATGGTAGCGACCTTCACCTTGATTGTGACCCAACACTGGGTAATCAGGTAGTCATCAGTTACGCCGCATACAACTCCAAAACCCCATTAGTAAAGTAGCAATTATATGAAAACAGCAATCGAGCAACTAAGACAACTCGTGATGGAAGGGAAAGAGACCTTTCATAATCGTGAGGTAAGGACATTTACCTTACTACAGGAACTTACGTTCATAGAGAACAGGAAACAGGCAGATTACTTCTTGGCGATGCACAAATATGTGAAAGAACTAAAGTCCATGCCTGATGTGCTCATTGGTCCTGGTCGCGGATGGATGACCGCCTCACATGTTTGCCAAACTCTCGGCATCACCAATATCTGCCTCGGAGCTATCAGTCTTGAACCGATTGACTTTTGGGGCGATGAAGACAGTGACACGACGATGGATATAGAGGTTGACGAAGATACCTATGACTGGGCATGTTTCAAGGCTGCAGAGGTTTTCGGGTATGACAATGTTGCCCGCACGGCAGAAATAGATAACATCCAGAATGAAGAAGCCTATGTGTTCCGTGGATATAGCAACAAGCAACAAGCCTATTCTATAGTTGTCTGCCATGATGGTATCGCAAACCATTATAAGGTCTATGAAAAGGAAGGTGATGACGGATTGGATATGCTCTATGTTGACGGCGATATTGAACCTACAGATAACACACAGATATTCAGATTCAATGTCATCTGCTCAGATACGCTGACTCGCATCAAACAAATCCAACGCGAAATTGTCAAGGCAGGGAAAGATTGTCCAGACATATATGAGAGGGGGAATGCCAACATATTGTATTATTTGGATGGTTATCAGACTTTATTTGATGACAAAGACAGAAGCATTCCGTTCTTTGGTAACAAGTTGGCAAAGGAAATGGCAGAGACGCTTTTCAACAAGATATGGTCAATGGATGAGCTGCTGACCATTGTTGCACTATCCAGTACACGGCTGATTTAGCATAGCAGCATGGCGATATGGCAGCATAGCAGAGCATTCCTGCAAATTATCAAGAATTCCAAATATAACAATTAACATAGACGATGATAATCGAACTTAGAGATGGTTTTTAAGGAATTTAGAACTATCATTAAAGGGCAATATATCGCGCAAATATACTCGTCAAAAATCTTTACAACTATACCCTATAAAACTCGCGTATTTTCAAACAAGATCTTCTTCGCTTGCAAATACCGCAAAATATGGCATTTTACACAATATCGAGTTAATAGTTTGAAAATCAATAAGTTAGCTTATCATTTAACAAAATCGGCAGTTTTAGGAAGCAAAAATGACCTCGTTACAATGCAAAAGTGGCTCCGTTAGAGGCCAACGGAGCCACTTTTAGGCTTCAACGGAGCCTCCGTTGCACTCCAAAACGGCCTAAAACAGAGTCTAAAAGTGCCACTTTTGAAAGCTAACGAACGTTAAATAGGGCGAAAACGCTGTTTTTCGGTGTTTTCAGAGAGGGTAAATTTTGAAGAAAAATGACCCGATTTTTTTCTAACGGAGGCACTTTTGAAATTTTGAGTTACAAATTTTGAGTTTGGAGTTGGGATTTTTGCGACACAAAAATCATCGAAAATGAGTAACGAGACCTATATTTAACACTCGTTCACACGAAAGAGTCAACTTCGCAGAGGGGTGATTTTTGACAAAAATTTTTACTTTTTGATTGTAAAATTTACGAGTAGACGGGGTAACGAATTGCAAGTAAACAAGTTGAGGAGCAGGCGGTTTATTGCCCATTTCTCAACTTGTGAGAGTTGGAATTTAGGACAAACACAGGGATGAAGTATTCTCAAAAAAATTACCTGACGGTGATATGATAGCAACTTTGATGGACTTCATATTTAACATAGCAACGGTTACGCTCACGCAAGTCGCGCAACACCTCACTCAGGACATATTTCAGCGTATCGTTCTGCACCTCACGACGCGGTTTCCCATCCGGGTCTGAAATCGTTTTGAATCGAGTATAAGAAATATCGAAAGTCGTTCCGTATAGATGACAACTATTAGTTGTTGCATTCCTGTTATGCCTTTGCAACTTTTCTACATCTTCTTTCGATCTCAGTACGCTATTCACCATGATCTTGTGCAGCGGTATTTTCTTTATCTGCAAGCTATCCAAGAAGTTACGACCAATATCATTAAGCAATACTGCCGCGCGCGGAACGAGATAAGGAATGCTGCTATCGAGCTTTTTCACGAAATAGAAAGGACTGCTGCCAATATAGACCAATTCGTTTTTACGAGCTTCCGCATCCTCCCTGTTTGCCACGGGAGTAACGCCATACATATTGGCCGACTCAAGCTGAACGGCATTTGAATCTGGGAAAGTCCTGTCAAAACCGGGTACACTCAAAATACGATGCTTTATTTCATTACCGTCTTTATCAAAGAAACCGGCATAAGAGCCTTCATGAGTTGCCACATATAAGGTGTCGACAACCGAAGCCGCATCCGCATTATCCCCTTCTGCGACTCCGAAAATATTCGAAGTATCAAGATTCCTATCCTGCGCAACACTCGGAAAAACGCAACGAACAATAGCAAGTATAGCGGTGATGGCTGCAAAGCCCATCAAGAAATTATTCTTCTTCAGTTTCATTTCAATACAATATTATATATGTACAAGCGACTTGTTTTTCAAGGAGCAAACTCCTAATCAGCAGTCGTCCGCGCTTCCATCCATATATGGAACGCCATTTTTTCGGTGTGCAAAGATAACGCTTTTTGCCCGCATTTCAGGTATTGCGCATATTTTTTATAGAAAAGTATCAGTTAAATTAATTTATTTTGTAATTTTGCAGCTAAATAAGAACAAAGCAAGCTTTGATAGAGAAACATATAATTTTAGAAGACATCGACCCTGTTGCTTTCTACGGGGTTGGCAATGGGCATTTACAAATGCTGAAATCACTCTTCCCCAAACTGCGCATCGTTGCAAGGGATAATATCATTAGAGTTTTGGGGGACGAGGAGGTGATGTGTCAGTTCGAGGAGAATGTGGAATCAATCCGCAAACACATCCTGAAATACAACTCTATCGGTGAGGAAGATATACTTGACATAATAAAAGGCAAGCAAACAAAAGCCGATGGCGTAAAAGGCGTAATAGTATATAATCTGTCGGGACGGCCAATAAAAGGCCGCACGGAAAACCAGCAGAAACTGATAGACGCATACGAGAAAAACGATATGCTGTTTGCCGTAGGCCCGGCCGGCACAGGAAAAACGTATCTGAGCATTGCACTTGCCGTGAAAGCCTTAAAGGAGAAAACAGCAAAGCGGGTGATTCTAAGCAGACCTGCCGTTGAGGCCGGAGAGAAACTCGGTTTCCTGCCGGGAGATATGAAAGACAAGATAGACCCGTATCTTCAACCTCTTTACGATGCTCTCGAAGATATGCTTCCCGCCGTGAAACTACAGGACATGATGGAGAAGCACGTAATCCAGATAGCCCCGCTCGCCTTTATGCGTGGGCGTACCCTGAACGATGCGGTGGTGATACTCGACGAGGCGCAAAACACTACGCCAGCGCAAATCCGTATGTTCCTCACGCGAATGGGATTGAACTCAAAGATGATAATCACGGGCGACATGACTCAGGTGGACTTGCCACGGGGAACGAAAAGCGGACTGCACGAGGCTTTAGAGATACTTTCCGACATCGAAGGAATAGGTGTTGTAAAGCTCGGCAACAAAGATATTGTGCGTCATAAACTTGTAACAAAGATTGTAAACGCTTACGATAAATTCGATAAAAACTCAAAAAAACAAATATAAAGGATGAAGGCATTAACAAAGACTGATTTCCATTTTGATGGACAGAAAAGTGTTTATCACGGCAAAGTACGTGATGTGTATAACATTAATGACGACTTGATGGTTATGATTGCTACCGACCGCATCTCTGCATTCGATGTAATCCTTCCTAAAGGAATTCCCTTCAAGGGTCAGGTGCTCAACCAAATAGCGTCAAAGTTTCTCGATCTGACAGCAGATATCTGCCCTAACTGGAAATTAGCCACACCCGACCCGATGGTTACGGTAGGCTTGAAATGCGAAGGCTTCCGTGTGGAAATGATTATCCGTGGCATCCTTACCGGCTCTGCATGGCGCGATTACAAGAACGGATGCCGCGAGATTTGCGGAGTTAAGCTCCCCGATGGAATGCGCGAGAATGAACGATTCCCCGAACCAATAATCACTCCTACTACAAAAGCTGACGAAGGCCACGATATGAACATCTCCAAAGAAGAGATTATCGCCCAGGGCATCGTAAGCGCAGAAGACTATGCAGTAATGGAGGACTACACCCGCAAGCTCTTCGCACGCGGTCAGGAAATCGCTGAGAAGCAAGGACTTATCCTCGTTGACACAAAGTATGAGTTTGGAAAGCGCGACGGTAAGGTTTATCTTATCGACGAAATCCACACCCCGGACAGCAGCCGCTATTTCTATGCCGACGGATATGAGGAGAAGTTTGAAAAGGGAGAGCCACAAAAACAATTGTCAAAAGAGTTTGTCCGCCAATGGCTTATCGAGCATAACTTCATGAACGAGCCGGGACAGACTATGCCGGAAATCACTGACGAGTATGCACAGAGCATCTGCGACAGGTACATAGAGCTTTATGAGCATATCACCGGCGAGGAATTCGATAAGGCAACAGAACAGGGAGATATAGCTGCACGTATTGAAAAGAACGTGAGCGAATATCTGGCAAACAGGAAATAACGAGCAGAGATACGTTGACAGCCCATGTATGAACAGGAAAAGATAAATCCATACGGCAAAGATGGCGACAAGACACAGCTCGTGGAAGAGATGTTCGACAACATTGCTCCAACTTACGACACGCTAAACCATCGGCTATCATGGAATATCGACAAAGGATGGCGTAAGAAAGCGATAAGCCAACTTGCGCCATTCAAGCCACAGACAATGCTTGACATAGCGACAGGAACCGGCGATTTCGCCATATTGTCAGCGCAAACCCTCAAGCCGAAGTCTCTCGTCGGAGTGGATATATCCGAGGGTATGATGGCTATAGGCAGGCAAAAAGTGGCGAAGAAGAATTTGCAGGATACCATATCTTTTAAGAAAGAAGACTGCCTGTGCCTGTCTTTTCCTGACAATACATTCGATGCCGTTACTGCAGCTTTCGGAATAAGGAACTTCTCGAATCTTGAAAAAGGACTGAAAGAGATGTGTCGCGTACTGAAAAAAGGCGGTCATTTGAGCATTGTAGAGCTTACACAGCCCATATCTTTTCCTATGAAACCGCTCTTCAGTATCTATTCTCACACGTTTCTGCCATTATATGGGAGGGTGATATCCAAAGATACGAACGCATATAAGTATCTTACCGCAACCATAGAAGCCTTCCCACAAGGCGAACAGATGGTGGAAATATTAAAGAACTCAGGCTTCGCCAAAGCCCGGTTCAAACGCATGACATTTGGAATATGCACAATGTATTTCGCTGAAAAATAAATTATTATGGACAAATACGGACTTATAGGTTATCCATTGGGACATTCATTCTCGCAAAGTTATTTCAACGAGAAGTTTCAAAACGAGAATATAGATGCCCTATATGAGAATTTTGAAATTCCCTCAATAGAGAATCTCCCTGAAATAATAGAAACGACCCCCAACTTGCGCGGTCTTAATGTTACCATCCCTTATAAAGAAAAGGTGATAAGCTATTTGGACGTTATAAGTCCCGAAGCTCGCGAAATCGGTGCGGTGAACGTCATAAAAGTTGAGCGTAAAGGCAAAAACGCCTATCTTACAGGCTATAATAGCGATGTCATAGGCTTCACCCGCAGCATCGAGCCTCTGATTGAAAAGTATCATAAAAAAGCACTGATACTTGGTACAGGAGGAGCGTCGAAGGCCATAAACTATGGCTTGAAATCACTCGGTTTGGAAACTGTCTTCGTAAGCCGTTATCGCAAGCCCGGCACAATATGTTATGAAGACATTACACCAAAAGTCATAAAAGAATATAATGTAATCGTAAACTGCACACCGTTAGGGATGTTCCCACATACAGATGAATGTCCGAACCTTCCATACGAAGCCATGAATACGCAGACATTATTATATGACCTCATATATAATCCCGACACGACTATGTTTATGCAAAAAGGAGCGGAGCATGGAGCAACCGTAAAGAACGGACTTGAGATGTTACTATTGCAAGCATTCGCGAGTTGGGAGTTTTGGCATTCCAAATAAGAAATCGTTAGTATTAAGAATAAATATTAAATAATTCAAGGCGTCTGTAATAGTCAAGAGATATTGGCTTCGGCGCATGAAGGACGCAACAAAATAATATAAGAATCATGGATAAAAACAATCGTTATATGATGCGTGGCGTAAGTGCAGCTAAAGAAGATGTGCATAATGCCATTAAGAATATAGACAAAGGCATCTTCCCACAAGCATTTTGCAAGATTATTCCTGATATTTTAGGCGGAGATCCCGAATATTGCAACATCATGCACGCTGACGGTGCAGGCACGAAGTCAAGCCTTGCCTATATGTATTGGAAGGAAACTGGCGATTTAAGCGTATGGAAAGGTATCGCACAGGATGCAATCGTCATGAACACAGACGACCTCCTATGCGTTGGAGCTGTGGATAATATCCTCGTTTCAAGTACCATCGGCCGTAATAAAATGCTTGTTCCGGGAGAAGTCATTTCGGCAATCATCAACGGAACAGACGAATTACTTGCCGAAATGCGCGATATGGGAATCGGCATTTATCCTACCGGAGGAGAGACAGCAGATGTCGGCGACCTTGTCCGCACTATCATAGTCGACTCTACCGTTACCTGCCGTATGAAACGAAGCGATGTGATAGACAACGCAAATATCCGTCCGGGTGATGTAATTGTGGGTATTTCGTCTACCGGTCAGGCAACATACGAAAAGAAATATAACGGCGGTATGGGCAGCAACGGCCTTACAAGTGCGCGCCACGATGTATTTGCCAAATATCTGGCAGAGAAATATCCGGAGAGCTTTGACCATGCCGTTCCTAACGAACTCGTATATAGCGGCAACAAGAAACTCACGGATGCAGTTGATGGCGTTACTCTCGATGCCGGACAACTTGTCCTCTCTCCTACCCGTACATACGCACCAGTCATAAAGCGTCTGCTCGATGAGTTGCGCCCGGAAATACACGGAATGGTTCATTGTACAGGCGGAGCACAAACAAAAGTGCTACACTTTGTCAACGAGAACTGCCGTGTGATAAAAGACAATATGTTCCCGGTCCCACCCCTTTTCAAATTAATCAAAGAAGAAAGCGGAACAGATTGGAAGGAGATGTATCAGGTATTCAATATGGGACACCGTATGGAGATATATGTTGCTCCAGAGAATGCCGCAAAGATCATAGATATATGTAAGGAATTCAATATCGACGCTCAGATTATCGGTCATATTGAAGAAGGCAAGCGCAGTCTGACTATAAAGAGTGAGTTCGGAGAGTTTGACTACGAATAAAGTGCTACACATGAGAATGAGTAAATACACTCCCATACGCAATGAAGTACTCTTACTATGCATCATCGCCAACACATACGTCGCCTATGATTTGGGACAAAGTTTGGTGGACTACTTCGAACAAGGCCTGCCTCTATCACGCATCATCCCCCGTATCCTCGGCACCGTGGGCTGGGTACTGATAGTGATAGAATTGGCAAGGGCATGGTGGAGCAACAGAAAGAAACAATAACAATACTGAGATACAAATGGCAGACAACAACAGCATATTACAAAAACTTGACGGCTTGGAAGCACGTTACGAGGAGGTCTCAACTTTAATAACCGACCCGAGCGTGATTGCAGACCAAGAGCGTTATGTGAAACTGACAAAAGAATATAAGGATCTGGGAGACATAATGGATGCCAGAAAGCGCTATATAGCATGCCTTAATGCCATAAGCGAATCAAAAGATATTCTGGCCAACGAGAGCGACCCTGACATGAAAGAGATGGCACGCGAAGAACTCTCTATAAATGAAGAATTGCAGCCAAAGCTCGAAGAAGAGATAAAGATCCTACTCATACCAAAAGACCCGGAGGACGCGAAGAACGTACAGATGGAAATCCGTGCGGGTACGGGAGGCGACGAAGCCTGTCTGTTTGCTGGTGATTTGTTCCAGATGTATAAACGCTATTGCGACTCCAAAGGCTGGCAGCTCTCCGTTACAGATGTCAGCGAGGGTGCCGTTGGCGGATACAAGGAGATTGACTTCGCCGTAAGCGGTGAAGATGTTTACGGTACGTTGAAATACGAATCTGGCGTGCATCGCGTACAGCGTGTGCCGGTCACTGAGTCAAACGGACGTATGCAGACTTCTGCCGCAACCGTTGCCGTACTGCCCGAAGCCGACCGTTTTGAGGTCAGCATCAACGAAGGAGAAATCAAATGGGATACATTCCGCTCCAGCGGTGCCGGCGGTCAGAACGTAAACAAAGTAGAATCTGGTGTCCGTCTGCGCTATATGTGGAAGAATCCGAACACAGGAGAGACCGAGGAAATCCTCATCGAGTGTACCGAGACACGCGACCAGCCAAAGAACAAAGAGCGTGCATTATCGCGCCTGCGTACATTTATATATGACAAGGAACACCAAAAATATGTAGACGACATCGCCAATCGACGCAAGAGTCTTGTCTCCACAGGCGATAGAAGTGCGAAGATTCGTACATATAACTTCCCGCAAGGGCGCGTAACTGACCACAGAATCGGATTCACGACCCACGATTTGCAAGGTTTTCTCGGTGGCAATATACAAGATATGATTGATGCCCTCACCGTAGAGGAGAATGCAGAAAGAATGAAAGAAGCGGAACTGTAATATATTCAAGAATATAATCACATATAAATTAATCAATATGAACAGAAAAGAACTTGTAAACCAAATATATTCTAAAAAGAGTTTTCTCTGCGTAGGTCTTGATACAGACATCACAAAGATACCACAGCATCTGCTCAACACAGAGAACCCAATATTTGAATTCAATAAAGCTATTATTGATGCAACTGCCGATTATTGCGTGGCATATAAACCAAACCTTGCTTTCTATGAGGCTGAGGGCGTAAAAGGAATGGTTGCATTTGAAGAAACTATAAAATATCTCAAAGCCAATTATCCTAATCATTTCATCATCGCAGATGCAAAACGTGGCGACATCGGCAACACATCGGCTATGTATGCACGTACCTTTTTTGAAGAATACGACATTGATTCACTCACCGTTGCACCGTATATGGGTGAAGACAGCGTAAAGCCATTCCTCGGTTATGACGGCAAATGGGTTATACTACTCGCTCTCACGAGCAACAAAGGCTCATTGGATTTCCAAATGACTGAAGACACCAACGGAGAACGTCTCTTTGAGAAAGTACTCCGCAAAAGTCAGGAATGGGGCAACGAAGAAAACATGATGTATGTCGTGGGAGCAACACAAGGTGAAATGTTCAAAGATATACGCAAGGTAGCTCCTAATCATTTCCTGCTTGTTCCCGGTGTAGGAGCGCAAGGAGGAAGCCTCGAAGAGGTTTGCAAATACGGAATGACAGACGACTGCGGTCTGCTCGTAAACTCTTCCCGTGGCATAATATATGCAAGCAAAGGTGAAGACTTTGCCGAAGTTGCAAGGCAGAAAGCACAGGAACTACAAGAACAAATGGCAAAAGTATTGTAAAACAGAAATATGATTTGCAGATTTTCCGAATTTCTTGTTATAGAAATGAATGGGAAAATCTGCAAATCTTCATATACGGATGAACGGTAATAAAATAATTAACGACCCGGTCTTTGGCTTCATAAAGATACCGAAAGGACTTTTGCTTGAAATTATCAAGCACCCATTAATGCAAAGACTCACTCGTATTAAGCAATTAGGAATGGCATCCGTGGTATATCCCGGGGCACAACACACGCGGTTTCAACACTCCATAGGTGCATTCCATTTAATGAGCGAGGCTATAACATCGCTCACACAAAAAGGAATTTTCATATTCGACAGTGAGAGTGAAGCCATTTTAGCAGCAATATTAATGCACGATATCGGGCACGGGCCGTTCTCTCACGTTCTTGAAAACACTCTTATCAAGGATATTTCTCACGAACAGATATCATTGATGATGATGGAACAGATTAATCAGGACTTAAACGGAAGGCTTAATCTTGCCATTAAAATATTCAATGATGATTATCCTAAGAAGTTCCTGCATGACCTCATAAGCAGCCAACTCGACATGGACAGGCTCGATTATCTGTGCCGCGATACATTCTTTACCGGCGTAACGGAAGGAAACATCGGAAGTTCACGCATAATCAAGATGCTCAATGTCGTTAACGACAATCTTGTAATAGAATCAAAAGGAATCTATTCCATAGAAAACTATCTCATCACACGCCGTCTGATGTATTGGCAGGTATATCTGCACAAAACGGCAGTTGCGTGTGAGAAGGTTTTGGTTAACGCATTATTACGTGCGAAACAGTTAACGCGTGAAGGAAAAGAAGTATTTGCCTCACCCGCATTGAAGTACTTTCTTACTAACGACATTGATGCTAACGCCTTTTACTCCAGCCCCGAAGCTCTTGCCTTCTATAAAGAATTAGACGACAGCGATATATGGTGTGCCCTGAAAGTATGGCAGCACCATGAAGACCGCATATTGTCTATCCTTGCAAGCGATATGATAAACAGAAACATCTTCAAGGTAGAGATAAAAGACGATCCTTATACTGAGGAAGAGTTGGCTGTCATAAAAGAACGTTTAAGCAAACAATTTGAGATAAATCCCGAGGACACACACTATCTGATGGATGTGAGTGAGATACAAAAAGATATGTACGACACCAATGGCGACCACATCTCAATACTCTATAAAGACGGAAGTTTGAAAGATATTTCTGACGCTTCTGAAATTCTAAATGTAGCCATGCTATCGAAAAAAAATTGCAAATATTATCTCTGTTATCAACGTTTCTGACAAAAAATAGCTATATTTGCAAAAATATTACGACTATACATTGAAATAGATATTATATGGAATTTACCGCAAAACAAATCGCAGAATTCATACAAGGTCGCGTTGAAGGTGACGAAAACGCGATTGTAAATACATTTGCAAAGATTGAAGAAGGCAAAAAGGGAGCAATCTCTTTTCTTTCAAACCCCAAATACACCCATTTTATTTATGATACAGAATCAAGCGTTGTACTCGTAAACGAGAGTTTAGAACTTGAACGCTCGACAAATGCAACATTAATTCGCGTTGCGAATGCCTATGAATGCGTTGCGAAGTTATTGCAGCTATACGAATCGATGAAACCCAAGAAAAAAGGTATAGACTCACTTGCATTCATTGACGCTACTGCTAAGATAGGCAAAGATTGTTATATCGGACCTTTTGTTGCTATTGGCCCTGGCGTCGTAATTGGGGATGGATGCGTTTTGCATCCGCACGTTACCATTGGAGAAGACGCCTCAATAGGCAACAATACTGAAATCTATAGTAATGCTGTAGTATATCATCACTGTAAGATTGGTAACAACTGCGTGCTTCATGCCGGCTGTGTCATTGGTGCAGACGGCTTCGGCTTCGCTCCAAGTGCCGATGGATATGATAAAATTCCACAAATAGGAATTGTAACCATCGAAGACAATGTAGAGATTGGCGCAAATACTTGTATTGACCGTTCTACAATGGGAAGCACATATATCCGCAAAGGCGTGAAATTGGATAACCTTATACAAGTAGCTCACAATGTCGAAATTGGAGAAAATACCGTAATGGCGGCACAAGGCGGAATTGCCGGCAGTACAAAAGTGGGCAAATGGTGTATGTTCGGCGGTCAGGTTGGCATGGCAGGCCATATAACCATAGCCGACCAAACAAATGTCGGTGCTCAAGCCGGAATATCAAACAGCGTGAAGAAGAGCGGAACAACCATTATCGGCTCACCGGCATGGGATGCCAAAGGTTTCATGAAATCGGCAGCAATGTTCCGTCGTTTACCGGATATGTACAAGCAACTCGCAGAGTTACAAAGCAAAATAGAAGAATTAACAAACAAATAGAAAACACATATTGATAAATGGAAGCGACAAAACAAACAACATTAAAAGGAAGTTTTTCATTATGTGGAAAAGGCCTACATACAGGATTAAGCCTTACCGTGACTTTCAATCCTGCGCCAGAAAACACGGGATATAAGATTCAACGTATTGACCTTGAAGGCGAACCGGTAATCGACGCTATTGCAGAAAAAGTAATAGACACACAGAGAGGAACCGTTCTTGCGAGTGGTGATATTCGTGTTTCGACTATTGAACACGGTCTTGCCGCTCTCTTCGCAATGGGAATAGACAACTGCCTTATTCAGGTCAACGGCCCGGAGTTTCCTATTCTCGACGGTTCTGCCGCCATGTATGTCGACAAGATACAGACGGTAGGCATTGAAGAGCAGAATGCTCCGAAAGACTACTATATCATACGCAAGAAGATAGAGGTAAAAGATGAAGCTACCGGCTCTTGCATTACCATCCTTCCGGATAATGAATTCAGTATCACTGCCATGTGCTCTTTCGAGTCGAAGTTTATAAACAGTCAGTTTGCGACTCTTGACAAAATGGAGGATTTCCCGACAGAAATAGCACAGGCCCGCACTTTTGTATTCGTAAGAGATATAGAGCCTTTACTTCAAGCCAACCTCATCAAAGGTGGAGACCTTGACAATGCAATTGTAATCTATGAGCGTCAGACCTCTCAGGAACGTCTTGACACTCTTGCAGATATGCTCCATGTTCCACACATGGATGCCAACGATTTGGGTTATATACAGCACAAGCCGCTTGTATGGGAAAACGAATGTACCCGCCACAAGTTGCTTGACATAATTGGCGATATGGCTCTTATTGGCAAACCCATAAAAGGACGCATAGTTGCTACACGTCCGGGGCATACCATAAACAATAAGTTTGCACGTCTCATGCGCAAGGAAATCAGGAAGCATGAAGTGCAAGCACCGATATACGACCCGAATGAAGAGCCGATAATGGACAATAACCGCATTCGCGAATTACTCCCCCACCGCTACCCGATGCAGCTTGTCGACAAGATTATTGCCATTGGCTCAACAAGTATAGTTGGAGTAAAGAACGTAACCAGCAACGAGCCTTTCTTCACAGGCCACTTCCCACAGGAGCCTGTTATGCCAGGAGTGCTTCAAATAGAAGCTATGGCACAATGCGGAGGTCTTTTGGTCTTGAACCAAGTAGAAGAACCGGAACGTTGGTCAACGTATTTTCTCAATATCGATAACGTGAAATTCCGTCAGAAAGTAGTTCCAGGCGACACATTGCTGTTCCGCGTAGAGCTTCTTCATCCGGTACGTCATGGCATCAGCTCTATGAAGGGATACGTATTCGTTGGAGAGCGAGTAGTATCAGAGGCAACCTTTACAGCACAGATAGTAAAAAACAAATAAAAATATGTTGGCAAGAATATAAGTATAAGGTATTGAAAGACTTATCTTATATTCTTACCAACAGCTAAACAAACAGTTATGAATCAAATCAGTCCTTTAGCGTTTGTTCATCCGGAAGCAAAGTTAGGAGACAATAATATTATTGGTCCTTTCTGCTACATTGACAAGAATACCGAGATTGGCGACAACAATAACTTTCAGAATAGTGTAACTATCAATTACGGTGCCCGCATTGGCAGCAACAATGAGATATTCCCGGGAGCAAGCATCAGTACGAAACCGCAAGACTTGAAATTCAAGGGAGAAGACACCACGTGTATCATTGGCGACAACAACTCTATTCGCGAGAATGTAACGATTTCACGCGGAACAGCATCCAAAGGCACCACAAAGGTTGGCAGCAACAACCTGCTGATGGAAAATATGCACATTGCCCATGACTGCGTTATCGGCAATGGATGCATTATCGGCAACTCTACAAAGTTTGCCGGCGAAGTTGTTGTCGACGACAATGCAATTATCAGTGCTGCCGTCCTTTGCCACCAGTTCTGCCACATAGGCGGTTATGTAATGATTCAAGGAGGATGCAGATTCAGCCAGGACATCCCTCCGTATATCATTGTCGGCAAGGATCCAGCACGTTATTGCGGGCTGAACCTCGTAGGACTGCGCAGAAGAGGCTTTAGCAAAGAACTGATAGACAATATTCACGAAGCCTACAGACTCCTATATTCTAAAGGACTGATAAAAGAAGGTATTGAAGAGATTCGCAAGAATTTACCACAAAGCAAGGAAATAGATTATATCATAAACTTTGTGGAGAGTTCTAATCGTGGTATTATACGATAAATGAAGAATCTCATCGTTATAACCGGACCCACAGGAGTCGGCAAGACGGAACTTTGCCTCCGTCTTGCCGACTTTTTTAATGTACCGATAATCAATGCCGACTCCCGGCAAATATTCGCAGAGATACCAATAGGTACCGCCGCACCTACAATTAAACAACAAGAAAGAACAAAACACTATTTTGTCGGTACTCACAAATTAACGGATTATTACAGTGCCTCATTATACGAACAAGACGTTATCCAACTGCTCGACAAGCTATTTGAAGACAGCGATATAGCCATTCTCACCGGCGGTTCCATGATGTATATAGATGCTGTGTGCAATGGAATAGACGACATCCCGACCGTTGACGAGAATACCCGTGAGACTATGAAACGCAGATTGGCAACAGAAGGATTGCCGGCATTGGTCGAAGAACTCAAGCAACTTGACCCCGAGCATTGGAATATTGTAGACCGCAACAACCCGAGACGGGTTGTCCATGCTCTGGAAATCTGCCACATGACAGGTAAGACATATACATCTTTCCGTAAAAACGAAAAGAAAAAGCGTCCTTTCAATATCATAAAAATCGGATTAACTCTTCCACGCGAGGTTTTATATAATCGCATCAATGCCCGTGTCATTGATATGATTAACAACGGATTCGTGGAAGAAGCCAAGAAAGTATATCCTCTCCGAGGGCTCAACTCCCTCAACACGGTTGGATATAAAGAACTGTTCGACTACTTCGATGGCAATATATCTTTAGACGATGCCATATTCAAGATACAGAGCAATACCAGAAGATACGCCCGAAAGCAACTCACATGGTATAAAAAAGATGAAAATATGAAATGGTTTGAGCCAAACAACGTTGAAGAAATCTTAAAATATATAGGAACAAAGACACTAATAACAACTATTTAACTACCTTTGCAGCCGCGTTAAAAAGATACGTTTATACCGTTTTTAATGAGGGGCGTAAAATGAAAAAAGTAATAAACATTGTTGTAGGAATAACTCATAATATAACTAATTTCATCTCGTGGTATAAAAAACTATACAAAGGCCGGGCTTGGTACACAAAGACAGCAGTGGCATTTGTATCTTTTATTGTCGCCATTTTCATATATCTCGGAATGGTAGACATCAATTTTCTCTGGCTTTTCGGCAAATCACCGGGTTTCAAAGCCATCGCAACCCCACCGACATACGCTGCCTCGGAAATTTACAGTGCCGACAGTGTACTCATAGGACGTTATTATAAGGAAAACCGCACGCCAGTTAAATACGGCGAAGTTAATCCCAAGTTTTGGCGCGCACTTATCGATACCGAAGACGAACGATTCTATTCTCATCACGGAATCGACCCTGTCGGAATCCTCGGAGCTTTAAAAGACGCTATTACAAACAACGATGCGCGCGGAGCTTCCACTATAACACAACAGTTGGCAAAGAACCTTTTCCGCGTCAGGACACAATATTCCACCGGCTTACTCGGAAAAGTGCCTGGCATCAAGATGCTCATAATGAAGAGTAAGGAATGGATTATCGCCACCAAACTCGAAATGATTTACGACAAGAACGACATTCTTACGATGTATGCGAACACCGTAGACTTCGGCAACAACTCATTCGGAATAAAGACAGCGGCACGCGCCTACTACAACACGACTCCGAAAGACCTCACGACAGACCAGATTGCCGTACTCGTAGGTATGCTGAAAGCAACTACTTCATACAGCCCGATTCTCAATCCTGAGAAATCAAAGATGCGCCGTAACGTTGTTCTCAGCAACATGATGACACACGGAGACCTCTCTAAAGACGAATATAAGAGCCTCTCCGAACTGCCTATCAAGCTCAACCGCCACATTGAAGACTCGTATGAAGGACAGGCTCAATATTTCCGTGAAGAAATCGCCAAGTACCTGAAAGACTGGCTTGATGATAACGGATACGACCTGTATAGCAGCGGATTGAAAATATATACAACCATCGATACCCGTATGCAGAAATACGCAGAGATGGCAGCTGAGAAACAAATGCGGCAGATTCAGGCGAGATTCAACAGCCATTGGCGCAATATGGATCCGTGGCGGGATGAGAACGGCGAACTCGTGCCGAACTTCATAGAGAACATTGCGAAAGGGCTTCCCGTATATGAAAGCCTTAAAGAGAAGTTCCCCAATCAGCCCGACAGCGTTGATTTCTATATGAACAAGCCGCATAAAGTCAAGCTCTTCGACTATGCCAAAGGGCATATAGAAAAGGAAATGTCCACAATGGACTCTATTCGCTATATGGTGAAGTTCATGCACTGCTCTATGGTGGCCATGGAACCGCAAACAGGAGCCGTGCGTGCATGGGTCGGCGACATCGATTTCGACACATGGAAGTACGATAAAGTAATGGCAATGAGGCAACCTGGCTCCACATTCAAGCTCTTTGTCTACACGGAAGCAATCAATCAAGGACTCCTTCCTTGCGACAAACGCCGCGACCAATACATATCTATGCAGGTGCAAGACAAGAAAACAGGCGAGATAAACACGTGGACTCCGACCAATGCCAACGGCCGGTTCTCGGGAGACTCCATAACTTTGATGCAGGCTTTCGCACAAAGTATCAATTCCATAGCAGTAAGATTAGGCTCGGAAATGGGCATAAAGAACATTGCTAAGACCGCTCACGATATGGGAATAAAGAGTCCGCTTGAGGAGGAACCTTCATTGGCACTCGGCTCAAGCGACGTCAACCTGCTCGAGATGGTCAACGCATATTGTACCGTAGCCAATAACGGAAAGCAGCACGACCCGGTATTAGTAACAAAAATACTCGATTACAAAGGCAACGAAGTATATATCGCCCCTAACAACGACCACAAAGTACTCCCCTATCGCACGGCATTCCTAATGCAGGAGATGCTGAAAGGCGGACGGACGATGCCGGGCGGAACATCTATGAGTCTCAACGCATATATTACTCCTGATACCGACTGGGGCGGAAAGACCGGTACGAGCAACAACCACTCCGATGCTTGGTTTATCGGCGTAAGCCCTAAGCTCGTTGTAGGCGCATGGGTTGGAGGCGAATACCGGTGCATCCACTTCCGCACAGGAGCATTGGGACAAGGCTCACGCACCGCTCTCCCACTCTGCGGCTATTTCATCCAATCAGTATTCCGCGACCCGGCCTATCAAAAATACCACGCCAAATGGGAAAAGGCCGACGACGAAGAGATAGAGCCTTATATGTATCAATGTTCTTACACGCCAACACGGCCACAAGAGCCGGACACCCTCAGGATATATAAAGGGGATGAAGAGGCAGATGAAGGTAAAGAAACAGAGGGAGAAAACGATAATGGCGAAAATACCGAAGCATCCACTTTGCCTGTTGCGACAGAACCGTCAAAACAGTCAGACGCCACGATAAACGTCCCTGCCGAATAGAATTCATTTTTATAAATTGTATTTATGGGTAATGTTGAGATAATGCTGATACTCTTCGCCATAGTCATTGCGGGGTATACAGCTTGCAAATTAGGTTACATGGACGAAGATTTCGACAAGAAACTTTCGAGTATCATTGTCGACATAACCTGCCCGGCACTCATTCTATCCTCAGTAATGGATGACCAACTGCCCGACCGTTCGCTCATTATCCCGCTACTTATCATAAGTACACTCACATATATCATTCTTACGGGTATAGCCTTATACATCCCCAAACTGATAACAGACGACAAAAAAGAAGAAGGAATCATCGGCTTTGCCACTATGTTTGGCAACGTCGGATTTATAGGTTACCCCATAGCAGCATCCATCTTCGGCCATCAAGCGATATTCTATGCAGCAATCCTCAATGTGGCCAACACATTCTTTGTCTTCACCATAGGTAAGTCGCTGATAACCGGCAGTGAGCACAAACTAAGGTTCACGCCCAGAACACTGTTCTGCCCAGGACTCGTAGCTGCATATCTCAGCATCCTCATTGTTGCGCTCGGCATCAGCGACATCCCGCAAATCATTAGCCGCCCGATAACTATGGTGGGCAACATCACCGTACCCGCATCATTACTTGTCATCGGGTCGGCAATGGCCCGTCTGCCGAAGAAGTATATGCTCGGCAATAGAAAGGTGTATATTACTACTGTAATAAGGCTGTTCATCGTTCCCGTATCATTCTATTTTCTATTCTCTTTCTGCGGTTTCCCTCATATCGTAACCGGCCTTAACGCCATCATCATCGGAATGCCGGTAGCTTCATTCGGAACAATCTTTTGTCTGCGGTACGGTCAAGATGCCACATTGATGACTGAAATAACATTCCTCACATCAATAGCATCCATCGCATCTATACCTTTATTGGCTATGATTGTGGCATGAATATGAGGCTATAAGGTTTCAGGTTAGTACGCAATCTGGTTTTAAGGTGAAATTTCCCATATAAACAGACTTCACCTTACAACCTAAAACCTACCACCTTACAACTTCACTTTTGTAAAGATTTTTGGTCAAAAATCACCTCTTTGAGAAGTTGACCCTTTCACGTGAATATCTGTTAAATATGGGTATTTAAAGCATTTTTCGGCACTTTTCTACCTCAAAAACAAACTGTGAAATTCCCCAAATTACGCATTGAAGTCCAAAAAGTGCCACTTTTAGTCCCCAAAACACCCGTTTTTTACCCGAAATGCCATTCCGAAAAATACTAAAAAAAATGCCTTTTCGCCTGATTTAACGTTTGTTAGCGTTCTCAAAGTAGCCACTCAAGGCTGTCAAGATAGCCACTGAACCCTGTTAAAGTAGTCACCCAAGAGGCTTAAGGTAGGCACTCAAGAGGGTTAAAGTAGCCACCTAAGAGGGTTAAGTGGCTACTTTGAGGGCTTTTAGGGAGTTTTTTATCAATTTCAAAAATGCAGGAAAATACTTCCCAAAGGTCGTTTTGACCCAAATGCGGGTTAAGCGTCTGACAGTCAGGGTCTTATCTCAAAACTGCCAAAAACTCCGTATTTTGCAATATTTCCAAGCAAAAAAGATTTCGTTTGTAAATTCGCAATTCTGAGAGCTATACTTGTAAAGATTTTTCTGAATTATCTTCCCGTTTATCAAGGAATAGAAACACGCTTTTGGTACAAAAGTGTAAAATGCAATAAAAAAGGAGATAAAAACAATCAATAACGTAAAAATCACAATAATTCAATCGCTATTGTCAATCAAAAATATTATCTTTGCATAAAAGAAATACAAATCATCAATATCAAAAAAATATCAACGCATCTATGAATAATAAAGATTTAATGAACAGCGCGGCAGATAATATTCGAATTCTCGCTGCATCAATGGTAGAAAAAGCAAAATCCGGACACCCTGGTGGTGCTATGGGAGGAGCTGATTTTATCAATGTCTTATTCTCAGAGTTCCTTGTCTACGACCCGGAAAATCCGGAGTGGGAAGGACGCGACCGCTTTTTCCTCGACCCGGGACATATGTCTCCGATGCTCTACTCTGCACTTGCATTGCAAGGCAAATTTACAATTGACGAACTGAAAGAGTTTCGTCAGTGGGGTTCACCTACCCCTGGACATCCGGAACGAGACATTAAGCGCGGAATCGAAAATACCAGTGGACCACTCGGACAAGGACATACATTCGGTGCAGGTGCTGCCATAGCCGAGAAATTCCTTGAGGCTCGCTTAGGTTCTGAGGTCATGCAGCATAAAATATACGCTTATATATCAGACGGAGGCATCGAGGAGGAAATCTCACAAGGCACAGGACGAATAGCCGGCCTGCTTGGTCTGAACAACTTGATAATGTTCTACGACTCAAACGATATACAGCTTTCTACAGAATGCGGAGTCGTAATGAAAGAAGATACCGAGGCCAAATACAAGGCTTGGGGATGGAATGTATTGAAGTGCAACGGCAATGATGCTGACGATATCCGCAAAGCATTGAATGCCGCTTTAACAGAGAATAACCGCCCGACACTTATCATCGGCAAGACAGTTATGGGCAAAGGCGCATTGCGTGCCGATGGTACGAGCTACGAGGCGTGCATAAATACTCATGGCGCACCACTCGGCGGAGACGCATATACCAACACTATAAAGAATCTGAACGGCGACCCTGAAAATCCGTTCGTTATACGTCCGGAGGTGGCAAAACTGTATGCAGACCGTAAGGAAGAACTTAAAAAGATTGTTGCCGGGCGTCATGCGGCTGAGGCTGAATGGGCAAAGAACAACCCGGAGAAGGCTGCCATGATGAAAGAATGGTTCAGCGGAAATGCCCCGAAGGTGGATTGGAGTACTTTGGTACAGAAAGAGAACGCTGCAACACGTGCCGCAAGCGCAGCTTGTCTCGGAGTATTGGCAGAACAAGTACCAAACATGGTATGTGCGTCGGCCGACCTTTCCAACTCCGATAAGACCGATGGATTCCTCAAAAAGACCAAATCCATGCAGCCCGGCGACTTCAACGGAGCATTCTTCCAGGCCGGAGTATCAGAGCTTACTATGGCTTGTATGTGCATCGGTATGTATCTTCACGGCGGCGTAATCCCGGCTTGCGGAACTTTCTTCGTATTCTCCGACTACATGAAACCGGCAGTCCGTATGGCTGCACTCATGGAAGTACCAATCAAGTTTATATGGACTCACGATGCATTCAGAGTGGGAGAAGACGGCCCCACACACGAGCCGGTTGAGCAGGAAGCACAGATTCGCCTGATGGAAAAGATGAAGAACCACCACGGAAAAGACAGTGTCCGTGTGTTCCGCCCTGCCGATGTAAACGAGACAACGGTATGCTGGGCAATGGCAATGGAAAATATGGAGACTCCGACAGCTCTCATTTTCTCACGTCAGAACATCAATAACCTCCCGGCAGGCACCGACTATGAACAGGCTCGCAAGGGCGCATACATCGTGGCAGGCTCTGACGAGCAGTTCGATGTGATTCTCATCGCAAGCGGCTCTGAGGTATCCACGCTCGTTGCAGGTGCAGAACTGCTGCGCAAAGACGGCATTAAGATACGTATCGTCAGCGTACCTTCCGAGGGATTGTTCCGCAACCTGAGTAAGGAATATCAGGAGAGTATATTGCCAAAGGGCGCAAAGATATTCGGCATGACAGCAGGATTGCCGGTAACACTCGAAGGTCTCGTAGGTGCAAACGGCCGCGTATTCGGAATGCCAAGTTTCGGATTCTCAGCTCCTTACAAGGTTCTTGACGAAAAATTGGGCTATACAGGCGAGAACGTTTACAAGCAAGTAAAAGCATTTTTAGCTGAATAATAATATTAACCTTCAGTAGAATAAGGAGAGTAAAGCCTCTCCTATTCTCTGGTAAAAAACAAGTAAAGCTATGGAAATAAAGACCGTAGGAATCGCCAGCGACCACGCAGGCTATCCATTAAAGCAATTTATCGTTCAGTATCTTAACGAGCACAATTATCCTGTAAAGGATTTCGGTACTAACAGTGATATTAGCGTTGACTATCCAGACTTTGCTCATCCGCTTGCCGAGGCCATTGAGAGCGGCGAGGTTTATCCGGGCATTGCAGTATGCGGCAGTGGCGAAGGTATGGCTATCACCCTGAACAAGCATCAGGGGGTACGTGCAGGATTGGCATGGAACAAGGATATTGCAGAGCTTATACGCCAGCACAACGATGCAAACGTATTGGTTATGCCGGCACGCTTTATCGACAATAAGACTGCCGAGAAGATAATGGACGCTTTCTTCAAGGCTTCTTTCGAGGGTGGACGCCATGCCCGCCGAGTTGAAAAGGTAGCGATAAAATAACAATAAACCATAAAAAGAACAAAAAGGCAGCGACTTCTGAAAATCGCTGCCTTTTTGTTTTTAGTGAAACGTCTGTATCCCGCAACAGGCTTTTCACTAAAGGATGTCTTTTTCTCAAGCCTTAATGCGTCACTTCCGGCAAGTGGAATTGATAACTCTTGTCGAACACTTCCGCAACCTTATTTATTTCGAGGAATGTCGTACTGCTACATTCGCCAAGACTTCCACTAAGGTATGCAATCTTATCATCCAAGCCTATATAGCCTTTCTGCCGTAACATCCGTAAAGCTGCATGGAACATATTCTCAGGGCGAAGCCGGTCTTTCTGATATATAGGAATAACTCCATAACTAAGATTTAGCAAACGTTGCAACTTATCCTTATAGCATATAGCAAGAATAGGTGTAGGACCGCGGAAAGCCGCAAGGTTTCGTGCAGTCTGACCGGTAAGGCTGTCGGTAATAATACCCTTCACTCCTATATACTCAGTAGCCTCGATGGCACTCTTTGCAAGGAACTCACGCTGGTCGCGCACCTTCAAATATGAGTTAGATGGAGCATTGCCCTCTATCTGAAAACGATGCGCATCGGCCTCTGCCTGCTCTGCAATCGCCGCCATTGTCTTTACCGCCTCAACAGGATACTTACCACTCGCGGTCTCGCCACTAAGCATCAAAGCATCTGTGTGCGAATATATCGCATTGGCAATGTCCGTAACTTCCGCACGCGTAGGACGCGGGTTTGAAATCATTGTGTGCAACATCTGTGTTGCCACTATTACCGGTTTCTTTGCCTTGATACACTTTGATATTATATCCCTCTGAATACCGGGAATCTGCTCCAACGGCACCTCGATACCAAGGTCTCCGCGCGCAATCATGATTCCATAAGACGCGTCTATAATCTCATCAATATTATCAACACCTTCCTGATTCTCTATTTTTGATATAATCTTTATATCTGAATTGTGTTCATCGAGGATTTTCTGCACCTCATGCACATCGGCAGCAGAACGGACAAACGAGTGAGCGATAAAATCAATGTCCTCCTCAATGGCAAGAAGTATGTTCTGCCGATCTTTCTCCGTAAGCGCCGGAAGGTCGATATGCTCACCCGGAACGTTCACACTCTTATGCGCACCGAGCACTCCCTCGTTCTGAACACGCGCCACAAGCATAGGACCGGTATTCTCAACGACCTTCATATCTATCGCTCCGTCATCAAACAAGAGGTCATCTCCCACCTTCACATCACGTGTTATGTCCGGGTATGAAAGATTAAGAATGTCGTGAGAGGAATCCATTTCCGGCCTACCGAATATCTTTACCATATCACCGACCTTATAACTTATCGGATTCGGAACATCCGTAGTCCTGACTTCCGGACCTTTCGTATCTATCAAGATACCAATATGTGGAGACACAGCTCGTGTATTACGGATTATCTCACGGATGCCATCAGGCGTGGCATGTGCCGTATTCATGCGCACAACATTCATTCCCGCAAAGAAGAGCTTGCGGAGAAAATCCTGACTGCAACGACGGTCGCTTATCGAACATACAATCTTTGTTTGTTTCATACCTTATATATAAATATGTGTTTATGCCTGCAAAGTTACTACAAAAAAGTGAAATGCGGAAAGATATAGTGATAGAATTGAGT
>URER01000005.1 GCA_900547005.1 uncultured Prevotella sp.
TGAGCTAAGGCTCTATGCCTTGCATGACTGTCGCATCACTCGAAATGTCGGATGAGCCCCAAAATCCTTGAATGTCGCTTTCCAGTTCTGTTCAACAGCGGGTGGATAAACCACAAGTATCTTGGTATGGTCACGGCCGTTCTCTATCAAGAATTTCTTGGCAATCATCGTGGCAATGACAGTCTTACCTAAACCGACCACATCTGCAAGGAAGAAACCGTCATATCGAATAAGTTTCTTATAGCCTTCAATAACAGCATCCATTTGGTAATCATATTTAGCATAGCCTTCAGGCATATCGAATGGATCATCATTGTCCGTTTCCAATACACGGTCAGAGAAATACTCCATAAGCATCTTTATATATAGGTCGTATGGAGAGACATCCCCTTTGAGGTATGTTTGCTCAATGGTAGTCTTTACATCATCGGCGGTAATCTCACAACCCTTTGACTCTTCCCACAGTTGCTCAAACTCGTCTTTGGAAAACTTCACATCGTCATACCTGTCCATTTTTACATTAAATTCATACTGACGTTCCTGTGTTATGCCTAATCCGTTGCCAGATAAATTGCTTGACCCCGTGATAGCCACCCCCTGTGTATATTGATTGAAGTTGTCAGGATAGAGAATATATAGTTTAGCATGAATCTTTTTAGAAGGATGGGCACGGAGTTCCAACTTTCCATCCAAAAGATCTTGAACCATTTGAAACATCCCGTCTTCAATCTCCTTCTTGTAATGAGAGGTCTCTATATCTTTACGTACTTTTCGTAAGGTGTCAGCTTTCACGTCTTCTTCAGCGCCAAAAAATAGTTTGCCTTGTTGTGCTGCCTGTGCGATATATTTATCAACATCAATGCCAATCAAAATGCGAACTTTTCCTATGTTGTCAAGGAACGGACGAAGTGAGAAATAGCCTGATGCACGGAGAAATCCAACCACTGCATCTAAATTACTAATTTGAGAATTATGCTGCAATATACCTTCGAATTCACGCATCAAGGTATTACCTCCTTTGTTTGTAAATATATGCGGATTCGTTATATTATCTTCCATATTTTATTACTATTTTGTAAGACTCTTGTTCCCTTTTTACTTCTATATGTCTTCTGAGAGTACTTTCCAATAGCCACCCTTGTCTGGTCCAATGCGTTTTATAATACTCTTTTCTTGAAGTGCTTTCAGGTGATATTTGATACCATCTTCTGTAATGTCCTTGATATGAGTTGCAATTATACCTCGATTTGCCCTCGGATTATGACGTAGATAATCCACAATTCGGATTTGTATATCACTTATTTTCTGGGTAGTTTTTCTGGGTAGTTTTTCTGGGTAGTTTTTCTGGGTAGTTTCTTGATCGCTCAGAATATTTTCTTGCCCTTTTCTTGCATTTTCTTGCCCCTCCTCCAATATATTAGCCCACACCGTGGCTTTCATGATGAAAGCAACCAGATGATATTGAGGCTCTTTCGTGCCTATGGCAGAGAGCTCACGACACATACGGTCAACGCCTTCGCCGAACTCCTTTACATAATCGTAGGCTTTCAAGTACTCTGCAATCTTAGGATTGCGGGAGAAATGGGTATGGCGTATGTTGTCTGTACGGACAATGCCGGGCAACTTACCGGGCGTCTCAAACACAAGGCGGTCGTCGAACATCTTTATCTGTATCTCTGTTCCCTTGATACTATAATCACGGTGACAAACCGAGTTGACCACCATCTCTTGTATCACAAATTTGGGATATTCTCTGTCAGTCTTGAAAAGTCCGTCCTCACCGAGATAGGAATGTTCCTTCACTTGGGTTTCGAGGTAATCGATGGTTTTCTGTATTTGGCCAAGGATGCGTCCCTCAAAGGTTACATCCTTGATAACATTCATTTCCCTACCGACTTTCTCCTCTGTACCATAGTATTTGATGAAACGCACACGGGCACGAGGGAAGAAGTTCTGAGGACGCTTGCCGAAAAGCAATATGCAGGCAGTGCTGACTTGAGGCGTATCACCTTTGTAAGTAAGGAAGCCTTTGTTCTCCTGAAGGTACTCCATCGGAGATTTTCCATAGCCTATCCTCTTCATATATGCTTTCACCGCATCCATGTCAATGTTTTCTATGGTGGCATCGTAGGCAGGGCTATCCTCATAATAGCGTTCACCCTTGTCATACATCAGTTGCAGTCGCTCCTCGAATGGCAGCTTGCGCGACTTATCACCCACTCGCCAAAACACTTCGTCGGCTTGATTGGCATGAAGCCGCGGGCTGGCAGGAACATGGATTATCAGTATATGGTTGTCGTTGCCATCGTAGTCTTGGCAAGGCATGAACTCTGTCGTAACAGAGATAGTAGGTATGCAGAAATCGAATGGAGTGCGCAGTATTTCGTTCAAGTGAGCCTTGTCTTGGTCAACACCCTCTATGCGTCGTGTCTTGTCGGATATGCCAACAGCAATCATGCCGCCATCAGCGTTTGCCATGGCAACAATAGTATTGGCGAGAGCTTTCGGTTCTATGTGAATACTCTTGCAGTCAAAGGTCTGCCCCTCGGGCATCTGACGTATATCTTCGATGGTATATCTCATATTCTGTTCACTCCCCTTTGGTATGGCAAATCAACTCGTGAATATCCACATTGAGAACATCAGCTATCTGTGCCAATGTCTTCAAGTCAGGTTGAGCATGGTTGTTGCACCACTTCGATACTGTGGCAGGGTCTTTACACAAAGTCTTTGCCAACCATTTACTCATAATGCCTCTTTCTACCAATACAGTCTTAATACGATTTAGATCTGCCATATTTCAATTATATATTGTGTTTTCCACAAAGCTACGGCTTTTAATTGAGATTAAAGAATAAATCCAAATAAATCTGTCAAAAAAGAGTATGCTTTTCTCAAATATAAGGCAGTTTTGCGTTCAATAAGCCTGTTTTATACTTTTTACTAACACAATTCTGAGATTACAAGGAAACATATCCGAAGAATTAGAACAACAATAACAGCATTCTTGCTTATTGAGAGTGGAAACTCCCAACAACAATAAAAAAGAGCAAAAAAAATGCTGTATTTCAAGCATTTTAGTTATCTTTGCTTTCGCAATGGAAGCGAAACAAGCTATCAACAACATATTGAAAGTAGCACTGCCGCTCGTTCTCGGCGGTGCCATTCTTTATTGGATGTACCGGGGATTCGACTTCAACAGCGTCAGACAGGTGCTGCTGCATGAGATGAACTGGACGTGGATGTTGCTCTCCCTACCCTTCGGAGTGCTCGCGCAGATGTTCCGCGGGTGGCGTTGGAAGCAGACCTTGAAGCCTGTGGGTGAGCATCCGCGCACGTCGACGAGCATCTATGCCATTTTCATGTCGTACGCCGTGAGCCTCATCATACCCCGTGTAGGCGAGTTCGCACGCTGTGGAATATTGAAAAGACACGACGGTGTGGCGTTCTCAAAAGCTCTCGGGACGGTGGTGACAGAGCGCGCCGTCGACACGATAATCATCATGATTATCACGGCCGTGGTGTTTCTCACACAGTTGGGAGTATTTGTCAAGTTCTTCTCGCGCACAGGAACGCGCCTCGACAGTTTCTTGATGCAGTTCTCAACGACTGGCTGGATAGTTACCATCATCTGCGGAATAGCGGCCATCGCCAGTATGTATATCATACTGCGCAAGCTGTCTATATATAATAAGGTTAAGGAAACGTTCTCCGGGATATGGCAGGGGGTAATGTCGCTGCGCAAGGTCCGCAACGTGCCGAAGTTCATCTTCTATTCCGTTGCGATATGGGCGAGCTACTTCATCCATTACTATCTCACGTTCTTCTGCTTCGACTTCACGGCAGGTCTGAGTCTTACCTGTGCCATCGTCACATTCGTCGTAGGCAGCATTGCGGTGATTGTGCCGACTCCCAACGGTGCGGGTCCGTGGCATTTCGCCGTCAAGACAATGCTAATTCTCTACGGTGTGGTTGATACGCAGGCTCTCTACTTCGTGCTGATAGTACATACCATCCAGACGTCGCTCGTCATCTTGCTCGGAATATACGCCTGGATGGCGTTAGGGTTCATAGAAAAGAGGAGAGAGGAGAGAGGAGAGAGGAGAGAGAAATGCTTATCTTGATGTGTACAAAAGAGAAAAAATCATCTTGGCTTGAACCTTTATATAGGAAACATCAATTAAATAATTATATAATAAGAATAAGAATAAGAAAGATTATTAATAAATGAATGGCTTTTATTATAGGAAACTGAATGCTTATAATTTGGCAAAAAAGTTGGTTATATTTATATATCAACTCCTTAATACATTCCCAAAAGAGGAAAAATTCGCATTGTGCGACCAACTACGTAGAGCTGCAATATCTATACCTTCCAATATAGCAGAAGGTATGGGAAGAAACTCTGTAAAAGAACGAATACACTTTATAGAGATTGGTTATGGCTTTTTAATGGAGACTATGTGCCAACTTGAAATTGCTCTTGAACTTAAATACATTTCATCGGAAGATTTCCAAAAGGGCGAAGATTTTATAAAAGAAACAGCCATGACAATGTCGGGACTAAGAAATTCTTTAATGAATAAAGTTTAATATCATAATTATTAATCCATAAATGAAGAGTTCGGAATCAGATTTGTAGTGGAAAAAGAAAGCAATTAAAAAGAGTATTCTCTCTCCCCCTCTCCTCTCTCCCCTCTCCTCTTTTATTAAAACAAAAATACTATGAGCGAAATTAAAAACTTGAAACCAGAGTGTGTATGGCGTAACTTCCATGCTTTAACACAAATTCCACGTCCGTCAGGACACTTAGAAATGATACAGGCGTTCCTGCTCGACTTTGCAAAGAATGCAGGGGTAGAGGCTTTCAAAGACCCGGCAGGTAATATCGTTATGCGTAAGCCGGCTACTCCGGGCATGGAAAACAAGAAAGGGGTTATCCTTCAGGCCCACATGGACATGGTTCCACAGAAGGCCAAGACGAGTAACCATAACTTTGAGACCGACCCGATAGAGACTTGGATCGACGGCGAGTGGGTGAAGGCAAAGGATACTACACTCGGTGCGGACGACGGTATGGGCGTAGCAGCCATCATGGCAATAATGGAGGACAAGGGGAATCTGAAACACGGTCCGGTGGAAGCTCTAATCACAGCCGATGAAGAGACTGGTATGTTTGGCGCAAACGACCTGCCCGAAGGAGAACTGCAGGGTGATATCCTGCTCAATCTCGACTCTGAGACATGGGGAAAATTCGTTATCGGAAGCGCGGGCGGTATCGATATCACTGCCACTCTCGACTATAAGGAGGTGGAGACTGACGCAGAGGACACGGCGGTGAAGGTAACATTGAAAGGCTTGCGTGGCGGTCATTCGGGCTTGGAGATACACGAAGGACGCGGCAACGCCAACAAACTGATGGTACGCTTCGTGCGTGAGGCTATCGAGGAGTGCGAGGCAAGACTGGCTACATGGCACGGCGGAAATATGCGCAACGCCATTCCTTTCGAGGCAGAGACGGTACTCACGCTTCCGAAGGAGAACGTGGAGGCATTGAAAGAACTTGTAGAGGACATGAAGGCTGACTTCATCGACGAATATAAGGGTATAGAAAACGGTATAGAATTTACGGCGGAAGAGGTTGAAGCACCAAAGACCGAGGTGCCGGTGGAGATTCAGGACAACCTCATCGATGCCATCTATGCGTGCCACAATGGCGTGATACGTATGATTCCTGCTTATCCTGACGTTGTGGAAACTTCGAGCAACCTCGCCATCATCGATATCGAAGACGGCAAGGCTGCTATCAAGATTCTCGCACGCAGCAGCCGTGAGGATATGAAGGACTACATCGTGAAGACCTTAGAGAGCTGTTTCAATATGGCAGGAATGAAGGTTGAGACCGCAGGAAGCTACGGTGGATGGGACCCGAACCCAAATAGTGAGATTCTGAACCTGATGCTTAAGGTGTATAAGGAGCTGAACGGTGAAGACGGAATCATACAGGTTGACCACGCCGGACTGGAGTGTTCTATCATCCTGGGCAAATATCCGCACCTCGATGTGGTGTCTCTCGGTCCGACATTGCGCAGTCCGCACACAACAACCGAGCGTTGCCTCATTCCTACCGTGGCTCCGTTCTGGGAGTTGTTGAAAAAGGCTCTGGAGGAGATTCCGGCAAAATAGAAGCCCCCCTCTAATCCCCCCAAGGGGGGAAGATACCACCCGAATAACGTTGAGATACTGACTTAACAATGTTGAGATACTGACTTAACAACGTTGAGATACTGACTTAACAGCGTTGAGATACTGACTTAACAATGTTGAGATACTGACTTGACAGCGTTGAGATACTGACTTGACAGCGTTGAGATACTAACTTAACAATGTTGAGATACTAACTTAACAATGTTGAGATACTGACTTGACAGCGTTGAGATACATTAAATATAGATAAACAACAGCCTCACTCTTTATATTAGAATGAGGCTGTTGTTTGTTATTATTAGGCTTTCGCCAATTACATTTTCTCCCTTGGGGGGATTAGAGGGGGGACTTTATTGCTCAAGCAAGATTTGCACTATTCGCTCGGCACTGCGCCCGTCCCATCTGTCTGGTATCGACGCAGTCTTCCAACGGCCTGCCACCATGTCGGCAACGGCTTTTCCTAACAGCGAGGCATCCTCGCCGACAAGCACATTAGTTCCTTGCTTCACCGTTTCTATATGCTCCGTATAACTGTTTAGCGTTATGCAGGGCACGCCGTTAAACGTCGCTTCCTCCGCCACATTGCCCGAATCGGTTATTATTCCCTTTGCCTGGGCGGTTAGATAGCCAAACTCTAAATAGCCAAGCGGTTCAATAATGTGGAACCAAGCAGGCACTTCACCACAGCCTTCTGCGAGCAATGCCCTCACAGTCACAGCGGTTTCGCCTCGCAACGGAGCTATTATTGATGTGCCGGCTGCCTTTTCCGTCATCGCGGCCAACATCTCTTTGAGATTCTCGCGAGCCGCCATCAATGCCTTGCGGTTGAGCGTGAACACGATATATCCGCCATCCTTCACGCCGAGAGTATCGAGGACGGCAGGACGCACGAGCCTCGTTTTGTTGTAACGTATATTGTCTATCAGCACGTTGCCAACCATATAGACCTTCGACAGCTCCGCACCTTCCTTGTTGGCGATGCTGTTGTTGCTCATGCCGGCCGTGAAAAGTATGTCTGAGAGTCCGTCGATTACAAGGCGGTTAATCTCCTTAGGCATTGTAATATCAAACGAGCGCGTGCCGGCTGCAAGGTGGACAAGAAGTATTCCCTGCTTCTTCGTGACGATAGCCGCCGCCATTGTCGATGCGAGGTCGTCCACAACAATCACCACATCGGTCTTGTTCTGTTGCAGGTAACGCTCAAACGCCGACATCACCTGCCCCGTTAGCTCGTTCAGATTCACGCAGTCCACATCGAGAAACACGTCCGGCCGCGCTATTTGCAAGTCCTCAAACAGCGTTCCTTCAAGTGTCGGGTCGTATTCACGCCCTGCATACACGAGTTTATAATCAACGTCCCGGCCCTGCTCTTTGGCCTTCACTATTGTCCTTATCACCGGGGCAACCTTAATAAAATTGGGTCTTGCGCCCGCAACAATACATATCTGCATAATCTATATTTTTTGAACTTTGCAAAGATAGCGCAAGCCGAACGCAATAGAACTTGTTCTAAATTGCTGAGGCGAAGCCTATCTTATGCAAAGATAACTAAAATAGTTCAATATGAAAACACCTGCAATACTTTTATATTATCTTATTCTCTTTTCTCGGGTATTTTCCTTAAATTTGCCTTTGATTACTATTTGCCCGTATTTTATATGAGAAGAATACTGATAATACTATGCGCTGCATTCCTATGTCTCACGGTAATATCATGCGGTAAAGATGACGACACTTTGCCGAAAGAGGACTATAACGCCAGAACTCTGCTGATGTATATGCCCTGGTCATCGAATCTCACAGATGATTTCCGGCATAACATCTCGGACATGGAGAAGAGCATAAGCAAGAACGGACTGACAAACGAGAAAGTCGTCGTGTTCTTCGCAACATCGCCAAACGATACTGAGATGTTCGAAATATGCTGTAACAACGGGGTATGCGAGCGTAAGACGCTAAAGAAATATGCCGATCCAGCCTGCACCACGGCGGCAGGCATCACCGCAATCCTCAATGATATGAAAGCCTTCGCACCCGCCGAAACCTACTCCATGACCATAGGCTGCCACGGTATGGGCTGGATTCCCGTAAACGCGACAAGGGGAATGGACCGTGCGACAAGCAGAATGATGCACTGGGACTATGAAGGCGTGCCCAAGACACGCTACTTCGGAGGCACTTCTGCAAGATACCAGACGGACATCAGCACTCTTGCCGAGGGGATAGAAGACGCGGGAATAAGAATGGAATACATTTTGTTTGACGACTGCTATATGGCATCCGTGGAAGTGGCATTCGAGCTGAAGGATGTAACAAACTATCTGATAGGGTCCACAAGTGAGATTATGGCATACGGTATGCCATACGAGACAATGGGAAGACACCTGCTCGGACAACCTGACTATCAGGCTATATGCAAAACCTTCCATGACTTCTATTCCTCGTATGAGGATATGCCATGCGGTACTATTTCCGTTACCGACTGCTCGGAACTCGACAATCTGGCGTTTATCATGAAAGAGATAAACAGCCGGTATGCCTTCGACTGTTCCCTATCATCGTCATTACAGTGTCTGGACGGCTACCGCCCTACCCTGTTCTACGACCTCGGCGACTACGTCTCACACTTGTGCGGAGACCCGGCACTCCTGCAAGCGTTCAACGACCAGCTAAGCCGTGCCGTTCCGTACAAGGCACACACGGACTTTTTCTACTCCATGTCATCCGGCAGAATCCCCATAAACACATTCTCGGGAATAACAGTTTCAGATCCGAGCCAAAATTCGCTTGCCACGACAAAGACAAGCACAAAGTGGTATAAGGCTACGCATTAATAATAAACAAAAGCGTGAGAGTGGCGACTTCGCACTCTCACGCTTTTTGTTATGTATATCCATTTGGGACTCGTAATATATCACATTAAGGTTCTTTGTCCCAAAATACCAAGAACGAACTACTCACCCTTGAACAGTTCCTTTATGCCTCCGATGCTTCCCATAAGGTTGGTAGCTTCGTAAGGCAGGTAGACCGTCTTCGACTGCTCGCCGTTTGCGAGGTCTTCCATCATTTGGATATACTTCTGAGCGAGCAGATAGTTTGCCGGATTGGTGCTCTTGCCCACAGCCTCGGTAATCTTTCCGATGGCTATAGCCTCGGCTTCGGCCTTGCGGATACGAGCCTGAGCCTCACCCTCGGCACGCAGAATCTCCTGCTGCTTGTCAGCCTCGGCACGGTTGATGGTAGATGTTTTCTCACCCTCAGACTTCAGGATGGCAGCCTGCTTCTGTCCTTCACTGGTCAGGATGGTGGCACGCTTGTTGCGTTCTGCCTGCATCTGCTTCTCCATTGCGCTGAGCACGCTCTCCGGAGGGGTGATGTCCTGAAGCTCAACGCGGTTCACCTTGATACCCCACTTGTTGGTTGCATCGTCCAAAACGGCACGCAACTTGGTGTTGATGGTGTCGCGTGAAGTCAGCGTCTGGTCAAGTTCCATCTCTCCGATGATGTTACGCAACGTTGTTTGGGTGAGCTTTTCGATAGCGTTCGGCAGGTTGTTGATTTCATACACGGCCTTGAAAGGGTCTACAATCTGGAAATACAACAGCGCGTTTATCTGCATCTGGATGTTATCTTTGGTTATAACGTTCTGACGGTCGAAGTCATAAACCTGTTCGCGCAGGTCTATAGTGTTTGAATACATATACCGTCCGTTGCGCATCGTAACTATCTCTTTGGGATGGTCGATGAACGGTATGATGACGTTGATACCGGGTTGGAGGGTAGCATAATACTTACCCAAACGCTCGACAATCTTGGTTTCAGACTGCGAGATGATTACGAGTGCCTTCTTGGCGATGACTATCACCAGCACAACGATGGCTACAAGCACATAAGTTAAGATGTCCATGATGTTATAAAATTAAAAGTTTATAGTTTAATGTTGAAATTTTAGGGGTGAAAGTTAAAAGCCATTACACTTTCTCCACAGTGATGATAATCGACTCGCGCCCCACGACCTTCACCTTGCTGCCCTTGTCCACGGCACTGCCGTCGGCCGAAACAGCCTTCCAGTCGTCACCGTCGATAGCCACACGACCGTGTCCTCCTGCAACGATGGCCTCGCTCACAGTGCCAATTCTACCCATTAGCGCATCGGCATTGCTCACACGCTTGTCCTCACCGCGATGCAGATAGCGCAACGCAACAGGACGCACAAACATCAGACTAAGCACCGTGAACATGGCAAAAACGATAATCTGAGCCACTCCGCCGAGTCCGAGAGCCGCGGCAACAGCCGAGAACACGCCGCCAATGGCGAAGCACATGATGAAAAAATCGCCGTTGGTCAATTCCAAAATAAGGCAGATAAGGCTTATCAAAGCCCATAACTGCCATAGGTTTTCCATAAAATAATCTATCATATTGTTCTTTTTTAGGGGTTAGAAGTTAGAGATAAGAAGTTAGAGATATGTATTTTTAAAGGTGAGGGGGTAGAGATAAGAAGTGAGAGATATGTAGCCATTTTATAATATAGTATGAGAATACAGCCCTTAAAGGTATTCTCTCACACCTTACCTCTTACTTCTTACTTCTAAACATCACTTCTTATAGTACTTCAAAGCCTCGGGCATCCAGCCTTTGATGTTCTCTACGCGCTTAGCGTCTGACGGGTGGTCGCTAAGGAAATCCGAACTGCTTCCGCCCGAAGCCGCTGCCATGCGCTGCCAAAACGTAATGGCCTCCCGAGGGTTATATCCGGCCATAGCAGCGAAAATAAGTCCCATGTGGTCGGCCTCGTTCTCGTGGTCGCGTGAGTATTTCAGGTTGCGGAGCTGCAAGCCCTGCGAAGTAGCCCACTCCAAGAGCGACGAGGTGTTTGCTCCCATGCCCGCAGCACTCAATACCGCACTGCCAATCTGCATTCCCACTTGCTGTTTATACTGCTTGCTGAGCTGCTCGGCAGAGTGTTTTGCCACCGCATGAGCAATCTCATGACCGAGTACTATGGCAAGTGCCGTCTCGTTCTTAGTTACCGGAAGCAGTCCTTCATACACCACAATCTTGCCACCGGGCATACAGAATGCGTTCACGCTATTGTCCTTTACGAGATTGAACTCCCACTTATAGCCGCTCAATTCATTAGCCAAACCATTCTGCTTCAAGTACGTTTCCACTGCCGTAGCGAGCTTCTTACCCACCCGTTGCACCATCGCAGTGTTAGCGGCATTGGTAGATTTCTTCGCTTTCTTCATGTACTCATTATACTGTTGCGTGCTGAGACTAAGCATTTGCTCGTCAGACACTACCAGATTCTGCTTTCTTCCAGTTACAGGAACAGTGCGCGTGGTTCCGCACGAAGCCATAAATATGGCTAAAACCAATAGAAATAAATTGACCTTTTTCATTTTATTTTATATTATCATCTAAATATCCAATTCTATTTCATACTGTAATATTTTTACAAAGATACGTGTTTTCAATAAAACCGTCAAATATTTCGACCGGAAAATACACCTTATTATAATAATCCCCCCTTCAAAAAAAAGGTGATGTCCGAACTCCTGTCTCCCGTCTTCTGTCTCCTAACAAAAAGAGAGCGACTTACACAAGCCGCTCTCAACAACACAAAAACTAAACTAGACTTAACTAAACAATTTAGCATTCTCACGAATACCAAATTGCCAGTGCAAATATACGATAATTATTCAATACCGTCAAACATATTTACAATATTTATGACTTTTATCGTATAAAACTAAATTTTTGTCATTTTCGATGCTAAAAAACAGTCTAAGATGACCATTGAGGCCATTGCTTCGACAATCGGAACAGCACGAGGAAGAACGCAAGGGTCGTGTCGTCCGCGAGCTTTCAGGGCCGTTTCGTTGCCCTCGATATCCACGGTTGCCTGCTCACGGAGCAAGGTTGCCACCGGCTTAAAGGCCACCCGGAAATAAATATCCTGCCCGTTGCTGATGCCGCCTTGTATCCCTCCGCTATGGTTTGTCGTTGTCGTTATCTTGCCGTTATCGTTCACGAACACGTCGTTTTGCTCGCTTCCGCGCATCCCGACACCGCTAAATCCGTCACCATACTCGAATCCTTTCACGGCGTTTATGCTCAGCATGGCGTTTCCGAGCGATGCGTGCAGCTTGCCGAACTCCGGTTCTCCGAGGCCTACGGGGCAACCTTTCACCACGCAGGTAATCACTCCGCCGATGGTATCACCCTCTGCTTTCACCTCGGATATGAGTTTTTCCATCTCCTTCGCCTTGTCACCGTCGGGACATCTCACGATGTTCTCCTCTGTTTTCGATAAGTCATACTTCTTATAATCGCGGTCGAGAGCGATGTCGCCCACCTGCGACGTGTATGCCTGTACGCTTATTCCGAGCTGACGGAGCGCGAGTTTTGCCAACGCGCCGCCCACCACGCGAGCTATTGTGGCACGCGCCGACGAACGTCCGCCGCCCCGATGGTCGCGGATACCATACTTATTATAATATGTATAATCCGCGTGCGACGGCCGGAACACGCATCTCATGTTCTCGTAGTCCTGCGAATGCTGGTTGGTATTGCGCACAACGAAACCTATCGGGGTGCCTGTTGATTTTCCTTCAAACACTCCCGACAGCAGTTCCACCTTGTCGGCCTCGTTTCTTCCCGTTGTGATATGGCTCTGTCCGGGGCGTCGGCGATCGAGTTCCGCCTGTATGAACGCCTCGTCGATGTCTATTCCTGCCGGCATTCCGTCTACCACGCCACCCACGGCAGCTCCATGACTTTCGCCGAAAGTGGTCAGAGTGAAGATGTTTCCGAATGTATTGCCCATGTTGTTATGTTCTTGTCAAAACCCTGTCGAGGCTTAATGCTTATGTCCGCAGCATCCGCCGTGCTTATGTTCACCCTCACCGTGGTGTCCGCAACAGCCCTCTCCGTGCTTATGTTCACCCTCACCGTGGTGTCCGCAACAGCCCTCTCCGTGCTTGTGTCCGCCCTCTCCGTGGCCTTTGCAGCCTCCTTCGTGATGGTGTCCGCCACATCCGCCTTCGTGGTCATGGCCTCCACAACCGCCTTCACAGTCGCCGCATCCGCATCCGCACTCATGGCTGTTCATGCGGTTTATGTAGTCCTGGAACTCCTCGTCGCTCACTTCGACCGACGCAACCACCTGTCCGCAGAAATGCAAGTCCTTGCCTGCGAGCGGATGATTGAGGTCAACGACCACCTTATCCTCCTTTATCTCGACCACCTTGCTAAGGAAACGGTTTCCGTCCGCATTCTGGAGGGGAACTATCGCGCCCTCGAAAATGTGTTCATGGTCGAAGTGGTTGTTTATGGTGAATATGCTCTTGTCCACATCTATGACGCGTTCAGTTTCATATTCGCCGTAAGCCTTGTCCTTCGGGATGGTGAAATCGAAGTCATCGCCCACTGCAAGAGGTTCGATAGCATCCTCAAAGTCTTTCAGCGTTACGCCCATTCCACTCATAAAGTTAAACGGCTGGTTGGCTTCAGTAGCCTCTACGAGATGCTCCTTATCGCCGTCCTGAATGTAAAGTTTATAGCTGACGGAGATATTCTTGTGCTTGATATTATCCATTTCTTATGTCTTTTAATTATTAATTATTAAGTTGCAAAGGTAATTAAAAGATTGTGGATAAGCGAATTAAGTATGTGTTTTCTTGTCCGTTTTGATATTTTTTACTTATTTTGCAAGGCATAAAACGATATGAAATGACTCGGAAACCGATGAAAAAGATATTCCTCATACTACTGATTACATTGTCGACAATGGCTGATATTGATGCCCAGCCTGCCGGACTCCATAAGATGTCCCCACTCGTTTGCGAAGCCTTAGCCTCTGTTTCGGACAATGTTCCGATGGCAAAAATACACTCCTTTGGCCGTATGGCTAAGGTTCCGTCTCAGGCTTCAAGACGTTTTAATTCTCTGACTGCCTTTGTCCGCATTGCCGACGACGGCGAAACGGTGTTGCGCGACAATGGATGCACGCCGCTGGCACGCTTCGGCAACATCTATATCGCGAGCATTCCGCTGAACCGGCTCGGTGCTTTGTCGCTCGTGAACAGCGTGATGCGCATCGAAGCGGGCGAGCCTTGCACTGTGCAGATGGACACCACGCGCATGATAGTGAATGCCGTGGACGTGCAAGAGGGTGTCGGTTTGCCGCTGGCATATACGGGAAAAGGCGTTGTAATGGGTGTGATGGACATCGGTTTCGACCTCACCCATCCCGATTTCTTCTCGCCCGACATGACAGAATACCGAATAAAGCGACTTTGGGACCAGCTTTCTGCTGATTATGACGCAAGCAAAGACCTGCCTGTGGGGGCCGAGTATCTGACGGAGGAGGCTCTCTTAAGCTATGGATGTGTGCGCGACGGCCACAAGGAAACGCACGGAACGCACACCCTCGGCATCGCCGCCGGCTCGGGTTACACGACCGATTACCGGGGCTTGGCATGGGAGAGCGACATCTGCCTCGTGGCAAATGCGACCTCTTCCGACAAGGAATTTATCGCCGAGGAGGACAGATATAAATACACATCGGCCACCGACGCGCTCGGATTTAAGTATATCTTCGACTACGCCCAGTCTGTCGGCAAGCCTTGCGTAATATCGTTCAGCGAGGGAGCAAAGCAGGATTTATATGGCGATGACAAACTTTTCTACGAAGTTCTCGACTCGCTCACAGGACCGGGACGCATCCTCGTGGCTTCGGCGGGCAACAACGGCGACACCTACGTGCATTTCCACAAACCCGCAGGACAGCCATCTCAGGGTACGTTCGTAATAGGTACTGATGAGAATGTCTATTTTCAGATGAAGTCGGCAGAGCCTTTCACCATCCGCACCGTTGTATATAGCGAGCATCCCGACACTGTTCTCATAGAGTCTGCATGGCCGATTGCCGCTGCCGACTCCGTCTATACCGACACTCTCAACCTTGCCGACGGCCGCTACGAGTTCACCGTGGCGGGCTATCCCTCGTGCTACGACCCGTCGGAGTATGCCTACGAAATGCTTATCACGGCTCCACGGCAGATAGGACTGGCCACGCCCGTATCGGTGGAGATTGTAGGCAGCGAGGCCGATGCGCATTTCTTCTTGACTTCGGGCTATATGACAACGAACGGGAAAAACAGTAATCTCATTGCCGGCGACCATTATTACAGTATCCTTTCGCCCGGCAGCTCACCTGCGGCAATCTGCGTCGGAGCCACGTCTTACCGCACCGGATTTGTCAATTACAAGGGCGACCGGATTAAATTTAATTGTGGCGAAAAAGGCGAGCGCGGCCCTTATTCGTCTATGGGACCGACATTCGACGGCCGGGTGAAACCCGATGTGATGGCACCGGGTACAAACGTAACTTCAGCGCGCAGCAGTTATTGGCTCGATGGTGGGGCTGACAATTGGGATATCGCCTACTTTGACTATAACGGACGGCGTTACGGATGGAGCGCCAACACCGGAACATCGATGTCGACACCTGTTGTCGGCGGAACGATAGCCTTGTGGCTGCAGGCCAACCCGCAGCTTTCGCCCGACGATGTGCGCGAGGTGATAAAGAAGACGAGCCGCCGCCTGACCACAGACGATGCGCCGCAGCCCAACAACCAATGGGGATATGGCGAGATAGATGCTTATAAGGGACTTGTCGAGGTGTTGCGTATGCAGAGCGACGGTCTCGATGTGATTAGCGATTATCAGCCGTCCGGCGCGCGGTTCTCGATGTCGGGCAGCGACCTCCGTATCACTTTCGGCCGACCGCTTACCCGTCCTGCCACGCTGGCTATCTATTCTATTAACGGCACATTGCTTGTCAGCCGCACCATTCCCGCCGGTTCCGCCGACTACTATGTTAGTCTTGCCAACCTGCCCGAAGCTGTTTATGCCGTGCAGTTGCGCGGCAGCGACAAGGGAATCACCGGCTCTACGCTCGTGAGAAAGTGATAAGAGAGGAAAGAGGAGAGAGGAGAGAGGAGAGAGGAGAGAGAAATGCTTTGTTGGATACATCCTATTACTCCATATCACATCCATTCCTTGTTCGGGCATGATTTATAATCTACCCGCTTGGAGTATAATGATTTTCAATCCGCTCAAACAATCCTCCATCCTCAAAAGCATTTCTCTCTCCCCTCTCCCCTCTCCTCTCTCCTCTTTCAATCACTAAAATTCCCCTCAAAACTCGCGAATTTGCAAACAAACTCTTCCTTGCTCTCAAAAACGCAAAAATACGGCATTTTAGAGTATTTTGATTTAAGTCATTGATATTCAAAGACTTACCCCGTTTTTGGTTAAAAATAGCCCTTTTAGAACGCGTTTCAGACCTCGTTACATTGCAACGGAGGCACTTTTGCACTTCAACGGAGCCACTTTTGGCCTCCAACGGAGCCTCCGTTGCACTCCAAAATGGCCTAAAACGCACTCTAAAAGTGCCTCCGTTGGAAGCTAATAAACGTTAAATCGACAAGAAACGGCATTTTCCCCCGTTTTTCGAGACATCAAATTTCAACAAAAATCGGGTCGTTTTTTTTCTAACGGAGGCTGTTTTGGAATTTTGAATTACGATTTTTGAGTTTGAAGTTAGGATTTTTAAGGTCGAGAAATCATCGAAAATGAGTAACGAGACCATTATTTAACAAAAGTTGACGCAAAACGAAATGTAAGAAATATTTACCGTTTCAGTAAAATCTCACATTAGTTCTATTCATAAAGAATGTTAAATCCAGTTTGAGAAATATACCATTACGTGTTATATCATCGTAATTAAGATAAAAGGAAAAGCAAGAAAAAGGAATGGAAGAAAGCGCATTCGAACAGATAGCAAGGCGCCTGCGGGAGAAAGCAATGACTTCGTGCCGCTGCCTCGGAATGGATTCCGCAGACGCTGAAGACATCGCACAGGATGTGATGCTGAAGCTCTGGGCAATGCGCAAGGACTTGGATAAGTATAAATCCGTTGACTCTCTCGCTGCACTGATGGCGAAACATCTGGCGCTGAACGCGAAACGAGACCGCAAAACGGTTGCCAACGAGGACGCTTTCGGCAGAATCGCAACCGCCACAGCAGGCCCGGCCGAACGGTTGGAGACCAAAGAAAACGAGGAATGGCTGAAGCGAAAGATGGCCGATCTGCCCACCACGCAGCACACCATATTATATATGAGACAGGTGGAGAGGCGCGACAATCACGAGATAGCACGGATATTGGGAATTGGGGAAACATCGGTGAGCACGCTCTTGGCACGGGCACGGCGCACGCTGATGGAGGAACTGAGAAAACGACAGGCCATAATAACAACGTAAACAACGAAGAAATGAAACGATATACTGAAGAATACATAGAACGGCTGTTGGCCAAATTCATGGACGGCACAAGCTCCGTGGAGGAGGAAAGCATACTCGGCGAATACTTCCGCACGCAAGGAGGACGTGAGGAATGGGCTGAATACCGCAGGATGTTCGCCTATTTCGACAGTGGAATGACATCTCTCCCATCCGCTTCGGAGGCTCCCCGCCACGCCGGCCGCAGCCGCAAATATGCCTTGATTGCGCTCAGCGCAGCCGCCTCGGTTGCCGCTCTCTGCATCATGCTCTTTGCTTCGGCACCCAGAAACGAAGCTGAAATGCAGACGGCACAGGCTGAAACGCCCTTACTAAGGGGGGCAACAGCTCCCAAGACAAGCGACGGGCAAGCCGAAACGAGCATTGCAGAGCCACAAAAAGAACTTCAACAGAACTCTTACGAGCAGACACCGGCACGTCAAAAGTTGCGCGTCAGCAAACCAAAAGACACGCCGAAGGAAGCTGTGGAGCTGCTCATGGAAGCGGAGGAGACACCGAATGATATAGAGGAGGAGATACAGGAGGACCTTCGCAGGCAGCTAACGGAGATTGAAAGAATACACAACGAGATTGCGGAGTACAACAGCAAGCGGATTATGGCTGAGATAAACGCATACGAGATAGCCAACGACGTAAGGGAGGAAAACATCTCGGGCGGCGACGCTTCCGACCAGACTCCGAATCTGATAAGATGCCTGCGAGCCGTAACCATGCAATAAAAACATACAAAACTGACAAGAAACATATATAAAAAATATAAGGAGAAAGCTATGAGACAGTACAAGACAACGGCATTATGCCTGCTGATGACTGCCCTGCCAAGCATGACATGGGCACAGGCAAACGTGAAAGCGGCTTTCGAGAAGTTCCTGAAAAGCTCGAAAGTGGAATACACATCGAAACATTCGCTCGACAAAGACCCGGAAACAAACAAGAAAGAGGGTCAGATGGATATCTACGAGTATGCCATCGACGCCAAGAACAAGTCGATGATAAAAGACCTTCAGGCGGCTTTCGAGGCTGATAAGGAAAATGCCTACACGATAGAAAGCGGCACGAATAACGACAAAGGCTCATGGGAAGTGTCGCTCGCAGTGGGCAACGGCAACAAGACAAGCGTGGGACTCGGCAAGAACAAAGGTGAGAAATATATGTATGCCTGTTTTATCGACCCGGAGGACACCAGTCGCACACATCGTTACGCATACGGGATGTCATGGCTTGAACAAGGCAATTACATCACCGGGCGCCTCGTCGTGACCTACGCCACGACCCTGAAATACCGACAGAGCAGCACGTCATTGAGTAGTGTCGTTACAACAAACGGGAAAAGAATAGTAACTAAAAACGGCAATACCATCATCACGACAATAGACTATTCGAACGAGAACAAGAACGATACCATCGAATGGATGACTAATTTTCAGAACTACACAAGGGTTATGAAAGACAACCTGAAGTATAAGAAGAACGGCAGTTCACTAATCGTGAACGAGATATACAAGATGTGCAAGAACGCTCCCAAGCTGCCTTCCGCCGAGAAATCGCTCGTTGTCAGCGAGATAAAGAGGCTCCAACAGATGCTTGGCGACGACTTTCAGAAGCAGCTTCTAAGTATCTCCATCGAGAGCCTGAGATAATATCAAAAAGACCATTAGCGGTTGCAAGAGCTATTAAAATACGTTCTATTCCTTTGACAATATGGAAATAAAATGATATATTTGCAGGCGTAAAGAGTTAAGAACAAGGCAAATAGGACAAAAAGACAAAGGAAAGGCAATCATGGAACAGGAATATATACTGAACGAACACAACAAGGAGGAGTTTCCGCCGAGCCATACGGCGGAGCATCTTCTTAACCAAACGATGATAAGGATGTTCGGATGCGAGCGGTCGCGCAATGCGCACATCGAACGGAAGAAAAGCAAGATAAGCTATATCATCGACCACAAGCCCGACCGCAAGGAAGAAAAGGAGATTGAACGGCGCATGAACGAGCTTATAGCGGAGGATTTGCCCGTTACATTCGAGTTTGTTTCGAGAACCGAACTAACGGAGGAAAGTACGGCGGAGGGCGGCCGTTTTGCCGGAGTTTCGCTTGAACGTCTTCCGTCTGACGCATCGGAAACCATCCGACTTGTGCGCATCGGCGACTACGACGTGTGTCCCTGCATAGGCAAACACGTGCGCTCAACGGGGCAAATCGGGCGTTTCGAAATGCTCGGAACCAACTGGGACGAGGAGAAACGGTCGTTCCGAGTGAGGTTCAAGGTGGTTCAGTAAAACAAAGCCTCACCCCCAACCCCTCCCCAAAAGGGAGGGGAGTGATTACTCTTTATTAGTTTTTACGTCCTAAAAATAGCTATTAGTCAATGAAGCGGCGGGTTATTTCGCCGTAGTTCTCGATGCGGCGGTCGCGCAGGAAAGGCCACCAACGGCGCACCTGCTCACTGTGTTTCAGGTCGACGTCCACCACTTTGCGCTGTTCCTCGACCGCCGAAGCACGCCAAAGGAACTCGCCCTGCGGTCCGGCAACGAAGCTGCTGCCCCAAAACTGAATGCCGTTGGTCTGTCCAGAGGGATCAGGCTCATGTCCGACACGGTTCACCGATATTACCGGCAGACCGTTTGCAACGGCATGACCGCGCTGAACGGTGATCCAAGCCTCGCGCTGCCTCTCCTGCTCCTCGGCGCTGTCGCTGCTTTCGAAGCCTATCGCCGTGGAATAGATGAGCATATCCGCACCACGGAGAGCCATCAACCGGGCTGCCTCCGGATACCATTGATCCCAGCAGACAAGCACTCCGAGCCTGCCAACAGACGTATTTATCGGCTCGAAACCGATGTCACCGGGCGTGAAATAGAACTTCTCGTAATACGCCGGGTCATCGGGGATGTGCATCTTGCGATACTTTCCCGCTATCGTTCCATCGCGTTCAATCACTACGGCAGTGTTATGATAAAGCCCCGCAGCCCTTCTTTCAAACAAGGAGGTAACAATCACCACACCATATTTGCGCGCCTGCTCGCCGAAGAAGTCGGTAGATGGGCCGGGAATAGGCTCGGCGAGGTCAAAATTATCAACATTTTCCACCTGACAGAAGTACAGGGAGTTGTGCAGTTCCTGCAAAACCACAAGCTCCGCGCCCTGTTCTGCCACCTCGCGAATGCCGTCGGCAAGTCGCCGTTTGTTGTCTTCTATGTCTGCAACATTGTGTTGCTGGATTATTCCTATCTTCATTTCTTGTAGTGTTATATAAAAAGCCTCACCCCCAACCCCTCTCCAAAAGAGAGGGGAGTGATTAGCCTTTATTATTATGTTATAGGGAGTGATAGGGTTTTATAGGGTCTTATAGGATTATCGTATAACTCCCTATCGCTCCCTATCACTCCCTATTATCTTTCAGGAAACTGCATTGTGCAGCAATGGAGCGAACCATGTTGCACAATCACCGCGCGACTGTCAATGCCTATTATCTCTCTGTCGGGGAATGCTCCGCCGATGATGCGCATGGCCTCGGCATCCTTTCCCGGCTGTCCGTAAGTAGGAACGAGCACCGCACCATTAAGTATCACGAAGTTGGCGTAGGTCGCCGGAAGTCGCTCTCCGTCCTCAATGATAGCGTCGGGCATGGGCAGGCGCAACAGATTATAAGGCTCGCCGGAAGCCGTCCGCAGCTCTTTCAGTTGACGTTCCAAGCATCGGAAATCCTCAAACTGCTCATCGTCGGGGTCGTCAGAGGCCATATATAATAAGGTGTCGTTGGGCGCAAGGCGCACGATTGTGTCGATATGGCCGTCTGTATCGTCGCCCACGAGGTTGCCATAATCGAGCCACAGCACCCTGTCGGCACACAAATCAGCTTTTAACCGAGCCTCAATCTGCTCCTTAGTCATAGGCTGGTTGCGATTAGGAGCAAGCAGACACTGGCTCGTTGTGATTATCGTACCGCGCCCGTCGCTCTCTATAGAACCGCCTTCGAGCACGAAATCGAGCCTGTCCGCATAGTCGCCGCTCAGCGTTTCCTTCAACTTAGTGTTTATGGCGTTGTCCTTTTCGGCCGCAAACTTCATGCCCCAGCCGTTGAAACAATAGTCGAGCAGGCACTTACCGTCATCCGAAACAAGCGTGATGAAACCGTGGTCGCGCGCCCAAGTGTCGTTTGTGTCGCACTCAAAGAATGTAATCCGCGCCATCTCCGCATCTCCAAGATACTCCGAAAGCATGGCGCGAAGGCTGTCCGCAGACTTCTGCGTAACGATAAGCAAGCGTTCGCGGCGTGCTATCTCGCGCGCCATATTCAGGTAAACCTCCGTTATCCGGTCTAAGATTGGAGCCCAATCGGTGTTCTCATGCGGCCATGTCAGTTGCATGAAATCCTGTCTCTCCCACTCCGCCGGCAGTCTGTAATTGTTTCTTTCCATCATATTAATTGCAAAATTACAATATTTTGGTGAAACGGCAAGCAAAGGAGGCCGTTTTTAGACAATACAAAAAATCCCCGACAAGCACAGAAATGCCTATCGGGGACAACGCTCCATTTACAGAACACTTACTTCTCTGTATCTTTGCAAGCCTTGATTACAGCCACATTATGTTCGTATTTCGGGAAAGAAACCTTGCCGTCCTTCACCACGGCGGTCTGTTCTGTGTAGAGTTCCATGACTTTTGTACCGTCGGCAAACTCTCCTGCCACGTCGATAGCCTGCCATTCGTTTGGCATCAGACGCAACAATATCTTGTCGTTGCCGTCATAACGCACGCAGGTATGGGTGTCGATAGTGCGCTGACGGCCTGTTCCGATAACCGGATTGGCGCGCCTTATCTTGCCGAGTTTACAGAAATGAGCGAACTGTTCCTTGTTTATGTCGTTCCAATCCATATCCGAACGGAACGCCTGGTCGCCGTCTACGTTCAGCCGGGCCTCGGTCAGTTTACGTCCGGTCTCGTCTCCATAGAACACCTGCGCCACACCGGGAGAAAGCAGAAGTGCCGTTCCGCAATCAATCATATTATCCATATCGGCCTCACGATGATAGGAGTTGTTCAGGTAATTGAACGGGTGCCAATTCTTATGAGCCGCCACACTGTCGGCGTATGCCTGCCAAACATATACTATTCCGTCCAAATCGCCGTGCTTGGGGAAGTAGAAGTTCACCAGACTTGAGAAGCCGGCAACTGCATAATCAGGCTTGTAGTCAATCGAAGCGCAGTCGTAATCACCTGTCATATAGAATTTATCGGTCCACGCCGAAGCCGGGTCTGCGGGATGGGCAGCACGCCATTTGCCGAGCGCAGCATTGCAGGCAGCGTTCAGTTCCTGCCATCTGTTCATGCGGACGTTCTCCACTATGTCGCAACGGAAGCCGTCGATGCCGAACTCCTCCACCCACGACGCAATCCATGCGATGAGATATTGCGACGGACTCCAGTCGCGGTTCTTGCGCAACTTGCGTGCCGACGGGTTCACCCACGCATCGTTCTTCTTGCCTTCCATTTTCCATTTGCGCTGCAAGAAGGCCGGAATCTTAACCGTTTCGTTGCTCTCGTCCTTGAAATCGGGCATACCGTAGAGCGTCGCTTCGAGCGGATTGCTCTCGTCCCAACCCTCGTCCGGCATACGCACCCAGCCGCGATCGTACCATCCATTCCACTCCAAGCGCTTCTCAAAGAACTTGTCATAGCTCCATTCGCGAATGTGCTGCGCAGCCTCTTCGGCTGTATATCCGGTCTCGGCGAAGCCATACTGCACGGCATCGAGCAACGTGGGATAGCCCGGATCGTTAAGGTTTGCACCCAGCATCACACGTATTCCCTGAGCGTGGAGCGTATCCACAAGCTCACGGAACTCCGCCACCGTACCGTAATTCTTGTCAATCTGCGTGTAGTCGAGCGGATAATAGCCGTGATAACCATAGTGCGGGAAGTCGTTCACCGGCCCGCTGCCGGTCATCCAACCGTGTATCTGCTCATATACATCGGTCATCCAAACCACGTCGATGCCCATGCTGGTGAAGTATCCCTCCTTTGCTTTAGCCAGCATTCCCTTGAAATCTCCGCCGTGGAAGGTAGCGGCATTAAGCCGTTCGCTGCCGTAGTCAACCCTCCGGCCATAGTTTATGTCGTTCAGAGTGTCACCGTTGCAAAAGCGGTCGGTAATAACAAAGTAAACTGTTGCGTTGCCCCAAGTGAAGTCTTTCTTAGCACTTGCGGCAAAAATCTGAAGTCCGCACAGGACAAACAGGGTCATAAAATAAATTCGTTTCATCATTCTAAAAAGTTTGATGCAAAGTTACCCTGTTTGTTCCATATATAAAATACTGATTTATAACCAAAAAACGGTTATATCAGCTTCATCGCCTTAGCCGCCATGATGGCCTCGACGGAATTTCCGACACTCAGTTTTTCGAGTATGTTCTGACGGTGACGGTTCACGGTATGTATGCTTATGTTCAGCAAATCGGCTATCTGCTTGCTCGGTTTTCCGTCCATTATGAGTCTCAGAATTTCCTTTTCGCGCGCCGAAAGAATCTGTTTTTTCATGTCCGAAAATGCCAGCGCCACGACCTCGCCCGTATTATTATTAATAATGTGTGGGCAAATGCCTGTGCTGCCGACACCGTCCGAAGCCAAGTCGTAGCAGCAGAGGATGAGCCAGATGCTTCCCGAGGGCGACGGTTGCAGTATCTGCGTACTGTTGTTTACGAAGATATAATTTCCATCACGGCCTTTAATGCGTATCCGGCACGTTGCCTTATAGCCGAGTTTCTCGTCTCCCGGCAGAGCATCTACATACTTAAAGAACTCATATTCAAGCATTCTCTTCTCCACAAGGTCTTCAGGATGAAGTCTGTTATATATCAAATCCTCATCGCTCGAATTGAGAACCTTATACAATGTGGCGGTGTTGCTGATGCCGAGTAGCGAAGCGAACGCTCCGCCATAGAGGTAGCAGCAGTCTGAAGCAGCATCGGTAATCACAGCGCAAGCATTGTTCAGTCCCACCAATGCGCTCACCCTACCCTTGCACACCTCGAGTAGCGCACTGTCAAGATGTTCGTTTTCCAGATGCTGCGACTGATATATCTGGTTCAGTTCCTTTCTCAGTATATCCATAGGTCTTTTCTTTTTTCCGCCGACGCTATTCGCTTACGGGCGTTCACGTTTTGGGATATACAAAGATAGTGTTTTTAATTAAAAGCCGATGGATATGTGGCAATTATTTTACAAATGCTCTTATAACACGGCAAATCCCCGACAGACACTTGAAATGCCTCCCAGGGATTGACGTTCTGCCGCGGAACTGCGCTCAGTCCCACAGCGATTTATGCTCTTTTTCGGGTTGTTCGTCTTCATATTCATCCCAAAACCAACTGCCATGTTGTTTTGCGTCGCCTTCCGTAACGGAATTTGACGCGTCCAACGGCAAATCTACCATCATTGCGTCGGGTATCGGAACCACCGCTACTATGAGCGGACACTGATATGTTTTCTTCTTCATCGCTTTCTATTTTAATATATATTTCTTGCCGTTCTTCACGTAAATGCCTTTGCCGAGGACTTTCTGTCGCTCACTCTATAAGTTTTGCTGCAAAGTTATGAGGTTATTTTTACATACGAAATACTGATTTATAACCAAAAATATAGTAAATATTCTTTACAATTGAAATCGTGTCAACTTTTGTTAAATATAGGCTCCGTTACAATTTTTGCCCGTTTTTCGACCCCCAAAAATCCAATTTTTAATTCAAAATTCGTAACTCAAAATTCTAAAAGTGCCTCCGTTAGAGAAAAATCGGGCCGATTTTTGTCGAAAATTGAGGTCCCGAAAAACACGCGAAAATGGCAAAATCGGGCGATTTAACGTTCGTTAGCTTTCAAAAGTGGCACTTTTAGAGTCCGTTTGTGGCACTTTTGGAGTGCAACGGAGCCTCCGTTAGAGTGCAAAAGTGCCTCCGTTAGAGTCTAAAAGTGCCTCCGTTAGAAAATAAAGGGGGTAAAAACGCACTCCAAAACGGGTAAAAACGCATAAAAAAGAGGTAAACCTCTGATTGCCAGAGATTTACCTCAAAAATGAGTAAAAAGCCGTATTTTCGCGTTTTTGAAAGCAAGGAGAAGTTTGTTTCAAAAAACGCGAGTTTTGAGAGGGATAAAATTGAAAAAAGGAGACGTTATTTAAGCGCATTGCAAATGCTCATACTCCAATCGGGCGGATTGTAAATCACGCCCGAACCCGAAAACCCTTTAAGTCCCAAACCCAGACTGATAGAATGTTTTACAGCCTGCAAGGCTGTTGAAGCGTGATTTGCAATCCGCTTCCTGGGAGTATAAGCATTTGCAATGCGATAAATTCAATATATAATAATAATTTAATCGTTACCCCTCAAATTCCACCTGAGGCTATATCTTCACCGCAACATTTGTCTTTCCACTCTCGGTGGTTACGGAGATGATATATATTCCGTGCTGCAAATGACTGACGGGAACGCTCACGGAAGAGCCTCCGGCAGCAAGAGAAACAGGCACACGACCTTGTATGTCGATGATGCGCAGGGCCTTTATCGGCTCGCCCGAACTGACATTCAGCAGACCGTCGCTCACAGAAATTACGGGTTTCTGCTGCACTTCGGCGGCATTGCCTATCGACAAATTCTGATCTTCCACCAATTCGACAGTACGGTCGCTACCCATTGCGAAAATCACCCTTTGGTCGGATAATGTTATCGCGATTTCATATACCGGCGTTATGACATACTGACCTACTTCCATGTCTGCTGTTTCCAATATGAAATTCACCTCAGCAGTCTCGCCTGAAGCAATGAAAACAGGCTTCGCAAACATCTCGACATCATTCGGAGTGGCTTTCTTCGCCACAGTAATGCCCATCGGACCACTCAACATCATACTGCCAACGTTTCGTCCTACCAACTTAATAGGATATTCCGAACCTATAATCATCTTCGGACTGAGGCCGGTGAAACTTTCCTCCACGACCTTAAGGTCGGGGGCAACTGCTCTATAAGTAATACTTTCATCGTCTTTAATCATATAGCACTCGCTCGGGCCGTATATATTAGCTATCAACTGACGCCACTTTCCCTCGGTTGTTGTGCGATAGAAAAAGCCTATGTGGTGGGTTCCCTTAGGAATTCCGATGTGCGACATATTCATAGAATACTCAGTAAATGTACTTGGCTTAAATGTCGTGTGAAGGATTGTAGGCTCTATCGGCTCTATTTCCGATCCGTTAATGATAGCCACACATACATCGCCTTCAAACTCAATGTGGCTTCTTGCCGCGCAATAAAACATGAAACCAGAGTATTGTGTAGTGGAAACATTGATTTCCGGATTGGCTGATAAAACATAAAATTTGCCACCGACATATACATTCAGCTCATTGTTCCAAAGCAACTGATTGGTCTGCGGAACACTCTCACCCCTGCCAAGCGGCTGTATATGGCACTCTACATTCTGCACAAAGGAATAGGTTCTCGACGTGCCGCCTATGCCTTGCGTTGTCGGACTAAGTGCCGACAGATTGTAATAGCCGTCGCAACGGCCTTTCCATCCCCAGTTGAAATGGAACAGTCCGGCACCATCGTAACCGTCGCAGACGAAAGAGTGGCCTATTTTACCTTCGTAGTCGTTACCTCCATAGAGCACCGGACGACCGGCATACAGCTCGCCGGTGATTATCTCCACCCACTCATTGTCCGACAACAACTCACGCTCGTAATGATGAATGTTGGGGTCGTAGCCGAAATTATTTATCAAGGCTTCGGCAGAGACATACGGGTCTGCCGAACTTTCTTCATTTCCGTATCTCATCTTTGCACCATAACCGACACACTTCATGAGCTGTGCCACGGCCGCACATGATGCTTCCGAAGAGCCGGAATCATAAGTCGGGAGCATATTATCCCAGTCGAAAGCCGGCTGAGAGTTAAAATCGAGAGTGCGCTCCACGCCTTTATCAGTATAAGAAACCGTTCCGGTTGGTCTGGCGGGGTACTTGTAATAATACATTATCTGCGCTGTTGCCGTGGCTACGCATCCCGTAACGGTAGGCTCGCCGTTTACTTCCGGAGTCAGCGTGTTATACGGGGCATCCTGTCCCCACTGGCTTTTCAGCAAAGGCTCGACCACCTTTGTGGGATAAGTAATAGCCTTCGCCTGCGCATATACGGCCGCATCTTCTGTCGTGGAAAGGTTTTCCACGCTATAAGCCACGGCATCGAGCCATGCCTTGCAAGCCTCCGGCATATTCGCCGTGTCGAAGTTTTCATTGTCGCTATAACCGATTATGGACGGCAGGCGGTCGTCGCCGGCAACAATGACGAAACCTTTGGCGTCATTGCCGTCAAACACATAATAAGCCGCATCAGAGGCTTCGGCATCCTGCTTGGGCGACTGACGTTTCTTGGCGTAGGTACACTTCATTTCTTTTGTGCCCCCACCCTGTCTGTTACTGATAAATTCTCGGGCAATGCGCGCGGCTTTTCCTTTGCTTATAGGCGCAGAGAAAGCTATAAGTGGGAAAAATAGGAACGCCGCAAAGATAGTTTTAGTGCGTAAGGATAGATTCATAATCTATATAAATTATTGATTATTAATAGGTTTAAGTATATTTTTCTACAAAAATAAATAAGTTATCGCAAAGTTGCAAATATTTTTTTAATAAACACGTTATATCTTTGTGCAGACCTCACGGTGCATAAAGGGATTTTGAACAATGTAGATATATTTATAAAAAGAGATGAACAAATTACAGATTATCGCAATAACGGCAGCTATGGCATTGGTGGCGTGCGACTCTAAGAACGTGAAACCGCTAATCGGGGGCATCAAGAATGCTGAGGAGACAATAGAAAAGATTGACGGAAACGGGGATTACGCAAGTGGAGAGAACGGAAACAACGAGTATTCGGATGCGCAGAACTGTAAAGGTAAAGGCGGAAACGACACGGAAAGGCAAGGGAAAGGACTTGAAATTCCGGCACGACTGACGGGCGTTTCGGAGCAGATTCTGTATAGAACGGGCTACACGACATCGTATAACAAGGACACACGGCTGCCTAATTGGGTTGCGTGGTGCCTGACGGCGGAGCATACGGAGGGTACGAACAAACGGCCGGGAAAGGCTTTTCATGAAGACACGGATGTGCCGGAGCCACGCGCCGTGGATTGGGATTACTATAATTCGGGCTACGACAGGGGACATATGTGTCCGGCGGCGGACAACAAATGGAGCGCAGACGCGATGTATGAGTCGTTCCTTTTCACGAATATGTGTCCGCAGAACCATATACTGAACGTGGGCGACTGGAACGAAATGGAGAACCAGTGCCGCCGATGGGCAAGGGAATACGGTGAGGTGTATATCGTATGCGGCCCCATCCTGTTCAATCAGAAGCACAAAACGATAGGCAAGAACAAGGTGGTGGTGCCCGAAGCGTTCTTCAAAGTGGTACTGAGAATGCAGCCATCACCAAAGGCTATCGGCTTCATATACCGCAATACGGACGGCAACCGTCCGAAAGACGCTTACGTAAACTCGGTGGATGAGGTAGAGCGGATAACGGGAATGGACTTCTTCCCCGCCCTGCCCGACGACATTGAGAACGAAATAGAAAAAGAAAGGGACCTTAGTGGTTTCTGAATAGCCGCAGAAAGATAAACAAAAAGGGGAACATACCGTCACCGGCATATCCCCCACTGAATTTAGTATAATTAGTTTTTCACGTATAATTATCAACTCATCTTACTTATAGAGCATCAGAGTACCCCATCCTATCTGGTCGAAAGCTCCGGAATTTGAACCATAGCGGATGTCGCCGGAACCACCCTCCGGTATCGGGACAAACAATAGCCAAAGAAAAACGCAGGCTCTTGGAATTCAAGAACCTGCGTTTTGCATTTTCAGGGTGCCCGGTGGGACTCGAACCCACGACATTCAGAACCACAATCTGACGCTCTAACCAACTGAACTACGGGCACCATATTGCTCAAGTACTTCTCTTAAGCGGGTGCAAAAGTACGCAATTTATCCGAGACTACCAAATAAATAGCGTACTTTTTACTATTTTTCTTAACAACGCTACCCTAACAATAGGGCCACGCCACCCTACTTCCGCAGCTTATTCAGCCTTTGCATCGCCCTGTGCTGCAGCCTCGTTAGCAGCAGGAGCAGCCTGCTTTGCATCACCATTGGCAGCCGGAGCAGCTTGTTTCTGCTGGCTTGCGCCGAAGTTAGGCAGAGTGTTCGGGTTTGTCGAGCTGTTGTTTGTAGCAGCGTTCTCTATTACGCTGGCATCGGTAGCGGCTGTCGGAGCCACGTATGCGCACGCAACGCTGATAACAACCATAGCGATAGCAAGTCCCCATGTTGCCTTTTCGATAAAATCGGTAGTCTTGCGAACACCCATAATTTGGTTAGAAGATGAGAAGTTGGACGCGAGTCCACCTCCTTTTGATTCCTGAATCAGCACAATGCCAATCATCAGGATTGCCGCAATTACGATAAGAATTACGAATAAAGTGTAAAGTCCCATTTTATTTACTTATTTTTTATTATTTATAATCAATTTCTCTAAGAAACGAATTTGGTCTGCAAAGTAACGATTTTTTTTCGGATAAATCAAATATAATCGCTTAATTATTTCCAAAGCCTTGTCATATTTGCCTTGTTTTATGTAAATTTGAGCCAATGTCTCGGTAAAGAAGCCTTCGCCATCGTTATTTTCCTCACTTTCAGACACATCTTCGGGAAGATACTCCGGAGTTTCTTTCAGCTCCATTTTTCCGCCTTCTTTATCTATGAAATCGTCTATCAGACTCTGTCCTTTCATCACAGGCGCATCGTTGGCAGCCTGTTTTTCCTCCTCGCCCTCTATTTCGAGCAGATACGAGACATAGTCGACCGTAGCGTCGGCAGGCGTCGGTTTGCGCTTACCGCTCTTCTCTTCTTTTTCCGGTTCGGCGGGGATAGAATCAAGGAAGTTGTCGATGAGAGCCACCGTGCGACTTTCTTTCTCCTCCTTCGACACAGGTTTGGGCGCAGGTTCGGGTTCCGGCGTCCTCAACCTGTAATGCGCCGCCTCGATAAGCTCGAACAAAACCTTGCGGTCGGTGATATATATGGCTGCCCTGCGCAGTTCTTCATCGAACGAGGAATCGTGCAAAAGATAGAGATTTTGCAGCAGCAAGAGCCTCGCAGGCTGATAATACGGATAGAGCGCAACGAGGCTTCGGAGATCGTAAAGGGTCTCCTTGTTCATCTGTTCCGGATGTTCTATCAGTTGCGTTAGATCCATTAGGTTTTACCAATTAGCTACGGTAGCGTTGAATATTTGGTCTACAATGTCTTTCACCATATTCTCCACGAGTTCTTCCTGCACGGAGTTCAAACTCATGTTTGAGTCGTAGACCTGATTAGAAGTGAACTGCCTCTCGAAGTCCTCGGCATGGTTGGCGTTGTTGGTGAAGCGAACATTAACCGTTATCGACAACTCAACCTGCGCCGAAGCACCTTCGCTCGACACCGACTTGTTGCGCTGCTGATATTGCGTTATCTCGCCTTCTATTTTCAAATCGCCGTTGCGTCTCACCTGTTGCAGCTTCGTATGGCGCGCGAACATATCCTTCAGTTCGTTATTGAACATCGGTCCCATAGGTCCCCACACATACGTTGAGCGTATAGGGAAGTCAGCAATCTGAATCGTTTTAGTCTTCGAGTAGTCGATGCTTGCGCCATTGAACTTATAGCTCACGCTGCAAGCAACAAGTAAAAACGCCACCATCGGCAGCATGAGACATACGCACAAGCGCACCCCACAGCAGGAATCGGCACGCACCGACACCTTATTATATATATATGTTAGTAGTTTTTTCATTTATATCATCAACTTATTGCTTGTCTAAGCCATACTGTTTAATCTTTCGATAGAGCGTCCTGTCGGAGATTCCCAATTCTTCGGCGGCTTTCTTACGGTTGCCGTTGTTGCGCTTCAAGGCCCGTTCCACCATCTGTTTGCCCAAATCGTTCAGGTTAAGGGTTTCAGGTTCGGATATCTCCTCGGCTATAGCGTCCTCGGCAAGCGGTCTTGTCTGCCTTATGTCAGGCTCACGGCGCGCTATGGCGGGCATATTGTCGGTTACGGCCCTCACGTCGCTTGCGAATCCGGGCGCGCCGTTCAGTCCCCGTTGCTCATCAATTTGCTTCCTCAACGAGTTCATCTCTCGCCGCAGGTCGCTCACGTTGCCGCGCAACTCATATAATATCTTATAAAGCAGTTCGCGCTCGCTCTCATACGAATGGCTGCCCCCGGTCTGTACGGTGGCAAGTTGTGTGCTCTCTCGGTCTATCGGGATGAACTTCTGCAAAGCCATCGCATCAATCTCACGCTCCTTGCTCAACACCGACATCTGCTCGGTGATGTTCTTCAACTGACGCACGTTTCCCGGCCACTTATACCTCTTCAGCACCTCCTTCGCGTCATCTGTCAACGTGATTTTCGGCAGATGGTATTTCTCGGCCATCTGCATGGCGAAGAGTCTGAACAGCAGCACTATGTCATCGCCACGGTCGCGCAGCGGCGGAATCTGTATGGGAATGGTGTTCAGACGGTAGTAAAGGTCTTCGCGGAAACGTCCCTCACTCACGGCCTTGCGCATATTCACGTTTGTGGCCGCCACGATGCGCACATCGGTCTTGCGTATTTCCTGTCCTCCCACACGGATATACTCGCCCGTTTCCAGCACACGCAACAGGCGGGCCTGCGTGGCAAGCGGCAATTCGCCAACCTCATCAAGGAATATAGTGCCTTTGTTAGCTGTACCGAAATAGCCCTCGCTCTCGCCTATGGCACCCGTAAACGAACCTTTCTCGTGTCCGAACAGCTCGCTGTCTATCGTTCCTTCGGGAATAGAGCCGCAGTTTATGGCGAAGTACTTCTCACGCTTGCGTGGTGAGTTGTCATGAATGACACGTGGAATCTTCTCCTTTCCCACACCGCTTTCACCGATAATCAGCACGCTGAGGTCGGTCGGCGCGACTTGCAGAGCCACGTCGAGCGCACGGTTCAGGCCATCGCTGTTGCCCACGATGTTATACCGCTGCTTGATGCGTTGTATTTCCGTTGTGTTCATTTAGCAGACAAAATTACGAATTTTATTTCAAACAAGCGGCATTCCTACCCGAAATAAAACATAAAAAAGCACGGATATGCCCTCCACCGGCATATTCCGGCCGTGCCGCCACGCAAAGACACAAAGCGAAGACGAGCGCAACCACAATTCAGTAATCGCAAATACGAACTATCATTTTTCTGCCGAAACATATTGCCAGTCGGAAAAATAAGACTATATTTGCAACATTCTAAAGCAAAAGAAAGGACTATCATGAACAAGAAATTATTTCTGGCTGCTTGCTGCGCCGGCAGCCTGCTGTTTACAGCGTGTGGGGGGAACGGGACGTCAACGGCTCCGTTTACAGTAAAGAACTACAGCGACTCTGTTGCGAACAAGGTTCAGAACGTGGACTGTGAGGTGCAAATATCAATCGACTATCCCGAGACCGGCAATGAAGCTCTGCTCAACGGTGTCCGCGAATGGATACTCGACCAGACTTCCTGCGCTCCGACAACCGACATAAACAGTGGCGACTCCATCGTAAAAGGTTATGTGGACGCACAAATGAAAGATATGAAAGAGATTGCAACCGAACTGGCGGAGTTTGGAAGCGCACAGGGATGCAGCAACAGCATCGAGATAAAGAAGACATCAGAGAACGACAAGTTCGTAACATTCAGCAGTACATCATATAATTATATGGGTGGTGCCCACGGCTCACAATTTGAATATGGCACGACATTCCGCAAGAGTGACGGTAAGGTTTTTGGCTACAATATGCTGAACTTAGCAAAGAAAGAGAAGATTGCGAAACTGATAGAGAAGGCTTTGGCGGACGATCTCGGATTTGAAACCGTAGACGAACTGAAGAAAGTCCTGTTTTTACCAGAGTTCGCTGAAACTGTTCCTCTGCCGCAGAGCAGTCCTTATCTTGACAAGGACACTATGGTATTCGTTTACCAGCAGTATGAGATTGCGTCTTACGCTACGGGTATCCCGACGGCCCGCATCCCGTTGTCAGAATTAAAGTCTTATCTCTCCGCTTCATTTGCCAAAACTTATTACGCGGGGAAATAGACTGCCGGAACGGCTCGGACTGAAGGGCTTCAGGCTGGATTGTTGAACTCTTGAAGTGAGATTGCCTTATAAGCTATAAGGAGTTTCATGAAAACTGACAATATACGCGTATGAATACAGACTGAAAAAACGGTGGCGACGTGTCCGGTTCAAGGCACGCCGCCACTTGCATTTCCCTTTTTTTTGTTGTTCAAAGTATTTATATAGAAAGTTCTGAGAAATAACTAACAAACGTTTTCGGCATTCTCCGGAAGCGGAAGAGTCTTTTTGGCGTAGCAGATAACCGCCACAAATACTATCATGCTCACCGCCAGCAGTGCGTACATCGGTGTGCCCCCGCCTGTGATTTCAGCGAGTGAAGCATCTACTGGATAGAACTGCCCGAGTATGGTCGACACGATATTATTCGTTGCATGAGCCATGATGCCGGGCCACACGGAGCCGGTACGATAATAGAGCCACGCAAAAACAAGACCCATGAGAAACGCTCCGCAGACCTGCACAGGATTGAGATGTATCAGTCCAAATATCAACGCCGAGAGGAAAATGGCCCACTTCGGCTTCATAATCTTCTGCAATGCGCCCTGTATAGCACCACGGAACAAAAGTTCCTCGGCCACGGGAGCAGCCAGACTGATTGCGATGATTGCCCAGAAGTCGGACATCGAAGCCGTAAATTCATTCTTCAGGAAGTCGGGCAACTCCAGACTGTCTGACAACCAAGACAATGGCGACACCATTGCAAGGGCAAGAACTGCGGCTATGACCAATGCCGGCATGATGTCGGACGACCTCATGTGGCCGAACGAGAAGTTAGCATAGCGCAACTTCAACAATACTATTATGGCTATAACATTTGCCAACAGCGAAGAGACGCCAAGCACGGTGGCACTCTGAGCCACACTTGCCACATCGCCACCCTGAGCCACGCTAATCACTCCGGCTACCATTGCGACAAACAACGACACTAATATTTGCAGTCCGACATAAATCAGGATTGAAATAATTGTTCTTTTCATATTGATGAAATTAAATTTTATCACCTTATTCCTTCACTCCCTCAACACTATATCCTGCATCACGCAACTGCTTCAACAGGCCACGGTCGCCCGTAAGGTGAGCAGCACCAACGGCGAAGAACGTAGGCTTTGAGGCCATGATTGCGGGCATGAGCTTCATCCAATTGTCGTTGCGACCGAAAATCATAGTCTCTTGTTCCTCTTTCGTATCGTCGCAAGTGGTGCCGAGTTTACGGTCTATCACCTTCTGAACCTCATAGAGATTCTGTGCATAGAAAGCCTTTATCATGTCCGTTGTGATTGCGTTGTAGGTCTCAGCATTGTCCACAAGGCACATCAGCAATTCGGTCTGACGCTCCAAAGTGGTACTCTTGAAGAGCACGCGAGCCTGAAAATCCAATGTCTCAAGACCGAAAACGGACTTTCCCGCAGCCACTGCCTGCTTCTGAAAATAGTCATCGAAACCGTTTGTCGGGTCGAAACCGCCGCCATTCTTCAGGCACATGATAGTCTGAAACTGCGTAATCAGCGCCTGTGGAGTCATCGGTGCGAGCTGCGGACCTACCATCGGATTTGTCATGTCCACCCCCATCAAGCCCTTCATAAAGGCGTTCAGTCGGTCAGTCTGCTCTGCTGTGAGCAGGTCGGTGAACTTCTTTCCCTCGGGCATCAGCATCGCCGTCTGTATCTTCATCAGCGAATCAGGGTTCATCATATCGGTCATACGCAGTTCTCCATATACCTGTTGCGTCTCGTCGAGAGCCTTTTTCAGTCCCGGAATGGAGTCTGTGAACTTCACGTCAGCGAAGTGATAGGTGCCGATGATGTACGACGGAACCTTGAGTCCGTTGCCGGAGATTTTGTACAACAGTTGTGCCTGTGCTCCGAGGGTGACTGCGCACGCAAGGAGCATGATTGAAAATAATTTCTTCATTGTTTTATTTTTTTGTTAATTTACTTCTTACTTCTCTCTTTCCATGCCTCCCCTACTTCCTCGATTGTTATCCCGAGCAGCGACATCTGCCGGAACATTTCGGGAAGGGTCTGATCCATGAACTCTTTCTTGCGTGCGGCGACGATGCGCTCACGTGCCCCCGGGCTGACAAAGTAGCCCAATCCGCGCTTGTTGTATATCACTTCGTCGCGCGCCAATGTCTCGTATGCCTTCACGGCCGTATTGGTATTCACGCCCAGCAGCACGGAATACTCACGCACGCTCGGTATGCGGTCATCGGCATTATACTTTCCTGCAATTATCTCGTCGCAGAGGCGGTCGGCCATCTGAACGTATATCGCCTTATCATTATTGAATGTAACACCCATGTTTTCGTCTCCTTTTGTCTTTATCTGCTCTTGAATTGCAACTTTGTAAAGCGGCGGTAGGCCCACCACAGCATTACTACGGACAGCACGGTATATATTATAAAGAACGCTATAAGAACCGTATCAACGTCGGGGATATAACTGTTTATCACCTCAGCTCCCCAAATTTCGGAAGCCATACCGATGCAGAGACCTATGCCAAACATTATCGTGAGGAACACGCCGGCCGCCACGAGAGTGGTGTAAAGGAACGGATGCTTACGAAAATAGGTCGCTCCAACAGCGTAAACGCTTATATAGCTTATCTCTCCCACCCATGAGAATATCCAAAATACGGGTGATGAGGTGAGAGTTTCCGTTACCTTATTAACGTTAAATCCCATCAGATGCTCAAACAACGTGGCATCTACACGGTCTAAATTGAACACCATCCACAGCAGAACAGCCGCATAGAAGACTACGGAAGCCGCCACCATCAAGAGAAGGACTAAATGGAGGAAGCGCGCCCAGAACTTCTCGGCCATCGTCGAAGGGTTCGTCATCAGCCTAATCTGGTGACTCTTGTTGTTCAGGTCGCCAAACACCATCGCCGAAACGTAGCTCGTCAGCAACATACTGAATATGGAACCAATTTGTGCGACATTGTCAGCGCGTGCCGTCAGGGCCACACTCGCATCGTAAAATAAGTCGCTCATCATCAGAGTCATCATGATTAGCGGTCCGAAGAACACGAGACCCAGCACGCCGGCATCCATCTTCTTGTTATCTGCCATAACTATCTTGAACTCATTCCAAAATCTATTCTTATCCATTTTCGATTATTATCTGCGTTTATTATTGTTTATTTCTTACACCTTTCTCATCAGTCCGTGTTCGGCAATATCCGTATTAAGGAATATCTTGTAGGCCATCCAAAGGTTGACTACTGTCCAGAATATACACACCGAGAAAATCAAAGAGTATGTCGCCGGCATCGATTCCGAAAGTTGAAAATCAAAGACCACGGCTATAACCGGGGCGATCAGGCTCTCTAATAATAGCACGAGGATGGCAAAAAGACCGTAAACCTTGCGAAAAAGCATAGCACCGAGAAGCGTTGCCGTACATATCAGGAGAATCATGGAGACCGCTGCCAGCATTCCAAACTTCATATATGGCTCCACCGCCGCACAAGCGTCAAAGTCTACATACAGGCTGTCCGGAAGCCTGTACATGATAAGTTTGAACACCTTCAGACCGGCTTTCAGCCCCAAGAACACCACAACCGGGAATGTAGGGATATAGAAAAGCAGCGAACCGAGGGCTTTCTCCGACGGCAAGGCTGGCAGCATGAGAATTTCCCTGCGCTTGTCTTTCTTTCTGAGAAAATCAGAAAACAGCACGCCGGCCATAGCGCAAACGCCTATTAAGATGCCTGCGGGAAAACCGCTGATATAGTCTGCGAATCCTTCCTTGTCGCTCGGTTCGTACAAGAAGAACTTGGCTATCAGTACCGTGGCTATTATCACAAGGAAAGACGTGATGACCAGGAACGCGAGTATATTCCATTCCGACAGGAATCTCCACCGCAATACGAGCCAAAAACGCCTGAAACTGAATTTATCCGTATTCATAATCTGCTATATATAAATAGGTATAACGCTATTGTCTGTTCACTTCCATGCCACGGCATTACTTTACTGCCCCACTTGCCACGGCCTTGAAGAGCAGGTCGAGGTTTATCTGCGTGTGTCTTCCCCCGGTGTTTCTCGCTATCACGGCGAAGCCCTGAGGCGACGGCTCTGCGTAGACTACATCGTCTCCCTCAGCCTGCGTGCGGTAGTCGAAGGCATAGTCCGCGGTTACATCGAACGTTTCCCTGTCATAGAATGTGCCATCCTCTCTCATGATAAGCAGATGGTCGAGCAGCGGTTCCACGTCATGCACGAGGTGGGTGGATATGATGATTGTCTGCCCCTCGCCCATGTGCTTTGCCACAATCTTGCGGAACGCGTCCTTCGAAGGAATGTCGAGACCGTTGGTCGGCTCGTCCATCATCAGCAGCTTCACTCCCGTGGCGAGCGCGAAGCTCACAAACACCTTCTTCTTCTGGCCCAACGACAACTTTGTCAGTTCTTTCACGTCCTCCACCTCAAAGTCTTTCAGGCATTCATCGAGCTTCTCCTGTGAGAAGTTGGGATAGAACGGCGAATATAGTTTCACGTATTTGACCAGCGTCATGGGTGGAAAGTCAAACTCGTCGGGAACGAGAAACAACTCGCTGAGTGTCTGCGGCAGACGCCGCCGCGTGTTCATACTGTCAAAAAGCACCTCGCCCTTCTGCGGCGTGAGCAGTCCGGAAATCAGATAAAGCAGTGTCGACTTGCCCGTTCCGTTCTTTCCTAACAGTCCGTAAATCTTGTTCTCACCTATTTCAAGGTTCATTCCGCCGAACACCTTGTGTCCATTAGCATAGCGGAAATCCATATTTATTATCTTCAGCATAATGGTTTAATTTTACTTGATGAGTTATGTCCCTTATCTCCTCTTATATTCTCTTTTCTCCTCTTATCTCCCCTTATTACCTTACGACTTCCGCCAACAACTGATTCTGCGGATTCATTACAAGGAAATTATCGGTCAGTTCAAAGGCGTTGGTCTTGCGGTCGCGCTTGTATGTGTTCACTGCCATTACCTCATCAAACATCATCTCATACTCCATGCGGCCCGAAACATCGGCAAACTCTCCGCTTTTTGCATCCCAGTCGCGGCGTTCCACGCTGTAACCGCTGTCCGTGTAGGCGAAGTCGAGACGGAAGTCGGGCTCCCAAGCCATCTTCTTTGCGTTCCAAAGCATAGCGGTCTTCTCTACCAGGCGGTCCTGCTCGTCGTATGAGTAGTCATAGCGGAGCTTGTTGGTGAGATATTTTCCGTCTGTGTTCATTACGCAGAAAGACTCTACCTTACCGTTCTCCATGTCTGCGTTGTAAACGTAATCACTTGTAGTTGAGTTAGCTACGTTGAAAAACATTGTGGCAACAGTTGCCGCTGTGATAATTGATTCCATATCTTTTTTGTTTAATTGACCTTGCGGCCGTTTGTTAATATTCTTTCTGTCATAGTGTACTACTTTAATAGTACACCGCAAAAGTAATGCGTTTTCATATATCTTGCAAGCTTTTCGACGCTTTTTTTCATTCTAAAAGTGATTATTTAGCATTTCTTTACAAAAGAGAATGGATTTTAAGACAAATACGGTTGTAACCAATAGTGTCCTAAATAAATTCCCCAAAAAGATGAAGGAAGCTGTTTTCTTTAAGGTTTAGAAAGGCTAATCAGAATCGTACAAGAATAGTACAAGGCTTCTGTACTAATCTTGTAGTGTAGTTTTACTTCTCTTTCAGCCACTTGCCACGGAACAAACGGAGCAAGAACATACATCCGCGGAAAGTGAGTTCGATGGCCATAGCCGTCCACACGCCGGGCAGCCCGTAGGAGGTGGCGAGCAAGGCGGCAAGCGTGAGGCGCACAAGCCACATACTGCCGAGGTTGATGATGGCAGGACGGAGCGTGTCGCCCGCACCGACGAAAACGCAATACGACACGATGGAGGCGGCAAAGAACGGCTCGGCAAAGGCTTCGATGCGGAGGCTCTGTGTGCCGAGAGCCTGAATTTCCCCGACGGGTGTCATCAGTCCCATCATCTCGGGAGCCATAATATACATCACAAGTCCCATAAACGCCATCACTATCATACCAGTGAAGACTGCCATACGGGCGAAACTACGACAAAGTTCGCGGCGGCCTGCACCGATACTCTGCCCCACCAGTGTCGTGGCGGCATCACCTATACCGTAGCCCGGCATATAACAAAGGCTCTCGGCGGTTATGGCAAAGGTGTTGGCAGCAATGGCAAAGTTGCCCAACGGGGCTATAATCATCGTACTGACAATCTGCGCCGAACTCATAAGGAAGTACTGGACGGCCATAGGTGCACCGATCTTGAAGGCGTTGACAAGGTATGACGAGACGAAGCGGAAGGATTCGCCGGCATGGCGGACAGACAATATGGCTGAGCGGAAGAATGCGAAATAGCATTGCATGAGCGAGGTGACGATGTAAGCGCAGGCCGTACCGAGAGCCGCTCCGGTTACTCCGAGGCCTGCACCGGGCAGATAGATGTCGAGGCCAAAGAACGAGACGGTGCGCGAAGGGAAGATGAGCATGAAGTTGAACACCACATCGAGCACGCAGAGCATGATGCTGAGGATGCTCGGCACACGCATATTACCCTCGCACTTGAGCAGTGCGGAGGCGAGATTGTTCATCTGGAAGAACGGCGCGCAAAGGGAGAATATAAGGAAATAGCGGCTTGCGTCGGGGGCTATGTCGGCTCCTCCGCCAAGCCAGTAGGGCAACGGCTGCGACACAATGGCGGCAACGGTCATAAGGACAAAGCTTATGGCGAGTGCGGTAACGATACCGTGGCGCACTACCTGACGTGCTCTGACAAAGTCTTTTGCTCCGATGAGGTGGGCCACCTGCACGGAGAAACCTAACGACGTGGCACTGGCGAGACCGCCAAACAGCCATGTGGTGGACTCAACAAGTCCGATAGAGGCCGAGGCCTGAGCACCGAGCGAGCCAACCATCGACGCATCGATGAAGAACATCATAACGTTTGTAACCTGCGCGAGTATCGACGGGATACTCAACAGATAGATAAGGTTGAGTTTCTCGCCGCGTGTCATCTCCGCCTTGTCACGGATTTTGCTCAATAATGCGTCGCTTTTGTCTTTTGAAAACATTGCCGTTATGATGCTTATGGATTATCGTTTCTCGCCGACCTTACCGCAATAGCGGTAGTGCCTTCCGTTTTTCAGGCTGCAAAATTACGAAAATCCCATGACATAACGACATGGCTTTACATTATTTATATATACACGCGCGCGACACCTCATATATATTGAGCATGAAAGGGAAATTATAAGAAGGAAAACGAGGGATTGTCGGAGAAAAAAATTATCTTTGCATAAAATAAACTTGATAGGGACAGAATATTATGCAAGACTTCGACATTAGATGGAAACAACGCTTTGATAATTACAACAAGGCTCTGACAAAACTGAAAGAGGCGGTATCAATCATATCGCGCGAACTGCATTATGGTTCAGAGGTCGATGAATTGCTACAAGAGGGACTGATACAGAGGTTTGAATATACGCACGAACTGGCTTGGAACGTGATGAAGGACTATGCCGAATATCAAGGCTATACTGACATCCGTGGGTCAAGGGATGCCATCAGAAAGGCTTTGCAGATTGACCTTGTCAGCGACCGGGCATGGATGAAGACCATAGAAGACCGCAATCTCTCATCACATAATTATGATAACGAGACCGCCGTGGGCATCCTGAACAAGATAATCACGGTTTATTATCCACTGTTCTGCCAATTCAAGGAGAAAATGGAAAGTCTGCTAAACGAGGAATAGTATGTACGGACTGACAGAGGAAGACATAACAATCATGCACAAGATATTCTCGCAAACGGGAAATATCGAAAAGGTAATCCTTTACGGTTCTCGGGCAAAAGGTACGAACAAGCCGTTTTCTGACGTGGACATCACGCTCATAGGTAACAATCTGACACAAGAAGACCTTACTGAAGTGAGCGAAAAGCTGTCAGACTCCTCGCTACCCTACTACTTCGATATATCCTTATACAATAATATTAGCAACACAAATCTTATGTCCCACATTCAGAGAATGGGGAAAATCATATACAAGAAATAGCCAAGTTGAACCAACAACCTGGCTATTTTTTATACCGTTATCGGCAGAAACTATAATATTTCACCCTGTTTTTTTGTTTTTTCCTGCCGACAAAATGCTCTGTTTTTTCATTATAGCCGCACACTCCTTACTCCCTCAACTACCTGACACAACAAAAAGGACCACAACCTTCACAGGTAATGGCCCTTAAACAAATTATTTTAAAAAGTAATTCAGAATTATTTTGTATTAGTATTCTACCCAAACGCCATGCTGCTTGGCCTTGAATCCCGGCACTTGTGCCCCCGGACGCCAATACGCAACAAGCATGACATCGAACACGAGTGTGGAATATCCGGGAATAGACCTGCTGCCGACGGCACCATATCCGAGCTGGTAGGGGATGTAAATCTCCCACTTATCGCCAATGTGCATATCCTGAAGAGCTGTCGTCCAGCCGTTTATCAAATCGGCAACGGCAAACTTTGACGGTGCGGCAGTGGCCGGATTGAACTCGCCCGTATATGAGCCATCGAAGATATAACCTCCGGTGTATGTCGTTGAAGGCAACAGGCGACCGCTGTAATGCACACGCACAGAATCCGTATAGAAAGGACATCCGCTACCCGTTCCGGCTTCCTTGATATGCACTATGATATTATCTGTCTTGCCGACAGCAGCATCCGATGGCAAAGAATAGTTGCGGATAATCTTCCAGGACGTGTCGCCGGCCTGTATTCTCTGCTCGGTGGTATTGTAAAGGTTCTCCCAATAGCTCTCATTATAAGCCTGCCAATCGGGGAATTCCTCTATCGTGTCGTCATCTTCGCTGCACGATGACAGTCCGAATACTGCCACCACGAGCAGCATGAGATATGATATTTGACTTCTTACGTTCATTTATTGCAATTTCTTAAGAAGACTTGTGATGCTCACTTTGTCCTCGATGATTGACCTAAGCTGCGCAATATCCACACGCTCCTGCTCCATTGTGTCGCGATAACGCAGTGTTACCTTGTTGTCCTTGAGTGTATCGTGGTCTACGGTTACGCAGAAAGGAGTACCTATTGCATCCTGACGGCGATAGCGTTTTCCGATAGAATCCTTCTCCTCGTAATGTGTATTGAAGTGGAATTTCAGCTCGTTTACAATCTCGCGGGCTTTCTCCGGCAGTCCTTCTTTCTTGACCAAAGGCAGCACTGCGCACTTAACCGGCGCGAGAGCCTCGGGAAGTTTCAGCACAACGCGGGTCTCGCCGTTCTCCAGTTTCTCCTCGGTATAAGAATGACACATGATGCTCAGGAACATACGGTCAACGCCGATAGAGGTCTCAATAACGAACGGAGTATAACTCTCGTTGGTCTGCGGGTCGAAATACTTGATGCTCTTGCCCGAGAACTTCTCGTGCTGAGAGAGGTCGAAGTTGGTGCGGCTGTGAATGCCTTCAACCTCCTTGAATCCGAACGGCATACGGAACTCGATGTCGGTAGCCGCGTTTGCGTAGTGGGCGAGCTTCTCGTGGTCGTGGAAACGGTAGTTCTCTGCACCGAATCCAAGCGCCTGATGCCACTTCATACGTGTTTCCTTCCACTTCGGGAACCACTCCAGCTCTGTGCCGGGAGCTACAAAGAACTGCATCTCCATCTGCTCGAACTCGCGCATACGGAATATGAACTGACGCGCAACGATTTCGTTACGGAATGCCTTACCGATCTGTGCGATGCCAAACGGAATCTTCATGCGGCCGGTCTTCTGCACGTTCAGGTAGTTAACGAAGATACCCTGAGCGGTCTCCGGACGCAGATATACCTTCATTGCGCCGTCTGCCGACGCGCCCATCTCGGTAGAGAACATGAGGTTGAACTGGCGTACGTCGGTCCAGTTGCGTGTTCCGCTGATAGGGCAAACTATCTCCTCGTCGAGGATTATCTGCTTCAAGGCTTCCAAATCCGGGCCTTGCATGGCCTCGGCATAGCGTGCATGAAGTGCGTCGCGCTTAGCCTTTGTCTCGGCAACACGCGGAGAAGTCTCCAAATACTTAGCCTCATCGAAGCTGTCGCCGAAACGCTTGCGCGCCTTCTCCACCTCTTTCTGAATCTTATCGTCATACTTCGCTATCTGGTCCTCGATGAGCACATCGGCACGATAGCGTTTCTTAGAGTCGCGGTTGTCTATCAACGGGTCGTTGAAAGCGTCAACGTGCCCGCTGGCTTTCCATATTGTAGGGTGCATGAAGATAGCCGAATCGATGCCGACGATATTCTCGTGAAGCAGCACCATAGACTGCCACCAATACTGTTTGATATTGTTTTTCAGTTCTACACCGTTCTGCGCATAGTCATAAACAGCGCCGAGTCCGTCGTAAATCTCACTGCTTGGAAACACAAATCCATATTCCTTGCAATGACTTACTATCTTCTTAAATACATCTTCTTGTTGTGCCATGATAAATAAAATTTGCAAATTTTGATTGCAAAGGTACGAATAAGCGGGGACAACACAAAGAAGTAGCCCCCTTTTTTCTTTTCTTTTTGCATCTATCCACATTATTTGGCCGGAGAAAAAGGCAATAGACCGGTAAATGATCTGCCACTTGTGGTGATTTGGAGTGATTTTTTTATTGGGGTAATTGGCCTAATTAATTTAATTAGTCAAATTGGTCTAATTGGGCTAATTGGTCTAATTAGTCTAATTTAAAAAACTACGGCCTCGCGAGACTAATACCGCCAGACTATAAAGCGATAAAAGGAGCAACCTCACGGCATACGCAGGTTGCTCCTTTTATATATATGTCAGTTTGTGTTAGCTTAGAACTTGAACAATACACCAAGTGATATGTTGTTGCCATCAACGTCGATACCGAGCTTAGAAGTATTTTCGCCGTCGCCCTTCGGATTCCAAGTCTGGTATCCTGCAAAACCTGCATGAGCCACGAGGCTGACACTATTGCTGAGATTCAGTGCTATACCCGGCTTCAGACCGATAGTATATTCGTCGCAAGTATTCTGATAGTGCTTGTAACCAATCGTACCATCACAGAACACATCAACCAACTTTGAGTGGAAGAAAGTGTAGCGAACGTATGGATTAATCTCGAATGTGTGCTGCGTACCATACTCCTGCAGACCGCTCTCGTCTGAATGGAGGTTGCCCTTTGACCAACCGAACTCAACGCCGACAGCCCAATCCTTGTTGAAATTGTAGCCTACTTCCGGCAGAAGACTGTAAACAGTCTCGTCGTCGTCACCACCGTTGTCAATACTTGCGATACCTACGTTACCACCTACATAAACCTGTGCGCTTGCGCTTACTGCGAGCAAAGCAACTGCTAAAGTCATGAAAATCTTTTTCATCTTTTCACCTTGTTAAATAATTAATAATGTGTAATAACTAATAATCTTGATATATAACTCTTACATTCAATAATTGTCGTTTCAAAAAACCGATGCAAAAGTAACATTTCTAACACAAAACCAAAATTTATGTTATAGTTTTCTTTCAAAATCCCCTATAATCTTGATTTATGACAATATTTTAAGTAAGTCACTAAAATTAATGTATAGTATAAATCTTGGTTGTTTTTGAGATGTTTTCGTCTTGGAACGAAGGAGCATAGCGGGCTATGTGACTGAGAGACAAGGCAAAAACAGCCAAAAAGAACAAGGTTTATACATACAAGATATAAGTATATGCTTTATCATAGATAGTATCGTTTAATTTTAGTGACTTACTTAACATTTGGCTTCCTGATAACGTTTGGGTTTCCCGACTTCCATTTTCTGCCCTCAAAATTCCGCCCTGCGGAACCTAAAAATATAAATATTTTTTACCAAAAATCGGGTCACTGAGAAGTTGACCCTTTCATGCTAACGAACGTTAAATAATGGTCCCGTTACTCATTTTCGGCGATTTTCCGACCTCAAAAATCCCAACTCAAAACTCAAAATTCGTAACCCAAAACTCCAAAACGGCCTCCGTTAGGAAAAAATCGACCCGATTTTCGTCAAATTTTGTCGTCCGCCGAAACACCGGAAAATGGCGTTTTCGGGCGATTTAACGTTTGTTTGCTTTCAAAAGTGGCACTTTTAGACTCCGTTTTAGGCCGTTTTGGAGTGCAACGGAGCTTCCATTGAAGGCCAAAAGTGGCTCCGTTGGCGTCTAACGGAGCCTCCGTTGCAATTTTACAAGGTCTATTTTGCCTCCTAAAACAGTCATTTTTACTTATAAACGCGATAACCATCTGATTACCAAGCCTTTACACTAAAATAAGCTAAAACACCGTATTTTGCGATATTTGCAAGCAAAGAAGATTTTGAAGAAAATACGGCAAGTTTTCAACGCTTATTTGTAAATATTTTTCATCAATCCTCAGAGGCTGAAACAGGAATGAAAATTGGGGGTGTAGGAATGAAAATATCAACCATAAAAATGCCAATCGAATAATAGAAATAGCAGCAAGACAATTCTCACTCATCCATCCCCGATCCTCACTCCTCAAAACACCTCTTTCCTCTCTCCACTCTCCTCTCTCTCCACTTTCCATACTCCAAATCCTTAAAAAAAACAAATAAAACAGCGAAAAGATAGTGTAATCAGCAGGAAATTAATAACTTTGCAGACTGAAACATAATATTAAAAGGCTGAAAAGCGTGAAAATAAAGGAAGTAGTAGATGCCCTTGAACGATTCGCGCCTCTGCCCTTGCAGGAAGACTATGATAATGCCGGCCTGCAAGTAGGATTGACAGAGACGGAAGTATCAGGGGCATTGTTGTGTCTTGACGTAACCGAGAAAATCGTGGACGAGGCGGTGGCCAACGGCTGCAACCTCATCGTGGCTCATCATCCTCTGATATTCCGCAAACTGGCGCATATCACCGGCGAAGACTACGTGCAGCGGACAGTGAGCAAGGCCATAAAGAACGATGTGGCGATAGTGGCCATGCACACGAATCTGGACAATGCGCCGGGTGGTGTGAACTTCAAGATAGCCGAGAAAATGGGGCTTGCGGATGTGGCTTTCTTCGACAAAGAGGCGAAAAGCGGCAGCGGAGTAATCGGCACGTTGAAGGAGCCTATGACGGCAAAGGAGTTTATCGGGATGCTGAAAAGCCGCTTCAACGTAGAGTGCGTGCAGGCCAACCAACTGCTGAAACGCAACATCAGCAGGGTGGCGATATGCGGCGGAGCCGGCTCTTTCCTGCTGGGCAGGGCGATTGAGGCGGGTGCCGACGCTTTCGTTACGGGCGAGATGCACTATCACGAGTTCTTCGGACACGAACAGGAGATTCAGATTGCGGTAATAGGACACTACCAGAGCGAGCAGTTCACAAACGAGGTGTTCCGTGAGATAATCGAGAAAGAGTGTCCCGGAGTAGCGTGCTATCTCACAAAGACCAACACCAACCCGATAATGCATCTCTGAGTTCCGGCCTCCCGGCGTGATAAGCAAGTCACTAAATAATGTATAGTAATATGCTTTATCATAGATAGTATCGCTTAATTGGGGAGACTTACTTATAAGGGCTGCGGATGTTGGCTACAGACAGGCTATAAAGAACGAAAATTATTAAATGGAATATATAACAAAGAAAAAGTTATGGCAAAGAAAGAACCCAAAGACTTATCGGTAGAAGAGAAGTTGAAGAATCTCTATCAGCTTCAGAGTACACTCTCAGCAATCGACGAGAAACGTGCGTTGCGTGGCGAACTGCCTCTCGAAGTGCAGGATCTGGAAGACGAGGTGGAAGGTCTGAACACACGTATCGAGAAGATACAGAACGAGATAAAGGAGTTTAAGGACGCCATCACGCAGAAGAAAGGCGAGATTGTAGACGCTCAGGCAAGCGTGGAGCGTTATCAGAACCAGTTGAACGAGGTGAAGAACAACCGCGAATATGATATGCTGAGCAAGGAAATTGAATTCCAGACGCTGGAAATAGAGCTTTGCAACAAGAAAATCAAAGACGCGACAATCAAGGTGGAGGATAAGAGTAAGACTCTTGCCGACGCAGAAAACCTGCTGAGCGAGCGCAAACAGGACTTGGCTGAGAAAAAGAGGGAGTTGAGCGAGATTATGCAGGAGACGCGCGAGGAGGAAGAGGCATTGCGCGAGAAGGCTAAGGAGCTGGAGACACGCATAGAGCCGCGTCTGCTCACGAGCTTCAAGCGTATCCGCAAGAATGCCCGCAACGGTCTTGGTATCGTCTACGTGCAGCGTGATGCGTGCGGCGGTTGCTTCAACAAGATTCCGCCTCAGCGTCAGCTCGACGTGAAGATGCACAAGAAAATCATCGTTTGCGAATATTGCGGACGTATCATCGTCGACCCGGAACTGGCCGGAATAAAGACTGAAACTCCTGCTGAGGAGAAGCCGAAGAAGCGCGCTATACGCAAGACTAAGAAGAAGTCGGACGAAATCGGCGTACCAACAGATAAATTGTCGTAAGGTTGCCGGTTGATTGGCTTGGGCCGAACGGTTGATTGGAATATTCCAGATAACAGATTGGCTTGGTTCAAACGATTGATAAAAAATATAGGGGATGTAAGCTGTATGTTGGCTTTACATCCCCTATTTCTATAAGTATCGAATGTTATTTTGCTAATGCGGAATCTTTCTCTTGCATGAAATGAAGTCTTTTTCAGTCTATATCTGATTGCTTCTTCTTATTTATTGAGTACTCCGATAATCTCAGTTACCGACTTGCAACCGTGGTTATCGAGCCATTCGTTCATGCCATCGATAACCTTTACGGTTACGGCCGGGTCGATGAAGTTGGCTGTTCCTATCTCTATCGCCGTAGCACCGGCCATAAGGAACTCTATGGCATCCTCGGCTGTACAGATACCTCCGAGTCCTACAACGGGTATTTTGACCGCCTGAGCTACCTGCCAAACCATACGTAAGGCCACCGGTTTCACAGCAGGACCACTCAGTCCGCCCGTTCCAATGCTGAGTCTTTGGCAACGTTTCTCTATGTCTATCGACATTCCCATAAGGGTGTTGATGAGCGACACGCTGTCGGCGCCCTCGGCTTCGCAGGCCTTCGCTATGTCGGCCACACTCGTGACGTTGGGCGAGAGCTTCACGATGAGCGTCTTGCCGTATCGTTTGCGCACGGCACGGACAACGCTTGCCGCTCCCTCACAGGTCACTCCGAACGCCATTCCGCCCTGTTTCACGTTAGGGCAACTGATATTCAGCTCTATCGCAGGGATATTGTCAAGCTCGTTTATGCGTGCGGCACACTCCGCATAGTCATCAGGAGCCGAGCCACTGACATTTACTATCATATTCGTATCGATGTCCTTAATCTGCGGATAGATGTTCTCGCAGAAATAATCCACGCCCTTGTTCTGCAATCCTACGCAGTTGAGCATTCCCGAAGCGGTCTCTACCATACGTGGATAGTCGTTGCCCTCGCGCGGTTTCAGCGTTGTTCCCTTAACGATAATGCCTCCAAGACGGTTCAAAGGCACGAAATCGGCGAATTCAAGACCATATCCGAAAGTGCCGGAAGCGGTCATTACGGGGTTCTTCAGAACCAATTTATCTATATTTACACTAAGATTTGCCATGATTTACAGTTCGATTTGCAGTGATAAACGGTTAATTTTATCGTGATTAAGTATCTATTTTACGATGCCATTACCACAAAAGCCGGTCGATATTGAACACCGGGCCTTCCTTGCACACGCAGAGATTGCCTTCTGTTGTCTTCTCTACGCAACACAGGCAGGCACCCACTCCACACGCCATCATATTCTCTAAAGATGCCTCACAGGGGATATTTGCCTGTCGGGCATACTTAGCCACGGCCATCATCATAGGCTTCGGCCCGCAGGTTGAGATGAGAGTGAAACGCTCGCGCTGCAATACGGAATGGTTGGTAACGAATCCTTTCTCGCCTGCCGAGCCGTCTTCGGTGGTGATATGAACGGTTCCGACAGCCTCGAAAGCCTCCAATTCTAACAAATCTTTCGCAGAACGGGCTCCAAGAAGGAACACCGGCTCGGCTCCGGCAGCCTTGATGCACTTGCCAAAATAAAGTAACGGTGCCACACCTACGCCTCCGCCAACGAGCAAAATGCGCTCATTCGCCGCCTTTGGCATGGTAAATCCGTTGCCAAGCGGTAGCACACAGTTCAGCAAATCGCCCTTTTTAAGCTCAATAAGGCGCTTTGTGCCGTCGCCGATTCCGGCAACTAACAGCCAAAGTTCATTGCGTTCATAGTCTACATAGTTTATAGAAATAGGACGACGGAGCATCGTTTTGGGCGAATTGTCCACACGCACTTCCACAAACTGACCGGGAAGCATCTCCGGGAGAGGCTCCTCATGGGTCAATTTGATTAGCGCATACCGTTCGTTCAGTTTCTCGACAGAGGACACTGTGAGGTCCAGTATATGCTTTTTCATACTTATATATTATATGTTTTTATTTTGTAACTTTGTCTATTCTGATACGATTACAAAGTTACAAAATAATGTTGAAGTAGCTATGAATTATCAGACATAATTCATTTTTTAGGCACAAACGACTCGTAAGTTTGGTCGTCAAAAAATATTCTAATCTCAGTTATCTGACGTTGTGGTTTGTCAATAAAATTCAAATCGGCTCTAACGGGATTTTTCGGGTTTGTGTTGAATCCGTAATTGTTCCCGTTTCCCGAATTAGAATATGATGGCGCAGGCGCAGGAGTTCCGAAATCGAACATTCCTTCTGTTGGAACCGAATTACCGCCATTGCCGCTTTCCGATTCATTTATAGTATCATCTCTGAACATCGGGCCAGAACCGTAAAGCAGCCAGTCGAGATTTATCTTCGTGAATTTAGTCCGAATCGCCTCGACAGTGTTTAGGGTAGGTTTGGTTCTACCATTAAAAATACTACTGAGTGATGCAGATGAAATTCCGATAAAGTCGGAGAACGACTGCTGAGTCATGTGCTGACTCTCCATTAATTGCTTAATTCTATCCTTCATAAATTAGCATCGTTAGGCAAAAATGGCACTTTTGTGCCTTTTTTCATTGATTTTACAAAGGTAAAACAATTTTTCCAGTCGTGCAACAAAACTAAAGATAATTTATATTTGTGTACATTTGATTTCTTAATCAAAACTTTCAAAATCTATATTTGTATAGCCTTTACATTTTAATATACAAATACAAATCTAAATTTACGGTTCAAAAAGCCTGTAAAGCCTATATACAACGCATTTTCGTAACTAATTGGCTTATATTTAAATAAGTTACGTATTTAAGTCTGTAAAAGAGTCGTTTATGCACAAAAATAAGGAAAACAATGCATATTCTGTTATATTTTTACCAACAAAACAGCGTAAAGTGGTTAATAACAGGCGGTTATGGCAATGATAGTAGTGTTGTATAACAATACGTTTACGGTCTTAAATCAACAAATTCAAATATTGATTTCAAAATCAAAAGATATAAAACAAGGTGTAAAATCATAAATATTACATCTACAAACACAAATGAACGTGATTTAATGATGTAAATATTAAAATCTGATTTACATCATAAAAGGTTAAAGAATGATAACAGTAAAATTTTAAGGAGATTTCGGGCGTAAAACGCCCTATTTTTTAATATTTCCGAACGAAGTACGAGTTGATTGAAAAAACGCGAGTTTTGAGGCCTATAAAAACGGCGTAATATATCATATTATCAGGCAGTTAGCCCCTAAAAAGCGGGTCATAAAAAACGCGATTTAGGCCATTCAAAATTCCGCTTTTTGCCTTTTTCAAGTGCAAAAACGGATTTCTTTCAATGCGAAAATGACTGTTTTTTGGTGCAAAAAGGGGGATTTTAGAGGGCTGAAAAGACGTTTTCCCCTATTCTTATGGGGAATATAAAGAGATTATAAGGATAATATAAAGGAATTATAAGGATAATATAAAGAGATTCTGAGAGTATTATAAGATAATAAAGAAGACTTCTCGAGGAGTTCTGGACAGAATTTTGATACCCTCAAAGAAGAATTCCCAGAATGGAAATAGAATATTTTGGAAATAGAAAAAGGATTTTCTAAAGAGACAAAGTACACTCTTTAATTAATGAAGGATGAAAAAGATGAGCTCTTTCATCAGATCGCCAACAGAAGTATTAGGATTATCCAAGCCCTTACTCTTGGCATCAATCTCTCTGATCTTAGCAATTATGTCCATTGTCTTGCGTGCTGAATAATTTTTCATTCCCATGATATAGTCCTTTGTCCCCCACTTACTTCTCAACTCGAGAGCTTCTTGTATCCCATTTTCCACATTATTTTTTGGAACATAATGAACAATCATCAAATTCTGAAAAAAGCCAAACAACAACGGCAAGAAAGCAAAAAGCGAACCCGCTTTGGGATTTTTGTCAAAATAATTGATAATCTGGTTAGCCTTAAAAATATTCTTTTCGATGATGGCCGTTTTCAGTTCAAACGAATTAAATTCCTTACTCACCCCTATCTGCCGTTCCACCAAATCCGGAGTTACGCGTTTGTCGTTTTCCGGCATGGTTAGAAACAGTTTGTCAAGTTCCGATGTCAGTCTATGAAGGTCGGCACCTATGTGGTCCGAAATCATCTGCGCCGATTTCGGGTCGATACTTGCGTTACGCTGTTTGAGATAAGATTCAATGAAATGTGGCAGTTCGTAATCGCGCACTTTCGCACTTTCAAAAACCACTCCCACACTCTCCGCGAGCGAAACAACCTTCTTTCGCTTGTCTACAGTACCGTTTTTATGACACCAAACAAGCACCGTCGTTTTCATCGGATTTTTCAAATATTTCTCCAACGCATCCAACGAACGAATGTTTTGCGCCTCCTTCACGATGACCACCTGATATTCCGCCATCATTGGATAGCGCCGTGCCATGTCGGCCACCTGTCCGGCATTCACATCCGACCCGAAGACAACAGTCTGATTGAAGTCGCGTTCTTCGGGCGAAAGCACATTTTCAGCGATATAATCGGCTATACAGTCGATATAATAGGCCTCCTCGCCCATCAAAATATAGACGGGCGCGAACTTCCTTGCTTTCAAATCGCGCATTATTTCTGCGAATGTCGGTCCACTTTTGGCTGCCATAAAGTAAATCAGATAAATATTAAAGCCCCTCTCTAATCCCCCCAAGGGGGGAAGAACATACTTGCAGAAAGAGGTATTAGGAGACAGAATACAGGAGTTCTGGAGCTCAGACATTACCTAAAAGGCATTTTCATTACTCAAAACAGCATCCTGAATACAGGAGTTCAGGAACCCGGACATTGCCAAAGAGGCATACCGATAGCCTGAAAAAGTATTCATACCCCCTTATATAATAAGGTATAAGACAATGATTGTGACAGATTGCCGCTCAAAGTCCCAACTTTTTATTATCTTTGCATAAGATAGGCTGCACTCGGCAAATTGAGAATAAATTCTCTTTGCACTCGTTTGCGCTATCTTTGCATAAGATTAGCTGCACTCGGCAAATTGAGAATAAATTCTCTTTGCACTCGTTTGCGCTATCTTTTACATAGAATTTGCTTAACTTATGCAAAGGTAATCGAAATAAAGAAGAAGACAAAACAAAAAAGAAAAAAATGCAACAGTTGAACCTGCCACCATACGAAATAAAAATACGCGAGACCGACGGACGCCGCGCAATACTCGATATTCTCCGACGCAAATACGTAGCTCTCACTCCCGAAGAGTGGGTGCGCCAGCACTTCGTGCATTTTCTGATAGAGCAAAAAGGCTACCCCGCCACCCTGCTCGCCAACGAAGTGCAGCTCAATGTGGGCAACAAACTGCTGCGTGCCGACTCCGTTCTCTACGGCAGCGACCTTCACCCGCGTATGATTATAGAATATAAAGCTCCTACCGTAAGCATCACACAAAAGGTGTTCGACCAAATTTCAGTCTACAATATGCTTCTGAAAGTGGACTATCTCGTCGTGTCCAACGGCATAAACCATTACGTATGCAAGATGAATTACGAGAATCAAAAGTTTTTTTTTCTGAGAGAGATACCGGAATATAAGGATTTATAAGAGAAGGCGGCTCCCACAAATCAGTCAAATTCACATCATAGTAAAACAAAGGAAGATGTGAAATTAAACCTGTCAAAGTCATTACGGTGCAGTACTAAGCCTAAATTACTCGAGTACTAAAGCCAAAATACTCGAGTAATCGGACCTAAAATACTCGAGTACTAAAGCCCGATTACTCCAGTACTTGTGCCGAATTACTCAAGTATCAAGCCACGGTACTAAGTCAAGGGCATATTTTCAATCTTCATTCTTCATAGCCCTATGATATTGGATTATTCAATATAGCTTCCGTTTATTAATAAAAGTTTTGTATCTTTGCATAAGTTAAGCTGCATTCGACAAATTGAGAATAAATTCTCTTTGTACTCATTTGCATTAACTTTGCATAAGTTAAGCTGCATTCGACAAATTGAGAATAAATTCTCTTTGTACTCATTTGCATTAACTTTGCATAAATCAAATATACGAAAAACAATAGAAAATGAAAAGAATCGACTGTTTCCTGCCCTGCGAGGACATTAATGTTACCGAACCGGTATTGGCACAACTGAGGCAGAGCAAGATAGTACAACATATAAATCTTATCGTGTCGGAGGAGTTCGCGAAGAGCAACAGCGTACCAGAAAACTGTACTTTCGTGGTAGCAGACGGACTGACTTCATCAAGCACCATACAGAGTATCTCGGCAAACGCCACGGCCGACTATGTGCTTTGGTACATGAAAAGCACACCGGTAACGCTCGGTATGTATGCCATTGAACGTTTTGTGGAAGTGGCAAAAGACACCGATGCCGCACTACTGTATAGCGATCACTACTCCATCGAGAACGCAAAGGTAGTAAAGCACCCGGTAATCGACTATCAGGAGGGCAGCATTCGCGATGATTTCGATTTCGGTTCGATTGTCGTAATCAACAGCAAGGCGCTGCACGAATACGCTGCGCTGGCCCGAGGCAAGAATTTCCACTATGCCGGATGGTATGACCTGCGCTTAGCTTTGAGCCGCACGGGACGCGTGATGCACCTCGATGAATATCTGTACACGGAGGAGGAGCTCGACCTGCGCGCCAGCGGTGAGAAGCAATTCGATTACGTGAATCCTCGCAACCGCGATGTGCAAATCGAGATGGAACGTGCCGCGACGGCGCATCTTGAGGCCGTAGGCGCACTGATAGACACTTCGGAATACGTCGCTCCCGACTTCTGCGAACAGGAGTTCGACGTGGAGGCGTCGGTGGTGATACCGGTATTCAACCGAGAGAAAACCATCCGCGATGCCGTGGAGTCGGCTTTGAGCCAGAAAACAAACTTCCCCTTCAATGTGATTGTGGTGGACAACCACTCCACCGACCGCACAACGGAAATATTGGAAGAAATGGGAAGCCCCCTCCGACTCCCCCAAGGGGGAGAGCTCCAACAGAATGGAAAGGGAGCTGATAGCAATTTTAGACGGACTGGTCTTCTCCCCTTAGGGGGATTAGAGGAGAGCCATTCTTCTCCATCCCTCATCCACATCATCCCCGAACGCCACGACTTAGGCATCGGCGGATGCTGGAACCGGGCCGTGAACGACGAACGATGCGGACGTTTCGCCGTGCAACTCGACAGCGATGACCTCTATTCTTCGCCCGACACATTGCAAAAAATCGTGGATGCGTTCCACAATCAAAAGGCCGCAATGATAATCGGCTCGTACCGGATGTGCGACTTCGACCTTAACACACTGCCTCCCGGCCTCATCGACCACCGTGAGTGGACCGACGAGAACGGATGTAACAACGCGCTGCGCATAAACGGACTGGGTGCGCCGAGGGCTTTCTTCACGCCTTTAGCACGGCAGATAAAATTTCCGAACACAAGTTATGGTGAGGACTACGCAATGGGACTGGCTTTCAGCCGCCGCTATCGCATCGGCCGGATTTATGACGAACTGTATCTGTGCCGCCGATGGGGAGGCAACAGCGATGCCGCACTGAGCATAGAACGGGTGAACGCGAACAACCTGTATAAAGACCGCCTGCGCACCATAGAGCTACGGGCGCGCCAACAATTGGCCGAGGGCAAACTCGATTCATCGGTGGACAACACGCTCGGACGCTTCTTCCTGCGTCAGATGGACCTATGGGAAGATGCCGCAAGGCGCTTTCTCGACCTGCAGAATGTGAGTACGCGAACCGTTGGCGACGATGCTTTTTGGACGTTACAGTTTAATCCCGCACGCATCGTAAGCACCGGAGCGAAAATCGACAATAAGACCATTGCGAAACGCCCGTGCTTCCTCTGTGCAGCAAACAGGCCCGAAGAGCAGATAACAAAGCCGCTTGATGGCGGATTCGAGCTACTGGTAAACCCATTCCCCATTCTTCCCGTGCATTTCACGATACCTTCCGTGAACCACTGTGCGCAACAGATCGCGGGCAACTACGGCGAGATTGGCCGTCTGCTGACCGACTATCCGGCAATGACCGTGTTCTATAACGGCCCGAAATGTGGCGCGAGTGCTCCCGACCACCTGCATTTTCAGGGCGGAAAGGGCGATATTCTGCCGCTAAGACAGATGTGGCAACGGCTCTGCCGCAACCTCGAAGCCGTGGTAACACAGGGCGACAACGAAGGAATTTACCTGATACGCGACTATCCTTGTGCCGCATTTTTAATAAGGAGCAATAGTGTGCAGAGTGGCGAGGAGCTGTTCAATACGCTTTACGACGCGCTCCCGATGCAGCCGGACGACACAGAGCCGATGATGAACATCGTGGCTTGGCGTGAGGAGGAGAGCTATCTGTCGGTAGTGTTCCCACGCCGCCGACATCGTCCGCTTTGCTATTTCGAGGAGGGCGAGGCTCAGATGCTCATCAGTCCGGGGTCGCTCGATATGGCAGGACTCGTAATCACCCCCCGAAAGGAGGACTACGAGCGCATGACCGAGGCCGACCTGCGCACGATTTTCGATGAAGTGTCACTGACAAAAGAGCAGACTCAGAACGCTATTAGCAAGATGCGTGAGCTGTCAAACCTTGCCGTAGCTGCCCGGGCGGCTAAAAGCATGGACAAGGAGCCCAACGTAATGGTAGGCATCGTGAGCGGCAAAGCAATAAAATTCCGTCTGAACAAGCCGTATTTGGCAAAGGGCGAGAAGATAGAAGGCGAACAGTTGGTGGAGTTTTCTGAAGGAGGCATTCTCTGGAACGGCGCACAATACCGCGAACTGACATTCGCTCCGCTGACGCGCGACGCCTCGTTCTCCATCGATGACGTTACAATAGGAATCAATTTCCATTGGGAGCGCAAGGAGACACAGACCTTCCTCGGCACGCTTCGGGTAGTTGTGGAATCCGACGAGATATATGCCATCAACGAACTGCCTGTGGAAAGCTATCTGACAAGTGTCATTTCGAGCGAGATGAGTGCCTCGGCGTCGCTGGAACTACTAAAGGCCCACGCTGTGATTTCACGCAGTTGGCTATTTGCACAGATGGAGAAAAGACGCAAGAACGCCGACGGCGAGACGGGATTTTTCTCGTTTGTGAAAAAAGAAGACGAGCTAATAAGATGGTACGACCGCGACGACCACACCATATTCGATGTGTGCGCCGACGACCATTGCCAACGGTATCAGGGCATAACGCGCGCTACCAACAAGAACGTTGAGCTGGCGGTGAAGGACACAAGAGGCCAGATATTGATGTCGGGCGATGAGGTTTGCGACGCACGCTTCGGCAAATGCTGCGGCGGAGAGACCGAAGAGTTCCAGTATTGCTGGGAAAACACGCCTAAGAGTTATCTTTCGGCTGTGAGAGACGGCGAGGAGCAGGTACCAGAAACGGGCTTCCCACAGCTCGATCTCACTGACGAAACGCAGGCAGAGAGCTGGATTCGCAGTTGTCCCGAGTCGTTCTGCAATACCCACGACAAGAAGATACTGTCGCAGGTGCTGAACGATTATGACCAGGAAACAACCGACTTCTACCGCTGGAAGGTGGAGTACACACAGACGGAACTGTCGGAACTCATCGCGGCCAACCTGAAAGCGGACTTGGGAGCGATTGTTAATCTCGTGCCGTTGGAGCGTGGCAAGAGCGGCAGAATATCCCGACTGCAAATCGTCGGTACGGAAAAGTCGTTCATCATCGGCAAGGAACTGGAGATAAGACGCATACTGAGCAAGAGCCATCTCTACAGCTCGGCATTCGTAACCGACCGCTTCGACATCGACGCCGAGGGCGTTCCGCAGCGTTTCGTACTCACCGGCGCAGGCTGGGGACACGGCGTGGGTCTCTGTCAGATAGGTGCCGCCATGATGAGCGAGCGTGGATATAAATACGACAACATCCTGCGTCACTACTATCAGGGTGCGGATATAAAGACAATATATAAATAAGGTTGTAGTAAGGTTGCGAGGTCGCTGACGCTCTCTGGTCATTAGGTTATCAGGCGATATATTAGCATTTATATATATAAGTAATATTACATAATATATTAAGCTAATATTACCTCATGACCTGACAACGAAGAAGACTCAAAACGACCTCAAAACCTCATAACTCCATAACCTCAAATCCTCAAAACCTCAAGAAGTATGAAACAAAAGAATCCGTGGAGCTGGGTCCCCACCCTGTATTTTGCCGAAGGTTTGCCATACGTGGCAGTAATGACAATATCGCTTATCCTGTATAAGCAACTCGGGCTGAGCAATACCGAGATAACCTTCTACACCTCATGGCTTTATCTGCCGTGGGTAATAAAGCCGCTGTGGAGCCCGTTCATAGACATCATACGCACCAAACGGTGGTGGATTATCAGCATGGAACTGCTTATCGGCGCAGCGTTCGGCGGTGTCGCGTTCACCATTCCCACAGCGTTCTGGTTGCAAGGCACACTGTTCTTCTTCTGGGTGATGGCGTTTGCCAGTGCAACGCATGACATAGCGGCCGACGGCTTCTATATGCTTGGCCTCGACGAACATAGCCAAGCGTGGTTCGTAGGCATCCGTTCTACGTTCTACCGGCTCGCGACCATCTTCGGACAAGGCGTTCTCGTGATGATAGCCGGCAACCTACAAGTGATATTCCGCAACAGCATTCCGTTTTCGTGGAGCCTTATGTTCTACGGCGTAACAGGGCTTTTCATCGCTTTTTGGCTGTGGCATCACTACGTTCTGCCGCATCCGGAAGACGAAATCAAGGACGAAGACAAGGCTGAGGATACCGCTTCGCCACTCGACGGACTTGCAGATGTCATCAAGACATTCTTCCAAAAGCCGCAGGTCTGGGTGGGAATATGCTTCATGCTCTTCTACCGTATGCCCGAAGGACTGCTCGCTAAGGTCTCGGCACTGTTCCTTATCGACGCCGGACACAATGGCGGTCTCGGTCTTTCGCCGCAAGAATACGGTCTTGTGCAGGGTACTGTGGGCGTGATTGGCCTCACACTGGGCGGCATTCTCGGCGGCATCTGCGCCGGCCGCGACGGTCTCAAGCGCTGGCTATGGCCTATGGTATGCGCCATTACCCTACCCGACATCGTGTATGTCTACCTCAGTTACGCCCTGCCTTCAAGCCTTCTGATTATCAATATCTGCGTCTTCATTGAGCAATTCGGCTACGGCTTCGGTTTCACCGCCTATATGCTATACCTTATTTATTATAGTCAGGGCGAGTATAAGACCAGCCATTACGCTCTCTGCACAGCTTTCATGGCTCTATCGATGATGATTCCCGGCCTGTTTGCGGGTGCGTTGCAGGAGTCGGTGGGCTATCGCGCATTCTTCATCATCGTCATGGCGTGCTGCGCGGTTACATTCCTCGTTACAGCATTCCTGAAGATTAATCCGGCATTTGGAAAGAAAAAAGGAGTTGAGGAGTAAGGAGAAAAAGATGTAAGGAGTAAGTATATTGGAAACCGGATAAAGAAAAAGGAGCATTGCCGCCTGTGGTAATGCTCCTTTATTTTGATATTCTATCTCACCCGCTTGCCTCTATAATACGTGTTGAAGTTGTCCTTTGCGTAGCCGTCCTTCATCACCCGAAAACTGTTTACCGATGCTCCGCGCATTACATCTCCGCGGTAATAGACATTGAAATTATCCCTTGCATAACCGTTTTTCAATACTCTGAAACTGTTGACCGACGCTTTTTCCAGTCTCTTCCCACGATAGTAAACGCGGAAATTATCCTTTGCATAACCGCCACCGAGGTCGCGGAAGCTGCTTGCACTTGCCCCACGCAACAGCCTTCCGTTGTAAAATACCTCGCCACGGCTTTTCACATAAGAGCAGTTCCGGCCTTTATGCCCGTATCTGTATTCGCAACTCTGATTATTATAATGTCCCCTGTGATGTTGTGCCATGACCGGCATCGCGAGCAATGCGCTCATCATCGTAATCATTAATACCTTTTTCATAACTCTTACTTTAAAATTAATACTCTCCTTTTCTGTTTGCAAAATAACACAAAAAGCACGAGACGGCAAACACCGAAAGCCCCAAATGTGAGTATGGAAAACCCTATCCTATATGGGGAAATGCCCCTTTGGAGATGTTATCCGTACAATATTGATTTAGTACATAGGCCTTGTACAAGTTGTACAAAGGCTTTGTAGCGTCAGTACAAAGGCCTTGTAGGAACAATACAAGAGCATTGTAGCATCCTGTACCAAGCGCAAACATGAAAACTTTACAGCCCCAATGAAGTCCAATATCATATTTTTATCGTACCTTTGCATACAGATATATATAATAATGTATATGATATGCCGCACGTAGGCTGTAAAGAACAAACATCAAAAGGTTATGGAAGGCGCAAAGAAAACGCTTTTGGGAATGACGCTCGAAGAGCTGAAAGGATTGGCTAAGGAGCTGGGTATGCCCGCTTTCACAGGCGGGCAGATGGCAAAATGGCTCTACACGCAGCACGTCACCGACATAGACGAGATGACAAACATCTCGAAACAGAACCGCGAACGGCTGAAAGAGCATTGCGAAATAGGCGCACGCAAACCGATAGACGCGCAATATTCGCAGGACGGGACAATAAAATACTTGTTTCCGACAGCCTCCGGCAAGTTTGTGGAGACGGTGTTCATTCCCGATGGAGAGCGCGCCACGCTCTGTGTTTCGTCGCAGGTGGGATGCAAGATGAACTGCCTGTTCTGCCAAACGGGCAAGCAGGGATTCGAAGGAAGCCTGTCGGCGGCCGACATCCTGAACCAGATTTATTCGTTGCCGGAGCGCGAACGCCTCACGAACGTGGTGTTCATGGGGCAAGGCGAGCCTATGGACAACCTCGACAACGTGCTGAGAGCAACGCAGATACTTACCGCCGACTTCGCCTACGCATGGAGTCCTAAGCGCATCACGGTAAGTTCGGTGGGCGTAAAGAACAAACTGAAACGGTTTATCGAGGAAAGCGACTGCCACGTAGCTATCAGCCTGCACTCTCCTTTGCATGAACAAAGGGCACAACTGATGCCTGCCGAGCGTGGAATGAGCATCAAGGAGGTGGTGGAACTGCTGCGCAACTATGACTTTGCGCACCAGCGCCGACTGTCATTCGAGTATATCGTGTTCGGCGGAGAGAACGATTCGCCGGCTCATGCCCGTGCAATAGTAAACCTGCTGAAAGGTCTTGACTGCCGCATCAACCTCATCCGATTCCACCAGATACCCGATGTTCCGCTGCACGGAGCAGACGAAAACACGATGGAATGGCTGCGCGACTATCTCACCTCTCACGGTATCTTCACCACGATACGTGCCAGTCGCGGACAGGACATATACGCGGCGTGCGGCTTGCTGAGTACTGCGAAAAAAGAAGAACAATGAGAACGGTTGCCATCCTGATACTCACAGTATTGCTGTCGTGTGCCTGCAAAAACGAAGGCGAGCCCCTGCAACCACGCAGTAGCAGCCGTCCTTACGAGGTACTGGCTGTGGACGACCGCGACAGTATTATATATAAGGTATTGGATAAGGACGTGGAGGGACTACCGCAGAGCGAGCCTTCGTTTGACATAACGGCCACTACGGAGTCCCGGATGGACAATACAGCACGATTAGCAAGGGCGATTGTGAAACTGACAGTGGACGAAAGGCAGTTTACAACGACAAGAATCAGATATGAGAGGAACGTGTGTGCGCGCCCGCAGATAATCGTCTACATCACCACCCCATCGGTTCCGGAACTCAAAAAGGCAATGGAGAAAGATGCACCGAAGCTGCGCAATCTGCTTACGAGCTTTGAGATAGCTGCCGAGAATACCGTCCTGACGAAGCGAAACAATCCGAAGGCGCAGGAGAAGATACGCCGAATGTTTGGCGTGGATATGCTCATCCCGTCCGATATGCAGTCGGAAAAAGTTGGGAAAGACTTTATTTGGCTGTCGGACAACGCCAAGAGCGGAATGAAAAGCATCTGCGTTTACAGCTCAAGCAGCGCCGACGCTATACGGGTAAGAGACAGTGTGATGCGGCGGAACATCCCCGGTGAGCGCGACGGGATGTATATGAAGACCTCGGAAGGCTCGGTAACGTTTCAGCAGATAGCCGAAAGATACCGCAAACAGGGCAAGACGGTAATTGCACGAGGCCTTTGGGAGATGGAAAACGATGCGATGGGCGGTCCGTTCGTGTTGCACGTAACCCGACAAGGCAACCGTTACATCTACACGGAAGGCTTTGTCTACGCTCCCGAAACGACCAAGCGCAACCGCATCAGACAAACGGAGGCGGTGCTATACACAACAGCCCCCCTCTATCCCCCCAAGGGGGGAAGCCCAAACAGCTAAGAATATAATTGAAATCTAAATAAAAACATAAATATGGAAAACAGAAAAATACGCGTAGCCATTACGCACGGCGACACTAACGGCATCGGATATGAACTGATATTCAAGGCTCTGGAAGACCCGATGATGCGGGAACTGTGTACACCTATTATATATGGATCGCCGAAAGTGGCAACCTACCATCGCAAGGCTCTTGACATCCAAGCAAACTTCACCATCATCAACAATGCCGAAAGCGCACAAGAGGGCCGCATTAATATGCTGACAACCTTTGAAGAGGAAATAAAGGTGGAACTTGGAGAACCGAGCGAGGAGTCGGGCAATGCGGCCCTTAAAGCCATCGACCGAGCTTTGGCAGACTGGCAAAACGGACTTGTGGACGTAATCGTAACGGCTCCGGTTGACAATAACGAGACTTTCAACTTCAGCGGACAGACCCGTTACATCGAAGACCATACCGAGTCGTATGGCAAGAGCATGACCATTCTGACGGGAGAGAGGCTTCGCATGGCTCTCGCCAACGTCAACACGCCGATGAAGCACATCGCCGAGACGGTAACAAAAGAAAACATCTGCGAGAAGGTGAAGGCCATTCACGATAGTATGCGACGAGATTTCAGAATATCAAACCCACGCATTGCGGTGCTCTCGCTGAACCCGAAAGCAGGCGACAACGGCCTGACAGGCTCGGAAGAGGTAGAAATCATCAAACCGGCCATCGAAGAATTGAGCAACAACGGCATACAAGTGTACGGCCCATACGCCGCGGATGAATTCTTCACCAACGGATATTACAGCAGCTTCGATGCCACATTGGCTATGCACTACGAGCAAGGCACCATCCCGTTCAACATGATTGACAACAACGAAGGCGCGAGATTCACAGCCGGATTGCCACTAATAAGAACAGCACCGCTACAGAACGCATCGTTCAACATAGCCGGAGGAAGCATCGCCGATGCCACTTCGATGCGCAACGCGATATTCCTTGCCATCGACATATTCCGACACCGTGCCGAATACGATGAGCCTCTTGATAACCCATTGAAGAAGCTATACAAGGAAAGACGCGACGAAAATGAGAAGACACGGTTCAATATTCCGAAGAAAAACACCAACAACGAAAGTGCGGAATAACTGAACTGCCAACTTTAAGAAGACATAAGGAATGAAGAAGAAGTATCAGAACGGCTTTTTTATCTTCGGCGTACTCATCTTTTGCATCATGCTGACACAGCTTGATTTCAGCGCGACGATGAAGGCACTGCTGCACGCCGGCTATTGGTTTTGGGCCGTTGTGATGCTTTGGGCATTCCTCTACATCTTCAATACAGGAGCTTGGTATATCATAATAAACAGCCAAAAGGATGCCAACACCAAGCAAGACAAGATTTCATTCGGCTGGCTTTATAAAATCACGGTAAGCGGATTCGCGCTCAACTACGCCACTCCCGGCGGACTGATGGGCGGCGAACCTTACCGGATTATGGCTCTTTCGCCAAAAATCGGTACGGAAAGAGCATCCTCATCGGTCATTCTTTACGTTATGACACATATCTTCAGCCACTTCTGGTTTTGGATTCTATCCATCATCCTTTATGTCATAACGCAACCGCTAAACTTATTCATGGGCGTGATGCTCGGCGTTACTGCCGCTTTCTGCCTGCTCGCCGTGTGGTTTTTCATGTCGGGCTATCGCAAAGGACTGGCCGTCCGCTCGCTCAACCTGCTACGCCACGTTCCTTTTTTAAGCCGTTGGGCACGGCCGTTCATCGACAAGAACCGCGACAAACTCGACGACATAGACCGCCGCATAGCCTCGTTGCACAACCAGAATCCAAAGACATTCGTCACGGCGGTGCTGCTTGAACTTGCCTGCCGAATCTGTTCGGCACTCGAAGTGTACTTTATCCTACTTGTACTTATGCCAAGCGTGAGCTACGCCGACTGCATCCTCATCATCGCCTTCACAACTCTTTTTGCCAATATGCTGTTTTTCATGCCGTTGCAACTTGGCGGACGCGAGGGCGGTTTCCTTATGTCGGTGACGGGATTGGGACTTACCGCAAATGCCGCAATATTCGTTGCACTGATTGTACGCATACGCGAACTGATATGGACGGGCATAGGTTTGCTGCTCGTAAAGATAGGTAAATAACGACAAACGCATCTGCCGGGAAAGGAAAAAGATAATGATAACAGAAAAAGAAAACACAGGAAAGGATAACAAGGACGTATTGTGGAACGCTAATTATAATAAGGTGATGACGACAAACTTCACGCTGTTCTTCGCTTTCTACCTGCTCACGCCACTGCTGCCGCTGTATCTCAGCGAGACATTCCATGCCACAAAAGACCTCATCGGCATCGTACTGTCAGGCTACACGGTCACCGCGCTGCTGTTCCGGCCGTTCAGCGGATACGTTGTCGACAGCTTTCCGCGCAAGAAAGTGCTCATGGTGTGCTTCTTTCTGTTCTTCCTTCTCTTCGGCGGATACCTCGCCGCAGGCTCTTTTGTGTTCTTCGCATTGGTGAGAACGCTGCACGGAGGTCCCTTCGGTGCACTCACAGTAGCCAACAGTACTGTCGCAATCGACGTGCTGCCATCGAGCCGCCGCACCGAAGGCATAGGCTATTACGGACTGAGCAACAACCTCGCTATGGCAATAGCTCCGTCGATTGGCGTCTTCATATATAAATACACGCACAACTTCGACATACTTTTCTGGATGGCATTCATCATCGCCGGACTCGGTATGCTGGTGGATTCCACCGTGAAAGTGCCGCAACGGGAAATCATACGTGAGAAGAAGAAGCTATCACTCGACCGCTTTTTTCTCGTCCGCGGGTGGCTTTTGGGGGCAAACATCGTAATGTTCAGCTTCTGTTACGGCGTACTGAGCAACTATCTTGCTATCTACAGCAAGGAAATCTTGGGCATCACCGGAGGCACCGGAACATATTTCATGCTTCTTGCCACAGGGCTTGTAGTGTCGCGAATACAAGGCTCTAAGGCTCTGCGCAACGGCAAACTGACACAAAACGCCACTCAGGGCATCTTCCTTTCATGTATTGGCTACATCCTTTTTGTTGCCGTCCCCACAGAAGTAGGCTATTATCTCTCAGCACTTCTCATCGGATTGGGCAACGGCCATTTGTTTCCCGCCATGCAAAATATGTTTATCAACATCGCCGGCAACAACGAACGCGGCACGGCCAACTCCACCCTGCTCACCTCATGGGACTTCGGCATCGGCGTGGGTGTAGTCTTTGGCGGTGTCATAGCCGAGCATTTCGGTTACACAGCAGCCTTCGCCACCGTCGCCGCGCTCCATATTCTCGGTCTGATTCTCTTCATTTTCTGCTCGCGCGACTTCTATCTGCGCAACAAGCGGCGGTGATTAAATCCACATACATAACAAAAATCGCATATTTGCTATATGACAAATGAGCCGTGGCAACTTTGCTGATACTCAGAGCGCAGACTTTCGTATTCCTTTATTTCCTTTTCAAACATTATCTTACAAAGATAGTGGAACTTGCACCTTGCAAAGATATACCATTTTGCACAAACGGGCAAAATCTTTAACCGATATTTTCATCCGATTGCAGCCATAATCCATTCATGCGGCTACGCCGTTGAAATCTTCACGAAATAACGCCATCAGAATTGCGTTTTTTCAAACAATCTCTCTCCCGCTCTCAAAAACGCGAAAATACGCCCCTTAAGCCAATTTTGCTTTAAGTTCTTGATAATCAGACTTTTATCTTAAAAATCAGCAAAAACACCCATTTCGTAAGTCCAAAAATACCTCGTTATTTTGCAACGGAGCCACTTTTACACTCTAACGGAGCCACTTTTGGCCTCCAAAACCTATCCCGTTGCACTCCAAAACGGCCTAAAACGGCCTCTAAAAGTGCCTCCGTTGAAAGCTAACAAACGTTAAATCGGGCAAAAACGGCTTTTTTGCCGGTTTGCCCGGACACCAATTTTCAATGAAAATCGGCTCGATTTTTTTCTAACGGAGGCCGTTTTGCAATTTTGAATTAGGAATTTTGAGTTTGGAGTTTTTGTTTTTGAGCTTGAAAAATCGTCTGAAATGAGTAACGAGACCATTATTTAACGTTCGTTAGCACGAGAGAATCGTTTTTTGATTGTAAAGATTTTTGATTTTCACCACGGAGCAATAGAGGCCACGGTGATTCGTATCTCGCCCAATCAGTCATAAAGTAAATGGCTAAAGGCATTGAGGGAAAAAATAAGTAGAATGACATCCGTGTCTCCGCTGTTTAAGAAACCCACGGACCTTTAGCAAAGCAGCCAAAATCAGTGGGGGTATATGTTAAATTGACAGTTTGAGAAGACGAACCATCTCTGTAAAACTTAATTAATTCCTAAAAAGTCGCTTAGTCTTCTAATTTTGGCTCTGAAAGTGTTGGCGCCCTCTTTTAGATGTTTTTGCTTTCCTAAAGGTCGAAGTGATTTCGCATCAAAACGTATGACGATGTAGTATGCAGAGTGTTTGGGAGTGAATCCATATTTTTCTAGTGTTTCTTTTGTCCAAATTTGGAATGTTCCTTTCGTCTTTAATCTAAATAGTTGGCAATCTTCTCCATTAGTATGCAAGAGAACATATTGCATTCTTTCAAATCCAGGAGTTACACAAAGAGAGCCCCTAGAATCACCCGCACGTAAATAGCAAATACCAGAGTCAATCATTTTTTTTCTCAATTCAAGACTTACATGATTGACCATGACTGTAACTTCTTCGGGATTTTCAGATATTTTCCTTAACATTTTATTGGCTGTAGTAGGATCTAGGATTTCTTGTTTTCTTCTGATACCATAATCAAGATAGTCCTTATCCATATCTATACCTATAAAATTCCTTTTCATAAGATTTGCAGCAATCCCAGTAGTACAGCTTCCTGCAAATGGATCTAATACCGTAAAACCCTCTTTTGTACAAACCTGCAATATCCTATAAAGTAGCCTTAAAGGTTTCTGTGTAGGGTGTTTACCACAATTTCTTTCCCAAAATCCAGGTCGTGCAAACTTCCATACATCAGGCATTTCTATTCCCCCATTCATTTGTTTTAACAGTTCATAGTTAAAACAATGGGGTACATTGTCGTTCTTCCTTGCCCAAATAATATATTCTGCCGAGAAGTTTAGACGCCCACCATATGGTGTTGGTGGTGGATCTAACTTCTGCCAAACTACTATATTTAGGATTTTGAATCCTAATTCTATTAAACATTGTTCTACAGAGTAAATGTTGTGGTAGGTTCCACAGACCCAAATAGTACCATCTTCTTTAAGTAAGCTCCTGCATTTAGATAACCAACGCCTATTGAAAGCATTAATTTCTTCCCATGGAAGTACATGATCCCAATCTCCCTTGTCACGAATTTTCTTTTTGCCGAATTGTATCGTTCTCATCTGGTTTGAAAGAAAATATGGTGGGTCAGCAAAAATAGTATCAACTTTTTCAGTAATACAGTCTAATATTATATTAGTATCGCCATCATACAGTATGAATTTATTGGTATCGTTGAAATATGGTGTTAAGTTATTCATAATTCTCTTTTTTTATAGGACAATACAACCAATTTTGCTAAATAAAATTAAAACTTTGTCCTTTTATCCACTATTTATTCACATTGCATTCTATAGCCTGTTGCCACAAGTCTGTTTCAGTGGTAATTTTACAGTCTATAGAGCGACATTCTATCGTATTCAATATTAAAAACGTTACTATATGACAAATGAAGACAGACACATTGTTTCTCGATTTGCGTTGAACATGAAAGCTTGTAGAGAAGCAAAAGGTATCTCACAAGAAAAATTAGCAGAATATGCCAATCTGCACCGGACCTATATCGGTTCGATTGAAAGGGTTGAAAAAATCCCCTCACTTGTAACTGTTGTAAAAATATCGAAAGCATTGAATATGAATATTTCAGAATTAATCAATTATTAAATTTATGGGAAGTTTAGACAACAGATTTAGACGAAAGTGGCAAGACTATGGAGGATCCAAAGCCACTGTTGCAGAGCACTCTTTTGTCGAAGTATTTTCGAAACTGTTTAAGGACACCGAGTATGAGGTTGTCAGTCAACCAACCGATTTCAAGAACCTTTATGTTGACGTAGAACTTACAGACGCAGAACTCGCTGCTATCTACACGCCAGAGGAGCCCATTACAAAGCATGGTATCCAACCTGATGGTGCTATTCGTAATACAAAAACAGGAAAGACCATTTATGTTGAAATAAAGAGACAGGACGGCTGGGTAGAAGGGAAGCCACGTTCTGCAGGTAGAGGTAATGCCCATGAGAGATTATGTAAGTACTTTACACCTGGTCTATTAAGCAAACTTAGAACTTCTGGGAAAATCGCAGAACCTAATCTGCCGTTTTAGATTGTATTCCAAGGAGATATTACAAGAGATCCTTGCAGAGTAAGAGAAATAACTTACTGGTTTAAGGATTTCAAAGCAAACTATTTCTTCTGGAGAAATACCAAAAATGCAGAAGATCTTATTGACCATTTTGAAACACATATAGCTCCATTACTGGAAGATTAGTACTTCTTATAGAGATAAACGCCACCTAAAAGGGTGGCGTTTAGTTCACCCCCCAGTTTTAGATTCTGATTTGTCATTTTCTTTATAGACTGGTCTTACATCAAGTCCCCAAACTGTCCACCCCTCGGGCTTGTGTCGAGCAAATAGTTCAATCTTCTTTTGCGAAGGAAACATCTTTTCTATGTTGTGGAGTACCTCAATCGGTTTTACACTATGTTCTGTCCTTGGCACTCTAACCAACTGTTGAACGTTTCTTGCTCCACGCGGTTGCGGAATTCGTCCTTTTTTAAAGATCAGACATAGTTCACAATTAGACAAGGTGTACTGTCCTGGATTATGATTGCATTTATCCCAAACAAATCCAACGGTCTTGTATTCAAATCCCCATGCTTGTCCCAATTCTATTCCTTGTGCTAAATGTGGATTTGTTACCCACATAAAAAGTAAACAATCATCGGCGCAGATATCTTGAATCGGAATCTTTTTTAAATCTTTTGTCTTTACTGTAGGATATTTGAAATTAGCCGCACTAATAAAAATATCCCTTTTCCAGTCTTTGTTTTCGGATTTAATTGAAGACTTGTCAAACTGCATTTTTCCACCGTAATCCCATGGTGGGTCACAATATACAATATCGAACTTCCCTTCTGGGAGTTCTGGGTAAAATTCCGGCAAATTATTCACCACGGTTCTTTCTTTTTGCTGTGGTGCGTAAATTGCGTAACCAGAGATTTCTTTGACCTCTGTCTTTTCTTTTGCAAAGATAGAATCATTCCCAAATAAATCTTCCATTACAATTATTCATTGATTTCATTTTTGTTGTCAACTAACAATTCCTTGATGTTGACTTCAAATAAATTAGAGATTCGAGATAATGTTTGTAAATCAGGCTAACTGTATTGCTGCACTACTTACTAAGTGGCACAAGCAGATTTTCCGCCTTGCTCTGCTAACCACTTGCTGGTCTATCTTGCTCTGCAAGAACGGCTTTTATGCGATTTAACTTTGCCATGATATCCTATAAAAATAAAGTTTGGCGTAAAGATAATAAAATTAAATAAAATAGGTGGTTCTTGATTGTGAAAAGTTACTAATAACACTACAATTTCCATGATACCTGTTGCAAAATGCCACATGGTAAAGCACAGAATCACCTTCGTAAAACACAAATGTGGCTATTAATAATGTATTATAGAAACTCTATGATACTGCGTGACAGGAAAAGGGATACTGAAACTCACGTTAAATAAGGTGCGGAATATAAGGAAACGAAGGGGCTGTGTCGTAATTAAGTTTTTACGGCGCAGCCTCTTTTTTAGTGCTTTGAGGTT
>URER01000006.1 GCA_900547005.1 uncultured Prevotella sp.
TCTGAGCATGACGTAAAGTGTGTGCAAAGGTGCGACATAATATCTAATAAAAGACATCCACTATATTTATCGGGTGAGCCACGAAAGCACGGTAGAAGTGCCTATTTTGAGAGTGAAAAACGAAAAGTTAAAAGCTAAGAACAATCGGTTTGTTAGTTAACAAAAATTAAACGAGATATCAATTCTATGGTATTTTAGAACAATTTAGATACCTTTGCAACCAATTTTAGTACAAATATTTAAAATGAATAAACGTAATTTAGCAGCTTTGGCAATATTATTGTCATCTGTAACGACAACTTTCGCAGGCGGATTGCTTACGAACACAAATCAGAACATAAACTTCTTGAGGAATCCGGCACGCGACGGTGCGATTGGCATAGACGGTGTCTACAGCAATCCCGCGGGCGTAGCGTTCCTCGAACAGGGTTTCCACGTGTCGCTGAACTTGCAGAACGCCCATCAGACCCGTACCATAACATCCACCAATCCGGTATTCGCATTGGGGAAGAACAACGAAGGCAACGTGACTAAAACGTTTGAGGGAAAGGCCGACGCACCCATAATCCCATCGGTGCAGGCAGCCTACAACAAAGACAAATGGAGCTTCCAGTTCAACTTCGCCATCACCGGCGGCGGTGGAAAATGTGAGTTCGAGAACGGACTCGGGTCATTCGAGAGCGTGGTCGGCACGATAGCGAGCCAGCTCGAACCGCTCGGAGTAAAGGGATATGACGTCGATGGATATATGCAGGGCCGTCAGTACTATTACGGTTTCACACTCGGTGCGGCTTATAAGGTAACAGACAAACTCTCTGTTTACGGCGGTGCGCGACTTCTCTACGGCTCGGCTTCATACAAGGCAAAACTCGACAACATTCAGGTGAAGACCGATGCGGGATACGTTCCCTTCGGAGGCTTCCTTGACAATGCAGGCAACACCATCGCGGGAACAATAGCACAGGTGAACGGAGGCATCGCACAGGTGAACGGAGGCATCGCACAGGTGCAGGCCGGAATGGACCAATACACCGCTGCCGGACTGCCAATCCCTGACGCACTCACTCAGCAGATGGCGCAATTGCAGGGAACTCTCGCCACATTGCAAGGAAACCTAACCACGCTTCAGGGCACCCAGCAGAAGCTCGATATGCTCGGCGTCTACCGCAACGGAGTGAATCTGATGTCGGATCAGACCGGTTGGGGTATCGCGCCTATCATCGGCATAGACTATAAGACGGGCAACTTCAACTTTGCAGCCAAATATGAGTTCAAGACCCGTATGCGCATGAAGAACAAATCCACGGTGAAAGAAGCGAGCATGATAGATGCCGTGAACAAGTTCCAGGACGGAACGGAGGTCGAGGAAGACTCTCCGGCACTGCTCACCCTCGGCGCACAGTGGAGCGTATGCCCTACCGTACGCATCAACGCGGGCTATCACCACTTCTTCGATACCGACGCCCACATGTATCAGCACGCTGAAAAGAAACTCGACGGCGGCACGAACGAATATCTCGGCGGCGTGGAATGGGACATTACAAAGCGTCTTCAGGTGAGCGGCGGCTTGCAGCTCACACGCTATCAGCTCACGGATGACTACATGAATGATATGTCGTTTGTCGTAAACTCTTACAGTTTCGGCTTCGGTCTGGGCTACCAAATCAACGACATGATAAAGGTGAACGCGGCTTATTTCCAGACAAACTACACCGACTACGAGAAGGTTATGTCGGCCGAGCCGCTTATCTGCGACTCTTTCACACGCACAAACCGTGTGTTAGGTATAGGTGTCGACCTGAAATTCTAAATACATCGGGGCCTCTGTCTTCCCCATACAGACAGAGTCCCGGCACGCTCCGGCGCGGATGCTTGCGACAGGTCCGTCTTGAACCGACCGCAAGCATCCGCGCCTTCTTTTATTTTCATAAAAGCGTCTGGTCCTATATTAATTTTTTATTTACAAAAAACTGACAAATATTTGGCGGTTAAATGTTTTTTAGTAATTTTGCATAAACCTTAATTGCAACAAAACCGACACTGTCATGAGATTATCTACATTCATAACTGCACTGCTATTAATCGCCTTTTGCCCTAAAAGCGTATGCCATGCCGATAACGGAAGTATAGGCGAGAAGCTCGTCAAATTAGACAAATGCCTGAAAAACAAATCCTCATACGACAAGTCTAAGGAGCAGAGAATACAGAAGTTGAAGGACTTTCTTAGAAAGGCGGCAACGGCAAAGACACAGTATAACGCCTGCATCAAACTGTATGACGAATACAAGTCATACCGGTATGACTCGGCCTATACCTACGCCAACCGTTCGCTTGAACTCGCTACGAAACTCAACGATGACAATTACAAAGTGGAATCGGAATGTGCGATGGTCTTCTGCCTGGTCTCTGCAGGCCTCTATAAGGAAGCATTCGACAAAATGGGGGGGGTGAATGCAAGAAACGCTACGGCTCAATACAAGAAGATATACTACACCATAGCCGCACGGCTCAACTACGACATCTCGGATTACAACCACGCCGAGCCTTACCATACGGAATACATGAAACGCGGCAGCCGCTATACCGACTCCCTGCTTGCCGTCCTCAAGCCCAACACCACGGAATGGATGTATGCCGTAGGACAGCAGCAGATGAAGGAATACAAGTATGACGAGAGCCGCGGGACATTCATGGCAATGCTCAAGAAGGGCGGGCTCGATATGCACACAGGAGCTATCGTGACCTCGTGCATAGGATGGATGGCATGGAAAAACAATGAGGAGGAGAACGCTATGGAGTATCTCGCCGATGCCGCGACATACGACGTAATGTCGTCGACAAAGGAGACGACGGCGCTCAGAGGCCTCGCCGAACTGCTCTACAAGCACGGTGATATGCAGCGCGCCACGAGCTACATACAGCATTCGCTTGATGACGCTAACTTCTACGGCGCAAGACAGAGGAAGATTGAAGTGGGGGAAATCCTCCCCATCATCGAAACCAACAGGTATAACATCCTGAAGGAAAAGTCGAATATGCTCATCGGAGGCATCATCATCATCTCGGTGCTCGTGGTGGTGATTCTGTTCACGGTGGTAAATCTTTACAGACAGAAGCGCAACCTACAGGAAGCGCGCAACGCAATACGCAAAAACAACGAGGACATAAAGCACGCCTATACACAGCTGCAGGAGGCGAACAACATCAAGAACGAATACATCGGCAACTCATTCTACATCAATTCGGAGTTTATCGACAAGATGGAGAAGCTCTACCGCATGATAGACCGCAAGATACAGGCACGCCAATACGACGACCTGCGCTACTCGCTTAAGGAGTCGGTACTTAACAAAGAGCGCGACAATATGTTCGCTGTGTTCGACTCTACATTCCTGAAGATATTCCCGAACTTCGTGGAACAATACAACAGTATGTTCCCGGAGAGCGAGCGTAAGATACCGGAGAAGAAGATGTCGCTTACAACCGAGATGCGCATCTTCGCCCTGATACGTCTTGGAATAACGGAAAGCGAACGCATAGCGAAGTTCCTGAAGTATTCGGTGCACACGATAAACACTTACAAGACGCGCGTAAAGAACAAGTCGTTCGTTGAGAACGACGACTTCGAGGCAAGCATCATGAGGATAAGTTGAATGCAGGTCACCACACCTTATATATATAATATAGTGTATGAAAAGATAAAGCCACGGACAATCGCTTGCCCGTGGCTTTCGCATTTTATAACCAACTTTACCAAAATGAAAATCTCATGTCATGTTGTCACCAAACCAATTCTTTGTCCCAATCGTTTTCCCAGCCCGTGAATCCTTTAGCCGGAGTCGCGCCGGAGTATTCTCCGCCATTCTCAATGGTCTCGCCGCCTTTCTTGTCAAACGATCCGTCGCCGCCAGCGTAGCCTACATTGGGCGACGACTGCAGCAGGTTGCCGTTCCCGGCAACTATCACGAAAACCTCAGGTGCTATATAATTCCTTTTCATATCCATGTTTCTCCTTTACTATTTTACGATTACCTTATTACCATTGACTATATACACACCCTTCGGAAGACGTGGGAGTGAAGCAGGATCTGTGCTTATCAGCCGGCCACACAGACTGTATATGCCGCCATTGACATTGCCGCCGCCGTTTGCCTCCACTATGCTGATGCCCGTAGCATCGTCGCCGACGAAACCGAACAGGCTCTCTATGGCACGTGCCCCGGCCTCGGTCTTCGGCTCAAACCATGAGCGCATATTCTTCATCGTGACGTTCTTGCCCCAATAATACTTGCTGTCAGCGACCCAATATATCTTGTCACTGAACGCGAGATCGTCAGTTTTATAGTTGAGTCTACCTTCAAACGAATAGTCCGTTATACCTTTCTCGCCAGCCGGATCGACCTGTTTCACGACCTTATCATCACTATACCCCATACCGACGGCAGTAGATGCGGCCGGTGTCGTGATGTCCTTGAACACGTAGACGTTGCCTTCGGGAGCATCCTTCGCATCGTCAACGAAAAGCAGGAACGGCGTTCCGGCCTCGATTTTTTCCGTACCATTCTCATCGAAAGTGTTCTTGTTATCGAGATAAACGAAGCGCAGCTTCACATAATAGCCCGGCGTTCCGAAACCGTTGTCGAAGAGATAAGCGGCTTTTGCGAACGGCTTCGTAAGCGTGCCGTCCTCGCTTGTGGCGCTTTTCAGTATCTTTCCGTTCACGGTGAACGGGAACACTACGGAGTTCCACTTCTTTGTCTTGAACGTGCGTGTGGCCTTGACGTCGGCGTGTTCCTGATAGACGACATCGTAAGGAGCGTCCTCCGACACGGTTTTGGTGAGCAGACCGAGTATTCCCGCGTTTTTATTGCCATCGCGGTAATCGCCAACCATTTTATCTGTTGTCCTGTCCGGGAACACCACCTCACAGTTATTGGCCTTCACACCGCTGAATGCGTCCTTGTCGGCCGACAGTATCGACACGGGATTATCTGTTTCGGTAAGTTTGTATTCCGTCACCACGCTTCCCGTATATGGTCCTGGCACGAAAGTATCTGCTCCGGTATCTTTTCCTTTCCTTATTATGAACTTGTCAAGATCCGTATTTGTATCACCGTAATAAGTGATGTAGTGGATGCCCGGTTTCAGCCGGACGTTTCCGATAATAACCTCAGTATTGTCATAGGGATTCCATCCGGCGATATTCAGTTCTTTTATTATTCTATCAGAGCCACCGTCTATCGCGAACTCAGGATGAGTAGTATTTCCTCCTGTCGCCATCTTTGCCGAAATGGTATAATCGTCTTCCTCTGTCACGCGGAAAGAGTATTTGAACCAATAGTACTTCTTCATGTGGCCGAGTTTGCGGTTGCCACCATCTTTTATCAAACCGAAGTTAACATTGTCGGCAGTTATTTCCGTACGGTATTCTGTGTCAAAATTGCCGTCTTTAACAGCATCATGGTCTCCGTTGTTGAACCATCCTTCACCATAATTCTGATTGAAGTCCTCTCCCTCGATACTTATTTTCGTGATTGTGCCGGTAAGAGTGCGCGCGGTTCGGGCCGCGTCTATGTCAAGCTCGCCGTTATTATAGTAGGTTCCGACAAAGACCCTTCCTATCGCGCCAGGCAGAATCCAGTTCTCATAAGATTCCACTTTGACTTCCTTACCCTTACACTCAGCAGGCAAAGTGAATCTCTTAAGAGGTGTATCCTTGAAAGCGTCTTTGCTGATTAGAGTTATATCGTTTGGAATTGTGATGTCCGAAGCATCCGTACCCTCGAAGACACCCGTCATGACCGCCGCCTGCGTATGGTCTATGATATTCTGTATAGTCCCGTTAGTCAGACTCTTACAGCCTTTGAACGCGCCCATTCCAACCATCACTTTATCGTCGGACGAGAACGTTACGGTCTCCAATGCCTGACAATCCTCGAAGGCATACGAGCCTATCGACACATTCTTTGGCAGTATTATGCTCTTCAGTTTCTGGTCGGGCGCGCCTGCAGCGAAGATAGATGGTATCTGATTGCCTTCCACCGAGGCTTCCGAGAGGTTGATATTGGCTATCTTTCCTGCCGACACAAGGTCCCCGAGATAGTATATATCGTCCACGCTCATGTTGCCTTTCACCGTTATCTTGTCTATTTCCACGGCATTCTCCGCATCGTTCGGGTTGGAGTTGGCATACGGGATGTTCCAGTCGAGGCGGAAAGCATCGCGCAGCGATATTCGTTTCTCACCGTTGCTGTTGTTCAGACTGACCGTTATCTCGCCCACATTGCCTGTCTTGTTAATGAAATCACCGGCGTGCCATGTGTCTGTTCCGTCCACATCACTGTCATAAGGACGCTGTCTCAAGCCCACCTGCAACGGAAAATCCCATGCGTTATTATTCAGGTCGAGCGTGAAACGGAACGTATATCCGTTGGGGAACTTTGGAAGATCAGAGTCCTGACCTATTGCGATACCGTGGATATTGCCGTTGCCTAAAGCCTCATCCGTAGAATTGGTCACCTCGAACATACCGCCCAACGGTGATGCCTCGGTGTTTTTCTCAACGTGATAGAATGTCTGGTTGTATGTAATGTCGCCGTATTGGAACGTTGCATCACCCGGCTTGCGTTTGAATTCGAATTTTGAGAAAGTATCAGCCGAACCTGCCATAGGCAGAGACCACCGCTTATAATGATAGATTTTGAACAGCAGAGGCTCACCTTCGCCGCCCCACGCTTTCACCTGAGTGCCTGTACTGATGTCAAACTGATACTTGCCCGCTTCTATCTGAGGTATCGCGCTACCCTTAATCTCCGCGTTATTGTTGGTATCTCCGCCATTCCAGCCGTATGTCCCGTTGGCTTCGGGAATACCGAATCCATTCTTTGAGCCTCCGAGATATAGTGCACCATCGGTCAGGTCGAGTGCCGTGCCGCCGCTATATTTCAAGTGTTTGTATTTATCCTGCACTTCCGTTGCTTCCGGGTCGGCAACGGGAATGATGTCGTAATAGTTTCCGTTATAACCGGCACGTCCTGTCTCTGCGGGATTCTTAATCTCGTAGTTACCGCTGACACCGAGGAATCTGCCGTCGGTATCAAACCATCCGAAGGTGAATATCTTGTCGTCTGAGCCTTTGGCGTCACGCCACAACTCTGTAACGGTCTTGCCGTTCTTGAACGTATAGACTGCTCCCTGTTCCAGACGGTATATTTTACCGGCCTCAAGTTCCGTACCAGAACCTGCCTCCACGACGAATCCTGAGACTTTCGTGAAATCACTTATCTGATATATGTCGTTCTGTTTGCCTTGATACTTGAATGTAGCGTTGGCCCAAGACACACTCACCTTATCATTAAGAGCACTGTTGTCCTGTATCTTGATATTCAAATAATAAGTGTCGCCCACCGTCAGTTCGTCCATATTGTTCTTACGGCCTCCATTTTCGGTAAAGCGGGTCGTACAACCGGCAGCGATGCTCCATGTTTTTTCATCATTCCATCGCATTGTAGTCGCGTTTTCTGTTGTTGTCTCCCCGCCTGACTTTTCTATGTAGAAACAAATGCCCAGTTTATCATTTTCTCCACCGTTACCGCTCAGGTCTGTACTGCCAGGGTTCTTTAATTCTATCCACCATTTTCCGTCAGTAAATCCGGCATCCACCGCCTGTAACTTTACTTGTGCCCCGGCGTATTGCCACAAGGACGGAAGCGTCATGAAGACTGCAAACAAAAGCAGCCGTTTCATTTTGTAAAAGTAATTTTCTTTCATCGTCAATACTTAAAAACTCAATTATTAAAACATTTATCAATATCTCCTATCCACTAAATCCTACCAGCCGTCACCGTCATTCCATCTGTCATCCCACATATTGGAATGTCCCTTGCCCAACGCATCGGCCGGGTCTTTGCCCTCTCCGTCCGGATATACCGGCACTTCATCAGACGGCAGTTCTACTATCGGGCCGTCATCAGAAGTAGACATCAAAGTGCTATTCTCCACCCTTACCTGCTCTATCCGCGGCTTCAAGTAGACCGGTTTCCTACCTTTCCAGCCACTCATCTCACCACCACCTTTCTGCCGTCACGTATGTACAAACCCCTCAAAGGATTCGTCACACGCAGTCCTGAGAGCGTATAGTAAACCGAGTGCCGTCCGCTCCCGGCCACACTGATGCGGTCTGTCGCCGTGATGCCGTCGCCGAAATCTATTGTCATGGCCTTGGCACCAGCCACCGACGATGTTCTGAGACGCAGATAAGCCTTGTTTGCAGCAATCGTCCCGCCTCCGTCCTGCACGGGATAGAAGCCAACGCCACGGCTGCCGTCGCTCAGTATGAAGTTCTTATAGTTGCCGTCCACTGCATATATATATGCAGGCTCTGTCACGCCGACAAGCCAGTTGGCATACGCCGCAGTGGCATCATCCGTGAAAGGCACCTCGTATTCACCGCTATTGCCACGCAGGAGTATTCCCTCCCCTGCCGGAACATCGGTTACGTTGCTTACGAACAGAGTCATGCCTCCGTCAGCCGATGAGCCGGAAGTGCCCGAGGCGATATAGGCTTTCAATCCCTTCACCCCACTGAAATCGAGCGGCCGCTCACAGCAATAGGTCGCGAGTCCTGTCCCACCTATGCTTATCACAACGCTTGTCTGCGGCTGCTCCGACCCGGTAGAGCCGTCAAGATTGTCTGGCAGGTCGGGGTTGTCGATATATTCCACACCATTATAGGGTATGACGGGCAGCGTGACGGTGGTCTTGTTGTTGTTCTCGTTTACTTCCACAAAGAATCCTTTTCCACCGTTTTCTGTTGTATTGTCATCTATCCATGCCGTAACGTTATGCGCCCCTTCCTCAGCAACCCAATAGTTCCAGCCGTTGCCAGTTCCGGAACTGCTGCCTCCGCCGTTTGCAGTTAGAGACTGGAACTCGTGCGAAGCCATGGAATTGTAATATGTATCACACCACGTTATAGGCGCGGCATTATAGTCTTTGCCATCCACTTGGAACTGCACGCCGTGCTTTATATTCCCCGGCGTGGCCTGGTCTCCGGCGTTCACGGCCACGGCGGTGAAACGCAGGTGGTCGCCCGGCTGTATCGTCCCGTCCGTGCGCGAGAGGTTCTCGTATGTAACATCAGTAACATAGAGGTCGCATCCGCCCGTAACCGGAGTGTAATCCCTGTTCACGGCCGTTGCCACATCCCCTACGTTGAGTTTCTTTACCCGGCTGTTGTTGCCCTCATCGCTCTCGTCAGGCAGCCGGTTGTCATGATCCACAAGAGCCGTAACGGTATGTCCGCCGGCTGTGGCCGTCCATTCCGCAGTCAGCAGCAAGTCCTCTCCTGCCGCAAGTCCTTTGTTATATGAGTTGTTTATGACGTTCGTCTTGCCGTCGATGTCTATCCGCAATCCGATGACCACGCCCGACGGGATGTCGACGGTGCTGTTGTTGATGATTTTCACGGTGAAAGCCACCCTGTCGCCTTTCTTCAGCGACGCCGTCCCCGATGCGTTCTTCCATGCCAGTCCCTCAACGGCGAGGTCGTAACCGCTTATCCCCTCGAGCGGTCCGCCGCTTGCCGGCTCTGCATCGTCGGGTTCGGGAAGCCCCGGCAAGGTCGCCTGTCTGTTGTTTGTAACGGGCACATTGTCCACGGAGACTATGTCGGCAGATTGCGAATTATACACTTGCGTATTTGTAAATGTTACATTTCTCACACCGCCTGCACCATTCCAGTTCGAGGAGCGCACGAAGACGGCGGCGAGGTTCTGCCCGAATATGTCCTGTATTGTTCCGCAGTTGACTACATAGTTGTTCTCGAACTTTATCCATTCGGTGTTCTGGAACCCATAGCCGGGAAAGTCGGTATTCACACGTATGCCTGCTGAGAGGACACCGTCGCATATATAATTGTTGTAGATTCTGTGCCGGTTGCCGCCGAATATGCCGATGCTGCCGGCGCGCCAGTCGAGTTCCACGGTGTTGTAACAGAACCTGTTGTCATGTTCGTCACCACATTCATGGCTGTGGTTCCACATCGCCAGGCCGTCGTCGCCGTTGTTGCGCACGGAGCAGTTATACACCGTAGAGTTGCTTGTGGCGCGGCAGAAGTTGAGTCCGTCGGCAATATTGTCGCGCAGGCGGCAGTTGACAACGCGTATGTTGTTGCCCAACTCGAACCACGCGCCACACTCAAAGTGCTGTATCCACAGGTCGTGGGCGAAGAATCTGTCCGGCCCGCCCTCCAAGCCTTTGTAGTTGGCCTCCTGATGATGGCGCGAGTTGAGACGGGAGGTCAGATGTATGCCTGAGAGTTCCGAGCCTCCGCTGCATACCACTCCGCCACCGCCGGCACCCGAGCTTGTAAACGTGATGTTTGTATGGAATATTCCCGCGCCGACAATTCTCACGCTGCCAGGCAGATACCACTTGCCGCCAATCTCATAATTTCCTTCCGGTATATATAATGTCTTGCCCAGCCTCGCGGCCTCCTTCGCCGCCCTTACGACATCGTTGCCATAGTCGGCCGCGCTGACTGAATTGCCGGGACATTCCGTCATTGTCACTTTCTCTATCTCGAGGAAGTCAACGCCGTATTCCAGACCGTTCGCACCGCTGCTCTGAATCCTTATCCTGTCGCCCGCGCTGACGCCTCCCTCGATGATGAAGCCCACCTCGTCGAAGGCGAAACACGGGATTCCGCCGCTTATATATGTGTCGCTGGCGTTGTCGGTATGCGTCGCGTCATAATACTGCCAGGACCAGTAAGAACTCAGCTCTATCCTGTCCTTCACGCTGCCGTAGACCCTCACATTCCGCTTTACGCCGTTCACGTATATGTCGAGTGAACCTCTTAAGCCATCAGTCCCGGCCGTGGCATCGGGCAGTGTGAAGCGCATCGTCACTCCCTGACCGCTCCTCACGGCTGTCCACTCTGCGTATGAGCCGGCACCGGGCAACGCTATATACGAGCGTTCCGAAGCCTGTGTGGCGATATTGCGCGGGGCGTAGTCGGCCGACATCCGCAGTTCTGCCCCACCACCAAGCAATGCGTCGACCGACTCATACCTTGTGTAGGGCATCAAAGCACCGACTCTACCGCCGGCATCCGGCTCCGGAACATTATAGTCGAAGGCCGCCGACGGCAGAGAAGTTGCAAAAAACGCACAAATTACCAATTTACAAAAACCTTTATCAAACATCTCCTCTTGTTTTATAAAACTCAAACGCTGAAACGATTCAATAGCTAACGGTAGAACAACTTATTTTCTCAACTGCCTATATATCTGTAAAACATTCTCCGTCACAATCAATTACGCCACAAAATTATGCGTTTTATCAATACCGTCAAATTCTTATTCAAAATGTATAACGTTATTTCTTTCAAACCGCATGGGGTTAGACGCGCTAACTTGCTAATATAAAGAGAGATACAGCACATTCACCATATTTCACAGAAGTGGCTTTTGTATAACGGTTTTCACAGTCACAGCCCCACTTAAAAGCCCCCTGCAAGAGCATTATCCGCCCACTTTTTATTATAATGAGGTATAGGATATAGGTTTTCACCGACATCTCAAAAAGAAAGGACAACCCGAAGGACAAAATAACAGCCTGTAAATCATTGTATATACGACAAAATGACTATCTTTGTAAAAACAAAAAAGATATGGCCGAAATAACAACCTCCAAATGCCTATAGAGGTAGCTACATATAACGACAACCTGCCGACACAACAGCATATAGAATCCCTCATTTATAATATCCGAGACCAACAGGTCATGATGGATAAGGATTTGGCTGTATTATACGGTGTTTGAGACCCGTGTGTTAAATCAGGCTGTAAAAAAGGAATAAGGAGCGTTTCCCCGAACATTTTATGTTCAGACTAACTAAGGAGGAGTGTTCAAGATCACAATTTGTGACCTTGAACGGAAAACGTGGAGAAAACATCAAATATCTTCCATACGCTTTTACCGATAACGGGAAATAGATGACAAGTTGTTTCATATCGGAGCGTCCATCAAGGATTTAGGAAAGAAAGTATTTGCGTTTAGTTTGATGGCGGAGACACCAGACGAACTCCTTTCACGAATATCCCGTTAGTTTTATTTTATTTGAGGTACATATATATGTCGCTCATGTCACCATTTAAATCTTTACGAATAACTCTTCTCAGAATTGCGTTTTTTCAAACAAACTCTCTCCTGCTCTCAAAAACGCGAAAATACGGCATTTTAGGCTATTTTGGGCTAATTAGCTAATAATCAGACGGTTACGCCGGTTTTGGGCAAAAATACCCGTTTTTGAGGTCGTTTTAGGTCTCGTTATTTTGCAACGAAGGCTCCGTTAGACGCCAACGGAGCCACTTTTGGCCTCCGAAACCTATCCCGTTGCAATGCAAAACGGCCTAAAACGGACTGCAAAAGTGGCACTTTTGAATGCTAAGGAACGTTAAATCGACCAAAAACGGCATTTTCCCGCGTTTTCCCGGACGGCAAAATTTTACAAAAATCGGCCCGATTTTTTTCCAACGGAGGCCGTTTTGAAATTTTGAGTTACGAATTTTGAGTTTTGAATTGGGATTTTTGAGAGTGAAAAATGGACGAAAATGAGTAACGAGACCTATATTTAACATTCGTTAGCGTGAGAGAATCGTTTTTCAAATGTAAAGATTTTTGATTTTTTCTCTCTTAGAAATGTACCTTTCCCGGTCTGTCGTGCTCCAAAAAGGAATATACCATCCTCCAACTCCCCGTCAATCTTTAATTTGCGTTCTATCGCATCAATTCTGTTTACTGCCCGCATTTCGGATTTTCAACGTAAATACGCAGTGCCATTGCGGATTTTCAATGTAAATGCGCAACAAAGATGGTTCTTCGGAAGAATATTGGCTGGGGATTTCCACCCACAACCTGTTTATTTGCCAACAAATTGTAAATATTCGAGTAATACAAATAAGTCCGTCTGAAAAACGTAACACACTGACTACAAAGAAGTTATATTTTTACAAACCAAATATTCGTTATACATTTGGAGTATTCCTTGCTCTTTTACCCTAACATTGATAATTTTGTAATCGAATAAAGGCATCGGCTGGTGTCATTCCCCCTACCTGCATAACAAGAAATCTATAATAATAATGTCTAACTTAACAAAAAGAAAGAACTATGAGAAAAACTTCTAAGTTTCTAATGCTGTTGTTTGCGGCCGTGGCGACATCATTCTGCTTCACCGCCTGCGACGACACAGAAGACGGTTCGTATGTTCCTCCTATCACATTAGGAGAGAAAATCGCCGGGCAATGGCAGTTGAGTTCAATCACACAGATTGACGAGAGCAACGCCAAGACCATGGACCTGACCGGACAGTTCGACTTCGCCACGTTAGGACTCAGCCTCAACGAGGACGGAACCTACACGGTATCGGGCAGCGCACCGGCCTTCATCCCTGCATCAGGGACATGGCGCATGGCAAACGATTTCGTCAGCTCAGACGGGACGGCGGCACAGATTATCATGAACGACAACCTGTTCCTCACCGTCACGGGCGTACCGACAGGCGGCACATCCCACCTGAAATTCAAGCTGACACGTAAGGCCAAGGGCATTGCTTTCGTAAGCTATGAGTATGACTTAATAAAGGTCAGCAATGAACCGACAGAACCAACAGAGTAAAGAAGGAGGATTTGGATTATGAAAAAAAGTATTTTAGTTTCTTTGATGCTCCTTGTATCAATGTTATCATTCGCACAGGAAGAGCTCGGCACACCTAAATATTATACAGTGCCTGCCGTATTCACTCCGACAGACAAGGTTACTATCTATTTCGACTTGGCCGAGACGGGTTTTCAGGACGGTGTGGACCTTTATCTATGGTGCTGGCAGCCGACAGAACCCGATGCCGGCAACTTCGACAGTTCGTCAGATTTCGCGAAGCTCACGTATCTGGGCGATTACAGATATTCAATGACTATCGTCCCGGTGGACTATTTCTTCCAGAACCAGACGCGTTTCGCCACAAAGGAAGAACTGCGCGCCTATATGCTCGACGCTGAGAGCGGTTGGGGCGAGGCTGGCTACTGGTCACGTCTGAAAGTGAAAGGCAACACCCAGCAGAGTGGTGTGTTCTGTATCAACCACACACGCGACGAGTTATCAGACTTCAAGAAGTCGGGCAAGGATATGCAGGCGTTCTCCGGCTCCGGGGCAAACAGCCAGTATGGCGGCTACACCGACAAGTGGACAATGGACAAGCCGCTCTCAATACTGTTTAACGGCGACCTCGTAAAGGTGGGCGGAAGAACGCTCAACGAGATTGGCGCGACAGGCATCAAGGTGGGAACGCACGCAGGTGTGAGCGGTATCTATACCGATATGGACGACAACGAGATAGAATATGACTTCGTTGACCCGCCCGGAAAGAACATCAACCAGCAGTGGAACGTATGGCGTCCGGGCTGTCTCGACAAGGCGAGCCTGCGCGACTGCGGCAACGGTGTGTGGAAATGGGATATCGAGACTCCGCAGCGTTACTTCTCATACAACCCTGTCAACGCCGACGAGGGACCAGTAGGCACTGACGGAACATACGGTCCGTATATTCTGACCGACGGAGGTATGATAGGCGCGGACGGCAATCCTGCCCCCAACCCCGACTTCTTCGGCTCGTTCGTAGCCCAGAGCATCAAGTTCGGACTGGTGCTTGAGGACTGGTCGGCTTCAGTATTCGACCTTGAATTCAAGGCAGGCACGGCAGAGGCATATCCGGATCCGGCGTTCTCTTACTTCCCGAGCAAGTTCAGCAAGTACGACATCCTCACATTGATACGCCAGTATAACGGCCGTACCGACGGCGATTTGCAGTGGACAATCACAGCCGGCGGCAAGACCTTCGGCGGCACCATGACAGGAAACCGCGACAAGCGTCAGGGCTATGCCAACCTGTTCAAGGAGTTGTCGGGCACCACAGCCACAACAATCCACGTAACAATAAAGAACGCCAAAGACGCAGTGGTGGTAGAAGAAGACCTCCCGCTGACAGAGGTTGACGAATAACATAAACCTAATAATAAAGCAAAAGTATGAAAAAATACATATTTTCATTGCTGACTGCCCTCACAATGTTATGTCAGGGCGTATCAGCACAGAACATAACGGCGAGCGGAACCGTTACTGACGCCACACACGAACCGCTTATCGGTGCTACGGTGAAGGTGGCCGGCGAGGCTCAGGGTGCCATCACTGACATGGACGGCAACTTCGAGTTGCAGTGCAAGCAGGGCGCACAGTTGGAGATATCATACGTAGGCTATCTCACCCAGACGGTGAAGGCCGGCAACGGCATGAGAATAGTGCTGCAGGAAGACGCCAAGACACTCGACGAGGCTGTAGTCGTTGGCGTTGGTTACGGAACAATGCGCAAGTCGGACCTCACCGGCGCCATCGCTACTGTGAACGCAAAGGACATGAAGAAGGGTGTCATCACATCCACAGAGCAGCTCCTTCAGGGTAAGATTGCCGGTCTGTCTGTAGTCCAGGCATCAGGTTCTCCTGAGAACGGAGCATCGCTCCGCCTGCGTGGCGGTACGTCACTCTCGGCAAGCAACGGTCCGCTCGTGGTCGTTGACGGTATCGCAGGCGTTGACTTCAACTCCGTACAGCCCAACGAAATCGTGAGCATCGACGTATTGAAAGATGCTTCTGCTGCAGCCATCTACGGTTCGCGCGGTGCCAACGGTGTCATCATCGTGACGACAAACCGCCAGGCTTCGGATGTTGAGGCAAAGACTATCGAATACAACGGCTACGTGGCTATCGCAAAGGTGGCCAACAAGCTCGACATCCTTTCTGCCGACCAGTGGCGCGGATACGTGCGCGAAAACAACATCGGCAACGCTCAGGACTATGGTGCAAACACCGATTGGCAGGACGAACTGTTGCGCACAGCGGTGTCTCACTCTCACAACATCGCGTTCAGCAACACGAAGAAGACCAACGGCTATCGCGCCTCTTTCACTTATCAGAACACTCAGGGTGTTGTGGAGCGCAACAACATGAACCGCCTCGCAGGTAGCTTGTCAGCTTATCAGACCGGTCTGAACGGCAGACTGCGCCTTGACGAGGGCATCAACGCCAACTTCGACAGCTGGCATCCAGTAGATACCCGCATCTTCGAGCGCATGATCAACCTTAACCCGACATTCCCGGTATATAACCCTGACGGCTCGTACGCACAGCTCGGAGGTACAAACACCGAGAACCCGGTGGAGATAAACAACAACAGAACGGAAGACCGCAAGCGTCACCGCTTCCTCGGCTACCTGAAGGCTGAGCTCGACATCATCGACGGCCTGAAGGGTGTAGTGAACACATCATACGAATATAACGAGACCTACGGCGGTATCTACAAGCCTACCACAGCACAGATGGAAGGCGCATCGCTGAAAGGATGGGGACAGCGCACTTTCGGTGAGTACACCAACCGCCAGTTGGAGACTTATCTCACATACGACAAGAAGTTCGCAGAGGCACACCATATCAACGTAATGGCAGGTTACTCGTACCTTGACACAACGGCAGAGGGATTCGGCGCAACACGCAGCGGATTCACAACCGACTTCTTCGGATACAACAATCTCGGTGCAGGAACAAATGCACAGCTCGGTGACGTCTACTCTTACAAGAACAGCCAGAAGTTGATTTCGTTCTTCGGCCGTGTGAACTACAATTTCCTCGGAAGATATATGCTTACCGCGACTCTGCGCCACGACGGCTCATCTGTGTTCGGCGACAACAACAAATGGGGTACTTTCCCATCTGTATCTTTAGCATGGCGCGCAAGCGACGAGGCTTTCCTTAAGGATATCAGTTGGCTCGACAATCTGAAACTGCGTGCTGGATTCGGTGTAACGGGTAATCAAAGCGGTATCGCTGCATACAATTCACTCGCTGTTCTCAGCCCATCGGGCGCAGCCTACTTCGACGGAACAGAGTGGAAAAACTCTTACGTACAGACACGTAACGTGAATCCTGACCTGAAATGGGAGAGCACACAGCAGTGGAACGTTGGTATAGACTTCGGTCTTATCCAAAAACTGCGCGGTACTTTGGAACTCTACTACAAGAAGACTACTGACCTTCTCTGGACTTATCCTGTTCCACAGCCACCTTATATCGTGGGTACTATGCTTGCCAACGCGGGGGATATGGTGAACAAGGGTATTGAGTTCACACTCGGCTACAATATCGTACGCAGCAAGGACTTCACTCTCGACGCTAATATGTCGCTTGCATACAACCATCAAGAGATTACAAAACTGAACAGCGGTATCTACCAGTTGTCCGACAAAGGTGTTCAGGCAGGCTCTCTGCACAACATCCGCGGCTTGTCCGGCATATACTCACAGTATGTGCGTGAAGGTTATCCCGCAGGCTCGTTCTTCGGTCCTCACTGCACAGGCATCGACGAAAACGGAAACTATATCCTCGATACCGACGACGAGGGCAACGTAGTGGAGCACTATCTCGGCAGCGCACAGCCTAAGTGGAACCTCGGACTGGCTATCAACGCTACATACAAGGACTTCGACCTCAACATCTCGGGTTACGGAATGTTCGGGCAGAAGGTGCTCAACGCAACACGTATGCAGCTCTTCGACGCCACACGTCTGCCTTCACAGAACACCCTCGACGACTTCGTGGGTTCCGGCATCAAGGGAGGACTGGTTTATTCCGATTACTTTATCGAGCGCGGCGACTTCTTCCGTCTGCAAAACATCACTTTGGGATACACCATTCCTAAGACCAAAAAGTTCGGTTTCGAGAAGATTCGCGTTTACTTCACAGCCGAGAATCTCTTCTGTATCACAGGCTACGACGGAACAGATCCTGAGGTTTACATCCCTGACAACGTACTGCAGGGTCCCGGCATCGACCGTATGATATCTGATAATGACACCGGAAACGGAGCCACTTACTCTCCGCGTCCGCGCACATTCTCACTCGGTCTGAATCTTTCATTCTAAAAATGAGGTCGTAAGGTAAAAATGAACAATTAATAATAACAGAATATTATGAACAAGAAATTTATATTGTCCTCACTTCTATGCGGAACGCTCGCACTGACAGGCTGTACAGACCTCGGCGAGACCCTGTACAGCGACATACCGACAAACGAGTATGGCAAGACGGATGAGGAAATCGCAACAATAGTAGGCGGAGCGTATTCCACACTGCGCGGATACGGCTCCGGCACTGACGAGGGAAACGGTGTGAACTGCTATCCTACCTGTGAGTATGTGTTCTTCCTTCTGGAGTGCTCCAGCGACGAGGCCTGCATCCCTACGCGAGGCACAGACTGGTATGACGGCGGCCGTTACCAGCAGTGGCAGTATCATAAGTGGACGCCGCAAAACGATGGTATGACTGCATTGTGGCGCTACGCGTTCACTGGTGTATCGAAAACCAACGCCACTATCTATCAGGTGGAGAACAGCGGGCTGTCGGAAGAGGCTCTAAGAAAAGTCAAGGCACAGCTACGCGGACTGCGCGCATACTACTACACACAGTTGGTTGACCAGTTCGGAAACGTGCCCATAAATACCAAATTTGAGTATGCCAATGAGGAAGAAGAGAACGAACAGCTCTCTACAAAGAGTCGCAAGGAGGTATTCGATTTCATCGTAAGCGAACTGAACGACGTGTTGCCCGACCTGCCCGCCAAAGGCTATGGCATCATCGACCAGGGTGTGGCGAACGCGCTGTTGGCACGTATGTACCTGAACGCAAAGGTATATACAGGCAAGGAGATGTATCAGGAATGTCTTGACGCCTGCGACCGCATCAAGGGCTATTCACTGACAGGCGACTACTCTGCAAGTTTCGCGACAAAGAACGAGACATCGCCCGAGATTATTCTCGCCATCCCATACGACCACTCAAAGGGTACGGTGGGCAACTACCTTGCGTCAATGTCATACCATTATAATCAGAAATATGCCTTCGATCCGAACGGCGTATGGCAGTGGTCGGGTAATGGCATCTGCGCGCAGCCGGGCATCTGGTCGTCATACGAAGAAGGCGACGTGCGCCGCGACAAGACACTGCTCATCGGACAGCAGAAGAGTGCGAAGGACGGTTCGGACGTAATGATGGACAACGGCGAGCCGCTGAACTACACAGAAGACATCGTTACATATCACAACGCTCTTCAGAACGAGGGAGCACGTCTCAACAAGTACGAGGTTCAGGCCACAGACCAGTGGGAACGCGACAACGACTGGGTACTGATACGCTACGCTGAGGTGCTGATGATGCAGGCAGAGGCTAACTACCGTCTCGGAAACTCTATGGCTGCTCTCGGCTATCTTAACCAAATACGCAACCGCGCAGGCCTGACCGGACTGAATGTTCTCGACGACAAGGCTCTTGAGACAGAGTGGCTGCATGAGTTCTGCATGGAAGGACTGCGCCGTACGGTAAGTATCCGTTTCGGAACATTCGGTAACAAGGGCTTCGACGGAACGCCGTGGCCTGCAACAATGAGCGACGATTTCAACGGAGCTGCCAACGTTGCCGACGCTGACAAGCACTGGGAGCTGTTTGCTATCCCGGCAGTGGAAATGGAGAAGAACCCGCGTTTGGTTCAGAACGACGGCTACAGATAAGCCGATGGGATTTATACGACTGAATGGTAAGCACCGTTTTATAGTTTAACAATAAGAAGAATAGGAGCTTGCATCTTAGACTTCGCAAGCGGACTCTAAGATACAGGCTCCTTTTTCCGACTACTAATGATTTATATACAGATATGAAAAAGATTTTTTTATATGCGGCATTGTTCTGCACGTCCTTGATAATGGCGGGCTGCGGAGGCGGAGACGACGATGATGGAGGAGGCGCAGGCGGTGGCGGCGGCAACCCCGACCCTACTCCATCGGTAACAGATGTTACTCCGAAGAATGTCGCCAAGACCAACAGCATGAAGGTCTACGCGCACTATATGCCGTGGTTTGTGGCTCCCGAAAGCTCTGGTGTGTGGAACCACTGGACGATGAGTGCCAACCCTTTGAAGAGCGACCGCAGCAATTTCGCGTCACACTATCATCCTATGACGGGCGCATACGCATCTGATGATGCCGCCATTCTCGATTATCAGTGCCTGCTGATGAAGTATTCCGGCATTGACGGCGTGATGGTTGACTGGTATGGCTCAATGAAGGGCGTAAACGACTATGAGGCCAACGACAACCACACGAAGGCATTATTGAAAGCCATCGATAAGGCGAAACTGAAGTTCACGATAGTTTATGAGGATGCGACATTGAGCAATGTGGCGGCGGATAACAGAGCCAACCAGGCCCGGCAGGACCTGCTTTATCTGCAAAGCAACTACTTCAACAAGAACTGTTACACGAAGATTGACGGCAAACCGCTGTTCATGTGCTTCGGTCCGCAACAGGTTACGAACCCTGCCGACTGGACATTCATATTTCAGGGACAGACCGCCAAACCTGTGTTCGTGGCTCTGAACGGCTGCTCCGGAGCAGCCAACAACGCACAGAACAAGAACTGCGCAGGCGAGTTCCTGTGGGTAAACGCCAATCCCGACTATACCGCAGCTAAGAATTACGATATGTATATAGGTGGCGCGATGCCCGGTTTTTGGGATGTCTACAAACAGTTCGGACAGGGTGAGGGCTACACAACATACGACCGGGAGAACGGCGAATTGCTGAAAAGGCAGTTGAACGCCGCAAAGAGCGCGGGACTGGAATGGCTACAGATAAGCACATGGAACGACTACGGCGAGGGAACGACCATCGAGCCGACTGAAGAATACGGCTATCAGAGTCTTGAGACATTGCAGGACTTCACGGGCGTGAGCTACAAGAAAAGCCATCTGGAGCTGATATACAAATGGTATCAGTTGCGCGTGAAATACGCAAAGGACAATGCCAAGACCAAGACTCTGGAGCAGTGCTACACTTATTTCAACGCTCTAATGCCTGAAAGGGCAGAGGAACTGATGAAAGGACTATAACGATCATACTGACAAATAAAACGATTATGAATAACCGAAGAACTTTTTCATTATACTTTCTCTTTGCGCTGATGACGCTATTGCCGTTATCTGCCAGCGCAGCAGCGGACACGGTGCAGTCGCCCGACGGGCGGCTCACCCTCACCGCAGGCGTAAAAGGAGGTAAGCCGTGCTATTCTTTGAAGCGCGGAAACGAGACTATTATATGCAATTCGGCACTGGGGTTCACGCTCGACAGCGGTTCCTTCTGCGACGGGTTCAAGTTGCTGAAGACCACACGAGGCAGCTTCGACGAGACGTGGGAGCAACCCTGGGGCGAGGAAAGGGTTGTGCGTAACAACTATAACGAGCTGAAACTATTTCTACAGGAGACCAAAGGCAGCAAGCGTCTGATGAATATCGTGTTCCGCGTGTTCAACGACGGCATAGGATTCAGATATGAATTTCCGAAGCAGCCCAACCTGAAGGCGTTCAAAATCATGGACGAACTGACCGAGTTCGCTTTGCCGACAGATGCCGAGGCATGGTCGCAGCCAACAAACGGAACGGAATATTACGAGGCTGTATATACCAAAGAGCAGGTGAGCAAGAAGGATACGGTCTCCACTCCGATGACATTCGAGGTGAACGACAGCCTGTATATGTTCATACATGAGGCCAACCTCACCGACTATGCGAGCCTGAACCTCACGCCAAAAGGGAAGAGTGAAGTACGAAAAACAAAGAACGGAAACTGCGCCGTGACGCTCACAGCAGCCCTCACGCCGTGGCAATCGGGCGTCAAGGTGTATGCTTCTGCGCCCTTCGTAAGTCCGTGGCGCACGATTATCGTAGCCGACAACCCCGGCGGACTTATCACATCGCGCCTGATACTGAACCTGAACGAGCCTAACAAATTGGGCGACACGTCATGGATTAAGCCCGGAAGATACGTCGGAATATGGTGGGGGATGCACATGAAGGACTACACATGGGAGCAGGGACCGAAGCACGGAGCCACCACAGAGAACACCAAACGCTACATCGACTTCGCCGCACGGCATGGATTCAGCGGCGTATTGGTGGAGGGATGGAACTACGGATGGGACGGCGACTGGACGAAGTACGGCGACAAGTTCGACTTCTGCAAGCCTTATCCCGACTACGATTTCGACGGACTGCAGAAATACGCGCTCTCCAAAGGGGTCTCGCTCATAGCCCACAACGAGACGGGCGGAGCGGCAAAGAACTACGAGAACCAGCTCGAGAAGGCGTTCTCGCTCTACGAGAGCATGGGCATAAACTGCATAAAGACTGGCTATGTCAACATCTTGCTCGACGGCAAGGAACTGCAACACTCACAGTATGGCGTGCGCCACTACCGCAAGGTGCTCGAGACGGCTGCCAAGCACCACATCATGGTGGTGAACCACGAGCCTGCCATGCCTTCCGGACTGCGCCGCACCTATCCCAACATGATGGCAGGCGAGGGTATGCGCGGTCAGGAGTACAATGCCTGGAGTGCTGACGGAGGCAATCCTCCATATCACATCTGCATCCTTCCGTTCACCCGCGGACTGGCCGGCCCGATGGATTTCACGCCCGGCATCTTCAACTTCAATAACAAGGCTGTACCCGGAACTCATCCGCAGACTACCATAGCGAAGCAGCTTGCCGAGTACGTGGTGATATACTCGCCGCTGCAGATGGCTGCCGACATGATAGAGAACTATGAGAACCATCCGGCCCTGACGTTCATCGAGTCGTCTCCTACAGACTGGGAGACAACTCTGGTGCCCAATGCCGAGATTGGCAAATACATCACCATAGCCCGCAAGGAGCGCGGAGCCGACAACTGGTTCATTGGCAGCGTGACCGATGAGAACGCACGCGACCTTACCGTCGCACTGGACTTCCTCGACAAGGGAGAGAAATATAAGATGACGATATACGAGGACGGCCCCGGCGCCGACTACCGCACGAATCCCTATCCGCTGTCAATAAGGATGGAAGAGGTAACGGCCGACAGTGTAATAAAACTGCATCTCGCACCAAGTGGTGGAGCTGCAATAAGGCTCATTAAGGTGGAATAGAGTGAAGACAGGAGACAGAAGGTCAGGAGGTCAGACATTACTATTTAGCTATTGGATTCTTCACTCTTCATTCTTCACTCTTCACTCTTCTTACAGCGGGTCCACATCATAATAGACCTGCAAGGCCCCATAGCGCGAATCCTGTAACAGTTCTTTTTGAACTTGGCGCAGGCATTCGCGCGTTTTTTTTCTGTCCAGACCGTTTTCTAATTTCAGCACAATCTTTCTTATGTTCATCTGCTTCACCCGGGCCACCGCAGGCTTGTCAGGACCGAGCATCCGTTCGCCGAAGAAATAGCGCAGCCGGCTGCCCATTTCTATAGCCGCGGTATTCACCACACGGTCGTCGCGATGCTTCATATATATATATATAAGGTGGAAGAACGGCGGATAACGGAAGTCGCGGCGCTCCTCCAACAAGTCTTTATAGAATCCCTCGCAGTCGTTCCTCACCACCTGACCAATCACGGGCAGCTCCGCACTCTTTGTCTGCAATATCACCAGTCCGCGCTTTCCCTTGCGTCCGGCGCGTCCGCTCACCTGCGACATCATCGTGAATGCCTGCTCGTAGGCGCGGAAGTCGGGATAGTTCAGCATACTGTCGGCACTCAGTATGCCCACCACCGACACCCTGTCGAAGTCTAATCCCTTGCTTATCATCTGCGTACCGATGAGCAGATTGGTCTTGCCCGATGCGAAATCGCCGATTATCCGCTCGTATGCCGACCGCGTGCGGGTGGTGTCAAGGTCCATCCTCGCTATGCGGGCTTCGGGCAGAAGGCCGGCTATCAGATCCTCAACCTTTTCCGTTCCGAAGCCACGGCTGCGCAGGTCGGGATTCTCACAGTTGGGACACGACTGAGGAATGGTGTATGTGTAGCCGCAGTAATGGCACGTCAGTTGGTTGGTGTTCTTATGCAGCGTGAGCGACACGTCGCAGTTTTCGCACTTCGGAACCCATCCGCACACCTTGCACTCCACCATCGGAGCGAATCCGCGGCGGTTCTGAAACAGTATCACCTGCTCGCCACGCTCCAGCGCATTCTTCATTTCCGTGAGCAGCACGGGCGAGAACGGCCCCGTCATCATCTTGCGGCGCTGAAGGTCTTTTGTGTCCACCACCCTGATTTCGGGCAGTTCCATGTCGCCATACCGTTGCGTCAGGCGCACCAGCCCGTACTTTCCCGTCATCGCGTTGTAGTAGCTCTCGGCCGACGGGGTGGCTGTCCCGAGCAACGTCTTGGCTCCGTACATCGACGCGAGCACTATCGCCGCCGACCGGGCATGATATCGGGGCGCGGGGTCCTGCTGCTTGAACGAGTTCTCGTGTTCCTCGTCTATTATCACCAGACCCAAACTGCGGAAAGGCAGGAGCGATGCCGAGCGCGCGCCGAGCACCACGTCGTAGGGCGTGTCCGACAGTTGTTTCTGCCAAATCTCCACCCGTTCGGCATCGCTGTATTTGGAGTGATATATGCCTAAGCGGTTGCCGAACACGCGTTGCAGGCGCTCGGTAATCTGCACGGTGAGGGCTATCTCGGGCAACAGATAGAGCACCTGCCGCCCTTCGTCTATCGTCTTCTGTATCAGCCGGATGTAAATCTCGGTCTTACCGCTCGACGTAACGCCGTGAAGGAGTACCACATTCTTGCTCTCAAACTGCCTCAGCACTTCGCCGTATGCCCTGCCCTGCGCCTCGCCCAACGGTTTTATACGCTCGGGATGGGGTTCTCCGCCACGGTTCAGGCGGCCCACCTCGCGCTGATAGGTCTCCAAGAGTTTGCGGTCTACGAGTGCTTTCACCACGGCAAGCGTGCAGTGCGACGCGTTCATCAGTTCCTCGCGCGTAATCTCCACTATCTGCTCTCGTGGCGCAGCCCCTTGCAGGCTGTCCCAATGCGACAGTGCGAGATAGTCGGCAAAGGCTTTCTGCTGTTTCTGCGCCCTGCCGAGCATCGTCATAGCCACGTGCAGGCCCTGCTCGTGGCGGTAGGCTTCTGTCAGGCGCACGCACAGTTCGGTCTTCGGCCGGTAGCCCTCCTCGTTCTTCAGTCCCGAAGGCAGCGCGGCCTTGAATATGTCGCCGAGGGGCGACATATAATATTCGGCTATCCATCGCCACAGCCTCATCTGCTCGTCAAGGAGCACGGGCTCGCGGTCTTGCACGGCGAGTATGTCCTTCACCACGAACGTCGGTTTGTCATCATGCGCCTTTACAACGAGGGCGGTGTACTGCTTCGACTTGCCCAACGGCACGGTTACGCGCACGCCGAACCTCACCTGCTCCCGCAGCCGTTCCGGCACGGAGTAGGTGAACAGCCCCTCGAGAGGCAACGGCAATATCACGTCTACATATTTCATCCTATCTTACAAAGGTACAAAGAAAAGATGAAAAAAGGGAAAAAAGTAGTCCCTTTCCCCTGTGGGGGTATCTTAGAGGTAAGAGTTTTCTCAGAACCGCCACCTCTTAAAATGAAGAACGCCTCCCAAGTATGCTGTCTTGCGACGCGCCCGGGAGGCTTATTATCTTTTAGTTTCAACAACTGTCTTTGTTTTAATAATGCAAAGATAATATTTTTTTCTTAATTCTCTACATCTTCTGAAAACTATTTTTTGTTTTTCCAAATCTTTTCACTCTTCCAATCTATCGGGAACCCCATTGCGTTAAGTGGAACCACGTTTTCATACTCTTTCAACAGAACCATCAGGCTGGTTTTGAACGGCGTGGTGGGATTGGCAGTCTGCAACATATAATTAAGCATACAAAAGAAATAATAGATCTTACTTCTTTTCACCGTATCCGGATTACTTATCCAGGCAAGCCTTTTAGAAAACGACAGACGTTCTGGTATGATATTCAAGTCCCGATTCCAAAGACGTGCATGGTGTGCGCAGATGTTACGCACATAATTAATACAATGTAGCCATGAACAGAATGTACCGGGAGGCAATGCAAAATAAGACGAGATACCGTTAATGTCAGTACGCAGTTTCAATCCAGTACATATTCTTGACAAATGGTTGAAATACATAATCTCGACACTCATCCATGAAGGCGGATTCTCCGGTACGTCGTACTTATTGCGATAATGTTGGATAAAGGTCTCTGCCTTATTGTTGTGTAATTGCTCCTTAATATGTCTCTGTATATCACTATATACATCCACTGTAATTTTCCTGCCATCTCTAAGAGTGATTTCCTTCGGAGGATTAAAAATTTCACTCCTGTCCTGCCAATGTGAACCGTACTTATGGCTGAGCTGATAGATTATCTGTGCTCTGATAGCCACCTCAAGCCGTTCTATAGCATTGAATACCAATAAACGCAACTTCCTATCAAAAACATATAGGTTATATACCATATCCCATGTCGTACCTTCTCGGAACGCATCAATTATAAATCCATTCTCTTTCTGTTTATATGGCAGCATATAGGCACTAAGGCGGTAATAACTGATATTAGCAAGTAATCTTTCCGCTCGTTTTTCATCGGGAACGGTCATGCCCCTTGATTTCAACAGTTCAACCTGCTCTGTATATGTTAATGGTGGTTTATTATATCTTTCCATACACCCTCTATCTAATTTTATACAAAGGTATAGTTTTTATCTGATACCCGTGAGGATAACGAAGGGAAAGTACAAAAAACATATAAATAAAATCAGATTAGATAACGCCGTATTGCCATCTCCTTGATTTTTTATATTTTCGCCGTAACTTTGTAAATATTATTTACCAAATTTAGCCTCTTCAAAATTCGATTCTCTCGCGTCAACAAACGTTAAATTATGGTCCCGTTACTCATTTCCGCCCATTTTTCACTCTCAAAAATCCCAATTCAAAACTCAAAATTCGTAATTCAAAATTCCAAAACGGCCTCCGTTGCAAAAAAACCGGCCCGATTTTCTTCAAAATTTCTCGTCCGCTGAAACACCGAAAAACGCCGTTTTTGCCCGATTTAACGTTCCTTAGCGTTCAAAAGTGCCACTTTTAGAGGCCGTTTTAGGCCGTTTTGGAGTGCAACGGAGCCTCCGTTGAAGCCCAAAAGTGCCTCCGTTAGCGTCTAACGGAGCCTCCGTTGCAACATAACGGGGCCTAAAACGCCCTCAAAAACGGATATTTTTGCCTCAACTCAGCATAACCGTCTGATTACCAACCAATTAACTCAAAACAGCCTAAAAAGCCCTATTTTTGCGTTTTTGCGCACTCGGAAAAGTTTGATTGAAAAAACGTGAGTTTTCAGAGGTTATTTTGTCAAAAAAATTCTAAGCCTCCCTTCCCCAAAAATGGGGGCGTTTCCATCCCCTATTACCTCCCGTCACTCACACAAATCCAACACCCGATAAATTTGGGGGATTACGTTCACCACAGAGGCACTGAGGACACGGAGATTTATATGTCATTGCAAACTCAGATCTTATGTCTGAAGACATAGAGAACACGGAGCCGGCAATTCACCTCATTGCCTCCATCCTATTCTTGTAAGCTCTGTGGCCTCCTGATGCCGCAGGCATCTACTCTGTGAGCAAATATTCCCGGGAGAATAAATCTCCGTGGCCTCCGTGTCTCTGTGGTAAAAAATAATTTAATCAAATATAATCTGCCCCCTGTATTTTTCCGTTGAGCCATACATAACTTTCAGATGCCACTTGCTTTAAGGTAATAGACTAAGCATTTAGCCCTATCCATGCCCTCTCTTCTATTTTAATACATTTTTAATACCAAAAACTTGTTTCGTATCAAACCTTTTTCTATCTTTGTATTCATAAACGAATTATATTATTAACTTTTAAAACTTATTATTATGAACAAAATTTTACGCTTATCATTAATTGCCCTGTTGGCAGTGTTCTGTGGGGGGGGCGCTTTTGCACAAGATGCAACAATAGATTTTGATAACAATTACGCGACATTATTTCCCACTCTGCCGGGAGTATCATCAGGAAGTGGTGCCACTGCTGTTACCGATGGAGATTTTACAGTTGCTACTACATCAACAGCAGTTAATGGAGTTACTGTAACAGTAAGCACATCTACGTCAAATACTGCTAACCGTATTTGGTCCAGTTCTCCTCGTTTGCGTATGTATGGCGGTACACTTACCGTTAATTCAGCAAAAGACATTGCGAAAATTGTATTTACAACAAAAACCGGTAAATCTCGTAAATTTGATATGACAACAAATTCCGGTTCACTTACAGATAACGATTGGACTGGAAATGCAAAAGAAATCGTATTTACTTGCAAAAGTAATACACAAATAATAAAAATGGATATTACATTTGCTACTGCTGGTTCTGTTGCTCCTCCTGTGATAAACGGTGAAGAGACGTTCAAAGGTAGCACATCTATAACTCTCAATGCAGAAGACGGTGCAGACATTTATTACACAACTGATGAAACAGATCCAACGACCGCATCAACAAAATATACAGGTGCATTCACTATCAGTAATACAACAACTGTAAAAGCTATTGCAGCGAAAGGCGGAAAATCAAGCACTGTGACTTCAAAAACATTCACGAAAATACAGGAAATGACCATCGCAGAAGCACAGGCTGCCACAACAGGAACTGTGTGCGGTATCGAAGGAACAGTAGTTGCAACCTGCACACGCGGTTGTCTCATTGGGGATGAAACCGGTTATATCTACTATTATAATAATTCACATGGATGTGTTATCGGTGATAAACTTGAAATAGCAGGAGCTGTTAGCCCATATAGCGGTTTTAACCAATTCACAAATACAGCAACTGTAACAAAAACAGGTACAGAAACTGTTACACACCCGACAGCACAATCTATGACAGGTGCAGATGTTACAGCTTGGGCTGCCGCTCCGGAAATTAAGTATGTTACTATTACCGGTACATTGAATATTGATACCGAGAATGGATATTATAACGTAACAATAGACGGAACCGAAATTGTTGGCTCTATCGTTTCTCCGGATGATGCTCTTAAGGCTCAGCTCACAACAGGCAAGTCTTACGCAATAACTGGTTACGTTATATATGTAAGCGGTAAGACTACGAAGTACATGAACATTCTTCCTATAAGTGTTGCAGATCCTACGGGTATCAACGGCATCACCACAGACGCCGCAAACGAGAACGCTCCTATCTACAACCTCGCAGGCCAGCGCGTAAACAAGAATGCTAAGGGTATTCTGATTCAGAACGGCAAGAAGTTCGTGAACAAATAAGAGCTAAACAACAGCTTTTGCTGAAGAATAGAAACAGAAAGACCGGGTCGGATAATCGGCTCGGTCTTATTTTATCCTCACCACACAACAAAATTAAGCGAAACAAAGCCCGCCCTCAGCCTTTAAGCTATCACTTTTTTCCTTTGTCCGTATCAAAAAAAATCGTATATTTGTCGGAGAAATACATAACATCATGAAATAAGAACAGAACCAGACTATTTATATGCTTACGATATTCGTTATAATGGTTGCCGGAATAGCCATCGGCTACGTCTTTCGCACGAAAACGCAATGGGCAAAGAAGGCTCTGATGCCGCTGATTTGCCTGTTGCTGCTGTTGCTCGGCATGGAGGTGGGCGGCAACGAAAGGCTCATGCGGGCGTGGACAACAATAGGAACAGACGCCCTGATAATAGCTCTCGGCACTGTATTGGGCAGTTGCGTGGCGGCGTGGGGGCTGTGGCGGATGACGGACGGACGAAGAAACGGACTGTCGGGCAATGACTATGACGGGGAAAGGAAAGGAGACCGACCGTGAAATCGAGCTTCATCATACTGCTGTTTTTCTGCGTAGGGATTGCGCTTGGTGCGGCCGACCTGCTGCCCGAAAGTCTGATAATCGAGGACGTGAGTTTCCTCGCTCTGTGTGTCTTGATGCTGTGCGTGGGCATTAAGATAGGCAACGACCGCGAGATGCTGCGCCGTTTCAGAAGCCTCAACCCACGGATTGCGCTGCTCCCGATATTCACCATTGCGGGAACGCTCGCCGGTTCGCTCGCCGCAAGTATGCTGCTGCCTCATCACGGCACGGCCGAAGTGCTCGCCATCGGCTCGGGACTGGGCTATTATTCACTGTCGAGCATTCTCATCACCGATGTTTTCGGCGCAGAAACGGGCACTATTGCCCTCGTGGCAAACATCCTGCGCGAACTGATTACGTTGCTTTTTGCTCCGCTTTTGGTGCGTCTGTTCGGCACGTTCGCACCGATCTCAGCAGGTGGAGCCACCACAGCCGACACTACTTTGCCCGCTATCGTAGGCTCATCGGGTACGCAATACTCTATCCTCGCCGTGTATCACGGATGCGCCACCGACTTCTGCGTGCCCTTCCTCGTAACTCTCTTTTGCTCGCTGTAGCCCCCCGGTGGAGGGTGTTATGAAGTTACTCACATTACTTTCTATTAACGGCTCACCCGATAAATCCGAGGAATTACGTTCACCACAGAGGCACAGCGGACACGGAGATTTATATGTCATTACAAACTCAGAGCTTATGTCTGAAGATATAGAGAACACAGAGCCGGCAATTCACCTCATTGCCTCCAAAATTCTTGTAGGCTCTGTGGCCTCTTGATGCCACAGGCATCTACTCTGTGAGCGAGTATTACCGGGTGAAGAAAGCTCCGTGGCCTCTGTGCCTCTGTGGTAAGAAATAATTTAATTATAATCTGTACCATATATTTTTCCGTTGGCTCTATTAACCCTTATCGTTTCCTGAAACCAAAAAAGGCTGCCGACCAATGAAGGTCAACAGCCTATCTTTATTCTGTCATGTCTCTATTTTCTTTTCAGCCGCAACAGGTTGAGACGCTACATTATACTATATTATCCCTCTTTGGTTACATCCCACCTGTTTCTTGTTGGGTCTTCCCCCTTGGGGGGACTGAGGGGGGCTTTAGAAATAATATCCCACGGCTATCTGCCATGAGTTGCTCTTGCCCTTGAATCCGTCATAAACGCTTTCTACCGTGGTTGATAATGACGACTCACCGGTTGTTCCGCAAGCGATGTTATAGTTCGCTGTTACCTGCAAATTCTTCAGCAAGGTAGCACCGAGACCGACATTTACACTGAGAGCTGAGTTCTTCCATTTCCAGTCAATATCGTCAATATCGCCTCCGACATTGAAGCCAAACTGCGGACCGGCGAATATAAAGACGCTCGCCAGGCTGCCCAAACCGACGCCATAGCGCAGATTTACCGGTATCTGAATGCTCTTCTGCTTAATCGTTTCACTATAAATATCATCATCGTCGGCATACGACAGCTTTGTAGAACGCTGGTCATAGAGTGCCGACGCATCAATGCCAAGTCCCGTAAGAGGCAGCGAAATCTTCACCGTCGGACCGATAAAGAATCCTGTGCGGTTGCTCGCATCAAACATATCATTACTCAATGACATATCCGTTACATTGAGACCGCCCTTCACACCAAATCGCACTTGTGCGTTAACTGTTGTTGCAAGCATCATCGTTGCAAACAAAATCAAAGTTAAAATCTTCTTCATTGTTTTATCACTTATTTTTCTTTATGAGACGGTAGACAGGAGTTCCAGAGTTCAGCCTATTGCTGCCCTACACCTTTCCCCACACCGTCCCTACATATTTATGTTGGTATTCTCTTACCTCTAATTGTTTCCTTCCGTCAGGCCATCCCCCCACCGGGAGCTAAGGGGACGAACGAGGGGGCTTTAATGCCTCTCTCTTCTCACCGTAACACGTGCAGAACCGTTTCCTCCGGCGTTGTTTGAACCGCCACGGCGTGTGCGGCGCACTGAAGTTCCACTGCTTCCGCGACGGCTGCGCGACTTCTTCACAGTCTTTGCGTCCTTCTCTGCGGCTGCGATACTGTCGAGACTGTCTTTCTTTGCCATGTCGCCGTAGATGTTTTTCTCGAAGTCTTTGAGTTCTTTCTCAATCTTCTTCTGCTCCGCCGTCATAGCCGAATCAGACGGACAGTACTGCCGCAAGGTCTGACCGAGCATATTATTGGTCTTGTAAATAGTTCCCTGATACTTATTGGTGGTGAAGTAATCGTCAACGCTCATGGTCGCGGCGTTGTTCAGATTGCTCGTCATTATCATCTGCTTGCTGAGGAACGGAGCGATGTCGTCATACTTAACCCAGAACAGCGGATATGTTGCTGCGCCGTCGCCGAAGTCATCCTCGCGTGTCATGATAGGACAGAGAGCCACCACCTTGCGATGGAACGTACCCGTGCCCTGGTCATAATACGCGCTCTCCTTAATATAATAGGACTTCACTTCGCGCGAAGGAATGTCGCTGTTGTCAAGGTGCAGACGGTTGCCATTGCGCTCATAGTAGATATGATAGTTGTCGAGGAAGGCCAACGGCTTTATTCTCGAAGAGTCATTAAACAACTCATTGCCGTCAAGACGATACTCGTAGGCCGCTATTCCGCCGTTCTTCGGGCCTCGCAACACCAACCTGAACATATAAGTGAACAGGTTCATCTGCGAACCAATAGGCTCAACGGGATAGTACAGACCTGCATTGGCATCCTTTGTAAGGTCGAGCTCGCGGTAGATGTCCCTGCGCCAAACCACATCCTCCGACATCTGCTGAGCCGTAGGGAAACTTATCATGGCGCGGGTAGTGGTGTTCTGCGCGTTAGATTGATTCTTTTTCTGCTGCTCTGCCCTCATTCTCGCAGGCTGGGCGCACATCGTCTGCACCGCGCAGCAAGCCATCAATATGAATAATATCTTCTTCATTCCTATTCTATATACGTTTCTTTTCTATTCTAATATTGCAGATTTTATTAGTCTTATAGTCTTATTAGGCCAATTAGACTTATTAGGCTTATTAGTCCAATTAGGCTTATAGCCGATCAGACTTGCTACTTCACAATCACTTCGAGTGCTTGCGGCAACTTGCGGGTGATGCCGTCAGGGCCTATTGCGGTTACACGGGTGATGTAGAAACGCTTGTTTCGCGACAACTGACGGAACTGTTCCTTCTGCCGTGGCGAGAAAGACGCGCCCGAAGAAGCCAACGGAACGGCGTTACCCATATTGTCGAAGAACACGGTTTCAAAGCTAAGAACCTTGAACGGAATATCAAGCAGGCCGTCGTCGATGGCCGCCTTGATGCCGGCCGAGCCCATAAGAGCGCCTTTCTGCAATCCGCCGCCCTTGAAACGGTCTGTTCCCAAAGCGATGTAAGCGGTCGGGTCGGGCAGCTTGCGCACATGGAACGTGAACGAACCGACACTCTTTCCCTTTGCCGAAACGTTGAAAGTAACGTCCTGACCCACAGCCGACGGCACGGCGATATAGTGTCCCGCGCCCGTCGAACGGATGCTTCCACCACTCATCGACACAGAAACAGAACTTTGCGGAGTATTGGAAACACTCACGCTGATAGGGTTCTCGAAGCCTGCATACAGCACATTCATGAGGTCGGCAGACAGCGTTGCACCCGTAGGAGCAAGCGGCGGAGCCACAACGGAGTACTTCTGGTTGAAATCCCGGCGCAAAACGTTGCCTGCAATGTCGTGCATCAGGATGTAACCGCTGAAGTTATACTCGCCCACTCCGCCTACATTAAACGAATAAGTGTCGCCGTTTATCTTGCGGCCGTTCACGTAAACCTCCGGCACTTGCGTGGTATCGACGGCAGCCATGACCATCTTCGCAGTCATACGGTCGCCCGGGAAGAGTTTCGTTGAGCTTGGAACGACAAACGCCTCCAGCTTATTTACGCGGATATCCTTTAGTCCTATGTTCGCAACGAGCGTGTGAAGAACTTCTCCCTCGGCATATCTAATGTCGCTTTGAAGCTTTGAAAGAAGCGTAACGGCAGGCGCGAACCAGCCGCTACCGGCATATCCTCAAACATATATTCCTGCCAGTTCTTGCCAAGCGTGTTCTCATTCTGCGGTACTGCCGTAGAAAGATTGCTCGAAATAATTTTCTTTTGCAACGGGTCGCTGACGAAACGGAGTATATTCTCGCGATAGCTGTTGATGGCGTCGTAGAGTTTTTTTCCCTGTCCCGTACCAGGAGCGAGCATCACCTGACTTGCAGCCTCAAGGTCGTCCTTATTCTTAATATCAGCAGGATTGCCGTCTTCTCCATCCGCTTCCATAACGATTTGCCTCTTCAGGCTCTGCGCGTAGTTGTATAGCGAATCGCTCATATTCTTTACCGCCGTCGCCTTCTCGAACCATTGGCGCACCTTAGCAGGGTTTTTCCGCATTTGTTCTTCGAAGTCATCGAAAATCGCTTTGTTCTCCTTACCGGAGTTTGCGGTAGTCCTGTTCAGGCTTTCCTCGACAATCGAGAATCCGTTGAGCACCTCCGTAGAAATGTTCAAGGCAAGCATTGCCATCAAGACGACATACATCAGGTTTATCATCTTTTGGCGCGGACTGAGCGGTCTTTTCTTTATTGCCATATTGTTGTGTTTCTTTGTAGTGTTTAGGAGACAGGAGACGGGAGTTCCGGAGTTCAGACAATACCCGACAAGGCATTTCTCTTACCTCTTACTTCTCACCTCTTACCTCTCACTTACGCCTGTCTTCCCCCTTTCATATTGGCTGTCATGGCCTCTATCATGCGACCGTAGATAGAGTTAAGCTGTTCGATGAGAGCCGCCATCTTACGGGTCTGGTCATTAATCTGGTCGATTGTGCCCACCTGCTGACTTGCGGCTTTAAGCTGCATTTCGTAGATTTTCGTAATACCCGTAAGCGTTCTGTTCAGGTTTTCCATTTCCTCTGAGTCGCGAGTGAGACGCTCGCTCTGCGCACTTACCTTCTGAAGCATCTCCGTGAGCGAGTTCAGCGCATCCACATAGTTGCCCTGTGCCTCTGCCATCTCCGGCGTAGCACTCTGCTGCTGAGCCATCCATACCATGCCACCATCTGCCGGAGCCGCTGCCACAGCTTGTCCGCCAACTGACGGGACCACAGTCTGAGCACCCGACGCAACATTGTCCGAGCCTGTTCCCGCACTTGCAGCCGCCATACCACCACCTATTATAATAGTGCTGCCGGCCGTTGCGCCCTGTACCTGAGCTGCAACCGAAGCCAAATCCTCGTCCTCCGCCATTTCGTCCGCTTCGTCCTCGTCACCCAACCGTGTAGGCAGGTCGCGTCCGTCAGCCGTCTTGTCGAACGGACGATCGAACGCCGAGAGGAAGAACACAAGCACCTCAGTACCCATTCCGAGGAACAACATGAAGTTGGCACCCGGCAAGTGAGTCAGTTTAAACAATGTTCCGAGAATCACGATAGACGCACCCCAACTGTAAGCATAGTTCAAGAAAGTCTGTCCCGGCACGCTATCCATCCACTTCTGCAGATGATAGACGATGTTATATTTGCTGTATTTTGTCATAGCTTATTTCTTTTTCTTACTTTTCTTTGCTTGTTTCATCGCCTTTGCAGCCTCACTCGACGAACTTGCCAGACTGCGCACGCAGCGGAATCCGATGTAAGAGCGCGGCTGGTTCTGGTATTCCCACGTGCGCCATGCACTGCGGATATACGACTCCGGATCTTTCCATGAGCCTCCGCGCACACTCTTCTTCTTCAAGCGATACGGATCTTCCTTCGCTGCCTTATACTCAAGCTGCGGGTTCAGGTCGTTCATGGCATCCACACCTGCCTCGGTATAAATCGTACTTGTCCACTCCGCCACGTTTCCGGCCATATCGTAGAGGCCGTTGGAGTTGGGCGAATAAATGCCCGCGCGGCTCGTTATCAGGTTGCCGTCCTTTGTATAATTGCCCCGGTCGGGCTTGAAGTTGGCATAGAAGCAACCGTTTCCGGTCTTCACATCCTCGTTCTCCCACGGAAATTCTGTCTGATTCTTGCCACGTGCGGCATACTCCCACTCTGCTTCGGTAGGCAAACGATAGCGCTGCACATAGCGGGCTTCCGGTCCAAGACCCTTCAACAGGTAGTCGGTACGCCACGCACAGAACGCATTGGCCTGTTCCCAGGTAACGCCCACCACGGGATAGTCGTTGTATGTGGCGTTGCTGAAATAGTTGCGCAGGTATGTCTCGTTGTCAGAGTTGCGGAAATCGTTCACCCAGCACGTCGTGTCGGGATAGACATTCACTATGTATGTGTTGAGAAAGTCCCACGGGCCTGACAGCGGACGATTGATAGTCTCTCGCACGATGCGCCCTTCGTCGTCCACGTATGCCGTGTCCTTAGAAATCATCACCACCTCGTTCGGGTCCGCAACCACATCGGTATTCAGGTTACGCTCCGCAGCATTCATTCTGTTTCGGCGCAGAGCTGCCGTAGTATAGTCATACACCTCATATTTATAATTGAGCTGCTTGGCATCGAGCAACTTCTCGCCCGTAACTGGATTCACCTCATACAGGCTTTCAAAAGCTCTCTGCTCGTCCTCGTTAGGCTTGCGCGGCAGCGGTTTCTTCCAGTTCAGATGCGGTTTCACAGGGTCGCCGTTCTTGTCCTCGGTGATGATATACGTCTCGTCGCCACCGTATGACGGATCGGCCAAGCGAGTGCGGAGGATAGAGTCGCGCACCCAGAACACAAACTGCTTGTATTCGGAATTGGTAACTTCCGTGTCGTCCATCCAAAATCCGTCTACCGAGATGTCCTTCACCGGAGTGCTCTTTCCCCACAGACTGTCCTGCTTCTCGATACCCATTTTCAGCCATCCGCGCTTCACGAGAGTCATGCCATAGGGCGCGGGTTCACGGAAACTGCGTCCGCCACCTACGCCGACAACCTCACCGCCACGTCCCGACGAGGATGTGGACTTGCTGCTGAAGCAGCCCGTGAGTGTCGTTACCGTCATGGCAACGAGGCAAAATGCCAATATTTTCTTATTCATTTTCATGTACTATAATATGCTTTTTACAAATATCTCACACTTTTATGTTTGTTCTTTCCTTTCTTAAACAAGTTAATGTCGGTCTGATAGCTCACAAAAAGTCCGTGGCTGCCATTGCCCGGCCCTATGCCCGAGGTGTAGAACTCGTAGCTGTAACCGAGGTTCACACCGTGGAAACTGCCGCCCACAAGCGCCGTCACCGAGTTAGTCGGACTGTATGACACGCCTCCGTAGAGCATCTTCTTGTCGTTCGTGTAGACCAGTCGCGCGCCTATATCGGCCCTGTAAGCGTTGCCGTCATAGCGCACCAACACCGATGTCGGTATAGTTAAAAACGGATTTCTCAGTTTTATATTGTATCCTCCTGTCAAATAATACGTTGCGTCCACCTGCAATTCGTTCGTCTCGCCCAATTCGATGAGCGGCGCATTAAGGTGTTGCGCCGACACGCCCACATACCACGCGCCGTGCGTATAATAAAGTCCCGCGCCTATATCCAATGAGTTTCCGTCGACTTCAGACTTCGGAAATGCGGGGTCGCCCGACTCTTCCAAGTCGAGTTTCGAGCCGTCGAACTTCTCCATCAGCATTCCCACCTGCACACCGGCAGCTATCTGTCCGCCAAAGAGTTTTGTCCTGTAAGCATATTGTGCCGCCACTTTCTGATGGGTGAACAGACCAATCTGCTCGTTCATCAGCGACACTCCCACTCCGTGATAAGTCTTCAGGAAATACAAAGGCATATCGCCCGAGACGTATGCCGTGCGCGGGTTATGCTCAAAGCCCGCAAAGTCGATGGCATACGAGCCTACGACATTGAGCTTGGGCTGTTTTCCCGCCGCCGCAGGGTTAAACGCCGTCTCCATAGCCCAATAATGACTGTACGACGCATCATATTGCGCACGCACGCCAATGCTGCACAGCCACACCATAAACATTATTATATATAGACGTCTAAACACGAGATTATAACGCACAAACTGCGCTTTTATTGCAAGAAAGGGAGAAAAAGATATCTCCACGGGGAAGAAATAAGGAGACAGGAGACGGGAGTCTGGGAGTTCAGACAATAGTTTTGAGGAGGCAAAGTGCAGAAAAATGTAGTGAAACACTTGTTTTATGTGCAGAAAAATGTAGTTGACAGCATAAAATATATGCAAAAAAGTGTGATAATCTACACAAATCAAGTGCAGAAAAATGTAATAACAGATATGGAAAGGCCTGATTTACAAGAACTTAGAAAATCGTCTTATACATTATTTAAATGTCAGATATGCCCCTACGCCATAGAGAGGTACATTGGTAATAGTGTCCTGCACCCGGAAATCGCTCATGGAGAAGCGCAGACCTTTCATGCCGGGATGAGCAGCGAGGTGAGCCTTTAACGATTTAGACTGGAGATTTTCCTCCGCTTTTACTTCTACGGGTATTATGTCGAGTCCCGACTGAATGACGAAATCGAGCTCCAACTGGCTGTTGTCTTTGCTGTAATAGCCAAAAACGAGGTCGCGAATGCTCTTCATCTGACTGCAAACAAAATTCTCCATGAGATCTCCTTTGGCCGTATTGTCCGCATTTGGCAACAGAAGCAGAGCCGGCGGGATGGCACTCATGGCTCCCAACAAACCGCAATCGAGCATATAGAGCTTGAATGCCGCGATGTCCTCGTGTATCTTCAGAGGCATGGCGGTGGCTGTGAGCCTGTTCACCTTATATATAAGTCCAGCATCGAGCAACCATTGTATGGCAACCTCATAGTCTTTGGCACGCGCTCCCTTCTTCATCACGCCGTAGATAAACTTCTTGTTTTCCTTAGCAAGCTGCGAGGGGATGGAGTGCCAAACCTGATTGATGCGTACCACCTGCTCGGCCGGAGCGTGTTTGGAAATGTCCCGGTCGTAAGCCGACAATATTTCCTGCTGAATCTCCCTTACCTGATTGGCATCGTTGCTTTCAATAAATTTCTTCACGGCTTCGGGCATACCGCCCACGAGATAGTATTCTCTGAGGATTTGTATGTATAGAGTTCGCAACCCTTTCACCACATCCCACTCGCCTTTCTGCAACAAATCCGCCATCTGGCCGCGTCCTTTTGCCAACTGAAATTCCTCGTATGTCATGGGGTACATAGTAAGGGTATTGACCTTGCCAACGGGATATGACTCGCCCTCATGTAGCATTATGCCAAGCAACGAGCCGGCCACAGCCACATGATATTGATTGGCATTCTCGCAAAAATACTTCAGTGAGGCAAGTCCATGACGCAATTCCTGAATCTCGTCGAGTATAATCAAAGTCTTGCCGGGCAGTATGCTCTCTCCGGTAATGGCACTGATGGCGAGTATTATGCGCTGCATATCATAGTCTTGGTCAAAGAGTCCATTCGCCTGCTCATTGTTGTCGCAGTTGATGTAGGCGACATTATTATAGTGCCGTTTGCCAAATTCTTTCAGTATATACGTCTTGCCGACCTGCCTTGCGCCCAAAAGAATCAACGGTTTTCTATCACTCCGTTCTTTCCAAGCTACAAGTTCTTGCATTATAATCCTTTCCATATCCGCTTACTTTTGCTTGCAAAGTTATAAAAAAAATGTTCCATTACACTTTTATGAGGGACTTTTTGCCCTGACACTACACTTTTATGAGGCACTTTTTAGCTTACCACTACACTTTTATGAGGCACTTTTGGCAAAATCATCACAGCCTCACCCCCAACCCCACAAAGAAGAAAAACAGCCTCACCCCCACCCCCTCTCCAAAAGAGAGGGGAGTGATTACTCCTTTTTAAGAATATAAAATTCAACTATATTGTTGTGTAAAAACTTAAATGTAAAAAGTGATTACTCCCCTCTCTTTTGGAGAGGGGTTGGGGGTGAGGCTGTTTCTCTTTCGGAAAGATTTGGGAGAGGCTTATTTAGTAAAAGTTCTTTACACTCTAAACCGTGTCAACTTTTGTTAAATATAGGCTCCGTTAGAATTTTCACCCGTTTTTCGACCTCAAAAATCGCCACTAAAAACTCAAAACTGAACACTGAAAACTGCAAAAGTGCCTCCGTTAGAGAAAAAAATGGGGCGATTTTTGTCGAAAATCGAGGTCTTGAAAAACGCGGAAAAATGGCAAAATCGGGCGATTTAACATTCGTTAGCTTTCAAAAGTGGCACTTTTAGAGTCCGTTTGTGGCACTTTTGGAGTACAACGGAGGCTCCGTTAGAGTGCAAAAGTGCCTCCGTTAGAGTCTAAAAGTGCCTCCGTTAGAAAATAAAGGGGGTAAAAACGCACTCCAAAACGGGTAAAAACGCATAAAAAAGAGGTAAACCTCTGATTGCCAGAGATTTTCCTCTAAAATGGGCAAAAAGCCGTATTTTCGCGTTTTTGAGCACGAGGAAAGTTTTGTTTGTAAATTCGCGAGTTTTGAGGGGGATAATTATAAAAAATCAAAGCCCACTTAGCCCCGGTGGGGAGGGAATGGTCTAACGGAATGGAACAGGTGTGATAGGAGAGAGAAATGTCTTTTTGGGAATGGAGAATTGGGGAGAGAAGAATGATAAATGCGGTAAAAGAAATCGCAACACAAATAAAATGTTGCAAATAACTTTGTCGTATTTGGAAATATTCGTAATTTAGCAGCGAAAAATAAATAACAGGAAATAATTATGAAAACTATAATTATAGATTCCGAAATGTATAAAGGGGCTGCCGAGTATGCCGAGCGCTACAACATGAGCATAAAAGAGGTTGTAGAGCACGGAATACAATTGGTTATCGGCAAGATAAGTCCTAATGCCGCAAAAAGAAAGAAAGCGAAAGCAGACAGGCTCAGTATGGAGAAGGCTATGGACTTCGTAAAGACCCTTTCTGCAAGCGGCGGTTCGTCGGTTCCTGCCGACGAGAACGGCATAGAGGCATTAATAGAGGAAAAGTACAAGCTATGAGAGCGTATGTAGACACAAACATACTTGTCGACTTGGTATGTTCCCGTGAGCCATTCCTGCAAGCTGCCCAAAGATTGTTCGCCGAATGTGTGGTCGGCAATATTGATTTGTCTGTATCGGCTTTGTCTTTTGTGAACACTGTCTATATCGGAAGGAAATACGGCTACACAGATATAAAAGAAAAATTATATCAGTTATCCCAGTTCCTCGACGTTGTTGATTTGAAAGGGAAAACGGTTATAGAGGCACTAAACAGCAGTTGGAAAAATTATGAGGATGCAGTCCAATCAGGAAGCGCGATGAATGTTTGCGCCGATTGCATTGTAACCCGCAACAAAAAGGACTTCTCGGGAGCGGTTATCCCGGTCTACACGGTTGATGAATTATTTGAATCGCTATACAAGCACTCATAGATAAAGAAAATACGACTATAAGAAACAAGTTGAATACAAACAGGCGCATCCTCAAAAAACGGGGATGCGCTTTTCTTATACACACGTGCGTTATTATATATAGGTGTAATACAATAAAAAGGGACAAGAAACGTTTATTAAAACGTATATACAAAGAAAACAGGAAGAATGATTGAATATATAAAAGGTGAACTGACCGAACTGACACCGGCATTGGCTGTGGTCGAAGCGGCCGGCGTTGGCTATGCTCTCAATATTTCCCTCAATACTTACAGCGCCATTCAGGGCAAGAAGGATGTGAAGCTATACGTGCACGAAGCACTCGTAACAGGCGGGCGCGATGACTCGTTCACGCTCTTCGGATTCAGCAACAAGCAGGAGCGCGAGCTGTACCGCCTGCTCATAACCGTTAGCGGCGTGGGAGCGAATACAGCACGGATGATTTTATCTTCGCTGACGCCCGCGGAGCTGTGCAACGTGATTGCCAACGGCGACGAGAGGATGCTGAAAAGCGTTAAGGGCATTGGTCTTAAGACGGCACAACGCATCATCGTCGACCTGAAAGACAAAATCGTGTCGATGGGCATTGCCGAGGAACTGCACGTGGCAGCATCACCAAGTGCGGCAAGCATAAACACGGAGGTGAGAGACGAGGCTGTGAGTGCACTCACGATGCTGGGCTTCTCGCCTGCGCCATCGGCTAAGGTGGTATCACAAATCATTACGGAACAGCCCGACCTGCCCGTTGAGCAGGTTGTGAAACTGGCATTGAAACAGATTAAGTAAGGTTTTGAGGATTTAAGGTTATGAGGTTTAAGGTTATGAGGTCTTAAGGTTGTAAGGTGTTTTTGTATGATAAAACAAAGGCATATATCACCTAAGAACCTGACAACCTGAAACCTGAAAGCAGAGCGACCTCTATCATATATGCGTAGAAAGCTATATATTATAATAATGATATTGAGCTGTTGCGGCGTTCTCTCCGTAACAGGCGGGCGTAGTGTGGCACATTCGTTCCTGAAAATAATGAGCGGAACGGGTATGCCCGACTTCTCTGTTGCCGCTCCTCCCGACACGACAAAGCAAAAAAAGAAACCTCAGGCGGTGATTCCTGAGGTGGAAATCGAGGAAGAGGAAATTCCCGACTCGCTGCTCCATCCACGCTGGCCGGTACAGAGGACATATCCGTTGACGTTCGAGGACTTGTCGCAGGGTGCGTATGACCTGAAGCGCCCGGACAATATGCAGCAGACGGTGGAGTATAACGACTCGCTCGACCGGTATATAATAGGTTACAAGATAGGCGGCACCTACGTGAACGCACCTATAATGATGACTCCGCAGGAGTATATGAAGTGGAGCGAGAAGCGCAGTTTCGCCGACTACTACCGCGCGAAGAATCAGGAGATTCTTCAGAAACAGGGCAAGGAGAAGTTCGATTTCACCGATATGCACTTCGACCTCGGGCCGGCAGAGAAGATATTCGGTCCGGGCGGAGTGCGCATAAAGACACAGGGAACGGCCGAGCTGAAGTTTGGCGCAACGCTCAACAACATCGACAACCCGTCGCTGCCGATACGTAACAGGAAAACGACGACGATGAACTTCGACGAGAAAATAAACCTGAGCGTGAACGGTAAGGTGGGCGACAAGGTGAACATGAACCTGAACTACAACACCGACGCGACCTTCGACTACGATGCTCAGGACATGAAACTGCGCTACGAGGGCAAGGAGGACGAGATAATAAAACTGGTGGAAGGCGGAAATATCACCTTCCCGAGCAACAACTCGCTGGTGCAGGGAGCCAGCTCGCTGTTCGGAATCAGAACGGATTTGCAGTTCGGAAAATTGAAATTGCAGACAGTTGTATCGCAGAAGAAATCGTCGAGCAAGAGTGTTTCGTCGCGTGGCGGAGTGCAGTTGACTCCGTTCGAGATAGACGCGGCCGACTATGAGGAGAACCGCCACTTCTTCATGGCGCAACATTTCCGCAACCGCTACGACGCGGCGATGCGCACGTTGCCCAATATGACAACAGGCGTTACGATAAACCGCGTGGAGGTTTGGGTGACAAACAAAAGCGGTACGACCACCAACACACGCAATATCATCGCGCTGACCGACTTGGGAGAGAACTCCGGTATAAGCAGGCCTGACCTTTGGGGAGCCGGTGGCGGTACGGTGCCGGCCAATGCGGCCAACGCCGAGTATGCCACGGTGTCGGCTTTGGGCGGCGTGAGAGACATTGATCAGGCGAGTACTACGCTCGAAGGCATCGGACTGGTGGGCGGAAACGACTTCGAGAAGGTGGCGAGCGCACGGTTGCTGAGCAGTTCGGAATACAGCATAAACCAGGCATTGGGCTATATTTCCTTAAGAAATCTGTCGCTGCAGACCGACCAGGTGCTGGCCATCGCATACGAATATACCTACGGCGGCGTAACCTATCAGGTGGGAGAGTTCGCCAGCGACATCACCGACGCAAACAGTACGCTCATCGTGAAGGCGCTGAAGAACACAAGCAACAACCCGAAACAGGGCAACTGGGGGCTGATGATGAAGAACGTCTACTATTTAGCGTCGAACGTGGAGAGAGAGAAATTCCGCCTCGACGTGAAGTATCAGAGCGACACGACAGGCGTTTACATTTCTTATATACCCGAGCCACAGGTGAAAGACCAGACCATCATAAAGATGGTGGGGGCCGACCGGTTGGACAACAATAACCGCACGAACCCTAACGGATACTTCGACTACGTGGACGGATACACCGTGAGCAACGGCCGTGTGTTCTTCCCTGTGGCCGAACCGTTCGGCAAATATATGTACAACTACCTCGTGTCGAAAGGCATTTCGGCCGACAAGGCGGCGCAATATGCCTTCACCGAGCTGTATGATTCGACGAAAACGATTGCCAAGCAGATAGCCGAGAAAGACAAGTATATGCTCGTGGGACAGTTCCGCGGTACGCTTGCCAACGTCATCTCATTGGGAGCGTATAACGTTCCGCAAGGTTCGGTGGTGGTAACGGCCGGCGGCGTAACGCTGACGGAGGGCTCGGATTATAGCGTCGATTACAGCGCGGGCGAGGTAACAATACTCAACCAGAGCATCATCGACGCGGGTACGGCAGTCAATGTGTCGCTGGAGAGCAACACTGACTATGGTATGTCGCGCAAGACGATGCTCGGACTGAACTGGGAATATGACTTCTCGAAGAACTTCCAGATAGGCGGTACGTTCCAGCATCTGTCGGAACAGGCACTCACTTCAAAGGTAACGATGGGCAGTGAACCGCTGAACAACACCATCTGGGGACTTAACCTGAACTGGAAAAAGGAAAGCCAGTGGCTCACGAATATGCTCAATAAGATTCCGTTCCTGCACGTTACGCAGCCGTCGAACATATCGCTGTCGGCTGAATTTGCACAGCTCATCGCAGGACAGAGCAAGGGAACGCAGGACAACGCATCGTATATCGACGACTTTGAGAACGCGAAAAACACGATAGACGTAAGTTCGCCGTCGTCGTGGATAATATCGAGTGTGCCATCGATGTTCCCGGAATCGAAAGACAAATCGACACTTCAGAGCGGCTTCAACCGTTCGTTATTAGCATGGTATAACATCGACCCGCTCTTCACACGCCGGTCTTCGTCGCTCACTCCGGGTCATATAAAGAGCGACCTCGAGCAGTTGAGCAACTATTATGTGCGCGAGGTCTACACGAACGAGCTTTTCCCGTATCGCGACCAGAGCAGTTACAACGGCGCGATAGCCACGCTTCCGGTGCTCAACTTGGCTTTCTATCCGTCGGAGCGCGGCCCGTATAACTTCAATCCCGACCTGAACGCGGAAGGAAAACTGAACAATCCGCGCCGCACATGGGGCGGTATGATGCGCAAACTTGATACCAACGACTTCCAGACAGCCAACATCGAGTACATCGAATTTTGGCTTCTCGACCCGTTTATTTATAGCAGTGAGCAGCCCGATGCAAACACCTACGGCGGCGATTTCTATATCAACTTAGGTGAAGTGAGCGAGGATGTACTCCACGACGGAAAGAAATTCTACGAGAGCGGTATGCCCGTTGACGGCTCGCAGAGCTGGACTTACACTCAATGGGGTAAGATTCCGACACAGGCTACGGTAACTTACGGCTTCGCAACGACCAACGGCAGCCGCCGGTTGCAGGACGTTGGATTCAACGGTTTGAATGATGAGGAAGAGCAACAGTTTGATAGTTATCAAGACTTCCTCACACAGGTACAGGGCAAAGTGAACCAAGCCGTATTCGATTCTATATGGGCCGACCCTGCCAACGACGACTACCACTACTTCCGCGGCACTGATTTCGATGAGATGAAAGCGTCGATTCTACACCGCTACAAGCGCATAAACAATCCTCAAGGCAACTCGCCCGACAGCGATATGAGGCAGGAAGGCTATGACACTTCATATAAATCGACTCCCGATGTAGAAGACATCAATCAGGACTTCACGCTGAACGAGTATGAGAAATACTATCAGTATCACATCTCGATACGCCCGGAAGACTTCGAGGTGGGCCGCAACTTCATCGTTGACAAGCGCGAGACAAATCCTCCCCTACGCAACGGCAATAAAGGACACGCCACTTGGTATCAGTTCAGGATACCACTGAGAGAATACGAAAATAAGGTGGGAGCAATCAATGACTTCACGAGTGTGCGCTTCATGCGTATGTTCATGAACGGTTTCGAGAAGCCTATCGTGCTGCGTTTCGCCAACCTCGACCTCGTAAGAGGCGAATGGCGTGTGTATGAACAGAACCTCACAAACTCGGCATCGACATCGGGCAAGGTGTCGGTGAGTGCGGTGAGCCTTGAGGAGAACACCGAGAAAGTGCCGGTAAACTACACCATGCCGCCGGGAATAGAGCGGCCGCAAGACCCCACACAGCCTCAGTTGGTGCAAGGAAACGAGCAGTCTCTATCAATGGAAGTAACCGACTTGGGCACTAACGAGTCGAAAGCGGTCTACAAGAACACCACCATCGACCTCAGACAGTACAAGAGATTACAGATGTTCGTACACGCAAACGCTCCGGAACAGGACGTAACGAACCTTACCGACAACCAGTTGGCTGTATTCGTAAGGCTCGGAAGCGACTACAAGAACAACTACTACGAATACGAAATACCGCTGAAGCTGACCCCTCCAGGCAAGTACAACCGCATGAGCCGTACCGACTGCGAAATGGTTTGGCCCGAGGAGAATATGCTGGATGTGCCTCTCAACATCTTCACCTCATTGAAAAAGCAGCGCAACCAGGCTCGAAGCATGGGAACGGCAAGCTACAACCGGGAGTTCAGCATATACGATGAGAACCGCCCCGCCAACAAAGTAACCATCATGGGAAACCCGTCTTTAGGCGAGGTTAAGACCATGATACTCGGTGTGCGCAACCTCTCCGGCGCACCAAAGAGCGGTGAGGTGTGGATAAACGAGCTGCGACTGCTTGAATTTAACAATGAAGGAGGCTGGGCTGCACAAGGAAATCTGAACGTGCAACTGTCTGATTTCGGAACCGTCAACGTACAGGGAAAATACATTTCCGACGGTTTCGGCGGCTTGGAAGACGGTGTGGCACAGCGTTCGCAGGAAGATTACAGCACATACGCTGTAACTACAAACCTCGACTTTGGTAAATTCTTCCCCGACAAGGCCAAAGTGAGCATACCTTTATATTATAGTGTGAGTCAGGAAGAGCACCGTCCGAAGTACAATCCGCTCGATACCGACATGGAACTGGACGATGCCCTCGACGCAATGAACGGTCAGGAGCGCGACTCTTTGGAGTCTATCGCCATCACAAAGACCAAGAACACCAACTTCGCCCTGTCGAATGTACGCGTCGGAATACAGACGAAAGGCCACCCGATGCCTTACGATCCGGCCAACTTCTCGTTCTCTTACAGCCACTCCCACCGCCACACGAGCGGCGAGACGACCGTATATGAGAAGGAAGACCAGTGGAGAGGGTCGCTCAACTACTCGTGGAGTCCGGTGTATAAGGCATGGGAACCGTTCAAGAAAGTAATAAAAAGCAAATCGAAATGGTTTGACATTTTCAAACGTTTCGGTCTGAACTGGCTGCCGCAAAACGTTGCTTTCAATACCGACATCACCCGAAACTACTACGAATTGCAGGAGCGCGACATGGAGTCGACCGAAGGAACGCAGCTTCCACTGACCTTTAACTCACAGTTCCTGTGGAACCGCGACTTCTCCATCAGGTGGGATTTGACAAAGAACCTGCACATGAACTTCAGCTCAGCGACGCACGCCGAGATTGAAGAACCGTACACGCCGGTGAACAAGGACCTCTATCCCGACCAATATCAGGCGTGGAAAGACTCTGTGTGGACAAGCATCAAGCACTTCGGAACACCGCTCGATTACAACCAAAACTTCACGGCTTCGTATCAGTTGCCGCTGAACCTCATTCCGATACTCAACTGGATAAACGCCGACGCAAACTATAACGCCACCTACTCGTGGGTAAGGGGTACGGCATTGGAGGACGGAACATCGCTCGGAAACAATATCAACACCAACCGGACACTGAACATCAACAGTACGCTGAGCCTCGAAAAGCTCTATAACCAGATTCCGTTCCTGAAGAAAACGAATGACCGCTTCAACAAGACGACGCGCAAGACGAAGCCGGCAACACAAAAGAAGGACAAGAAAAAGAAGGACGACAAGGAGGCGGAAAAGAAGAAAAAAGAACTCCCGAAGAACCGCAAGAGCTTCGAGAAGGAGATAACCATAGCTGCCGACACGGCCATAGTGGTGTCGCACAACAAGAAGACGAAGCGCATAATGGTGTCGGCGAAGGACGCGAACGGCAAGGCAATAGAGATGAAATGGCGCAAGGTGGACAACAACAAGATTAAGTTGTTCAATAAGACCGACTCTGCCATAAAGATGAAAATCACCGTAACGCCGAAAGAACCGCTTGAGAATAAGGGCTGGTACAAGACGGCCCAGTGCGTGGCACGCGTACTTATGATGGCTCGCAGCTTCAGCATCTCATACCGAAACCAATACTCCCTGTCGCTGCCGGGCTTCATGCCGACCATCGGCGATGCCTTTGGACAGACCCGCGGATTGGGAACGCTCTCGCCGGGACTCGACTTCGCATTCGGAATGGTGGACGACAGCTACATCGAAAAGGCCCGCCGCAACGACTGGCTGCTGATGAACGACAGTGTGGCGACGCCGGCCGCAACGAGCAAAACCGAGGACTTGCAACTCAGAATGACATTAGAGCCAATCAAGAACCTCAAAATCGACCTGAACGCGAGCCGCACCGAAACTGTTTCTAAGAGCATTCAGTATATGTACGCCGGCTCGCCGACAACGCAGAGCGGTACGTTCACGATGACGACGATATCTCTCGGCTCGGCATTCGAGAGCATGGGCAACGCCACGAACGGCTATCACAGCGCCACATTCGACAAGTTTGTAAACTCACTCGATGCTTACCGCGACCGCGTGGAATCGCAATACGCCGGCGCAACCTACCCCGACGGCACGCCATACGACCCTGCTAACGGCGGAGTGGACAAGTATAGTGCCGACGTAATGATACCGGCGTTCCTCAATGCCTACACGAGCATGGGCGGAAACGGGCTCGGCATATTCCCGAAACTCACGAGTCTGCTTCCGAACTGGACCGTTAGATACAGCGGACTGACGCAGTTGCCGTGGTTCCGCGATGTGTTCCGCAGCGTAAACATCAACCATTCATACAAGAGCATCTATGCCGTCGGAGCTTATCAGAGCTACAGCACGTGGCTGGAATATATGGACGGACTCGGATTTATCACCAACGCCACAACCGGAATGCCCGTACCCAGCTCGATGTATAACGTCTCGCAGGTGAGCATCAACGAGGCTTTCTCACCGTTGCTCGGTATCGACGTTACGCTGAAGAACAACCTCACGGCAAAGGTGGAATACCGCACGACGCGCGTTCTCTCGCTGTCCCTCACGAGCATACAGCTCAACGAGGCCGTCAGCAAGGACTGGGTAATCGGCGCAGGATATAAGATTAACAACTTCAACTTCTTCGGTCTCACCGGTCCGAAGCGTGCAAGAAGCAGCAAGAAAAACTCCAACAACGACAACCAGCAGAAGAAGAACAACTCATCGAGGGGTGGACTGAACCACGACCTCAACCTGCGTCTCGACCTGTCCTATCGCAGGCAGGCTTCCATCAGCCGCGACATTGCGACGCTCACCAGCTCGGCAAGCAGCGGAAACACGGCGTTCAAGCTTTCCTTTGCCGCCGACTACACGCTCAGCAAGCTCATCACCATGAGTTTCTACTACGATATGCAGACAAACACTCCGCTACTCTCGTCGAGCAGTTATCCTACTACGACGCACGACTTCGGCCTCAACCTGAAGATGTCGCTCACGAGATAAAGGTCTTAGGAGACGGGAGACAGGAGTTCGGGAGTTCAGACAATAGCTGAAAACAAGAGAGAACTTGTCTTTCGAGTAAAGGCATTATAACGGCATAAATATTGAGAAAAACGGAACTGTGAAGCAAATAATTAGGTTATTTGCGTTGATTGACACAAAAAAAACGTAATTTTGTGGCAAAACTACGACTATGGGAGCGAATAGTTCTTATAAAACAATGCTTGATATTGTGGAACAGGCAAAGGAGGGAACAATATTTATTCCTGATGACTTCACAATATGTGGTACTCCCGATGCTGTACGGTCGGGATTAAGTCGACTGTGCCGCAATGAGAAATTGCGTCGTTTTGCAAAAGGCATTTACTATATACCTTTATATGATAAATGGGATGGCACACAGCGAGAGCCGTCTTTAGACGCTATTGTCTTAAAAATAGCACAACGTGATAATGCACGTGTAATACCGACAGGAGCATACGCACTTAATAAGTTGGGACTATCCACGCAGGTTCCTGCTAATATCATTTATATAACAGACGGTTCTGCAAGACAGGTGAAGTTCGGTAACGGAAAGAGCATCACGTTCCGCCATAGCAACGACCTGAGTAATTTCGCTTATCAATCCCAACTGATGCAACTGGCAGTTCTTGCCATGCGTGAGATTGGAGAGAAGGCAATAACGGAAGAACAAAAGAATATAATTAAAGGTATGATAGCAGAGCATGTCTCGGAGCAAGATTTCAATCATGATATAGTACTTGCTCCCACATGGATAAAAACGATTTTGCAGCGATGAAATTCATAGATTTATCAAAGGAAGACCGCCTCGATATACTTGACCGTGTATCTACCGAGCTGAATATACGACAGCGAGAAGTCATAGAAAAAGACTGGTGGGTAACGGCGGTCCTCCGCGCCATGTTCAGTTTGCCATACGCAAACCATTTGTCTTTCAAGGGCGGAACATCGTTGAGCAAATGTTGGCATCTGATAGACCGTTTTTCTGAAGATATAGATATTGCCATCGACAGAGAGTTTCTTGGTTTCAGCGGCACTCTTTCAAAGACACAAATCAGCGATAAGCTACGCCGTGCTGCCTGTTCTTTCGTAAGAGAGACTATGCAGCATGATTTAGCAGAACAACTATATCTGAATGGCATCGCAAAAGAGAAATTCAAGGTGAATGTGAATATTACTCCGATTTCCACCACAGATCCTGAGATTATTAATATCAACTACGATTCAGTCTTGTCATTCTCAATAAACGGAATGGAAGGCAATCGATATGTTCTTCCAAAGGTTAAAGTCGAAGTTAGCGGCAGGTCTATGAGTGAGCCTGTAAGTGAGATTGCTCTCAATTCAATGATAGACCAGGTATATCCGAAAACTCCTTTTGCAGAACCTAAGTTCATGGTACGTGCCGTTCTTCCTGAGCGCACTTTCCTTGAAAAGATATTCCTGCTTCATGAGGAATTTGCCAAGCCAAAGGATTTAATCAGAGTGGAGCGGATGTCCCGCCACATGTACGACATCGGGCAGATGCTAAAGACTCCAATAGCAGAACGAGCTATCAATGACGCAGGCCTGTACCGTCAGGTGGTAGGACACCGACGCACATTCATCGGATTACGGGGATTCAACTATGATACACTTTATCCTGCGACACTCAATATCATTCCACCAACTTCTATTATAGAACAATGGAAAGACGATTATGAGAATATGCGTATGCACATGATTTATGGTGAGTCTGTTCCATTTGAGGAGTTAGTAAACAAGCTCAAAGAGTTGAATGATAGAATAAAAGAACAGTTGTGAAAGGAGTGGAAGTTAATGATTAAAAGTTTAAGGCTTAGAGTTTAATGTTGAAAGTTTATAGTTTATGCTATATATAACAAAGGCGCTTCTTCGTTTTGAGGATGCGCCTTTTATTAATATATAGCTATCAAACTTATTTCTTTACGACCTTGCGTACCGAACCATCTGAGTAGCGTATAATATTCACACCGTTCTGCATTCCGTTCTGTTTGCGTCCGTTAATGTCGTAAATATGCTTAATCTCAGCATTCTTTATGCCATTATTAACGTCGTTGATACCGGCTTCCTCATCTGTCATCTCCTCAATTCTTGTGAATATGTATTGGTAGACTGATGTCTCATATTGCTCTTTCATACCTTTTCTGACATAAAGGTCGTGTTCTATTCCTGAATCATACGTGAAATAGAACGGACAGCTACTACCATCAACTAAGAGGACATCTTTATCATTATAAATATAGACCGACTTAATATTATCGCACAAGTAAAAGGCAAAACCTTCAAAGTTTGTAGCGGTAGCAGGGATATCAATCCTCGTCAGGTTATTGCAACCACTAAAAGCGTTTCCCGCAATTGTTGTAACATGAGAAGGAATTGTATAAGAAATATTTTTCTTTCCAGCCGGATAAGCTAATAATGCAGACATATCCTTGCTGTAAAGAATACCATCAGCCGAAGCATACTCAGTATTGCCTGCCAACACGTTTATAGAGGACAAACTTCTGCAAAATCCTAAAGCGTAGCCATCAATGCTTTTTACGGAATTTGGAATATCTATACTTGTTAAATTTTCGCAGCCGCGAAAAGCTTGCGATCCAATAGCCGTAACAGAACTTGGAATATCTATATTTACCAAGTTCCTACAACTATGAAAAGCACAAAACTCAATTGTCGTTACACTATTAGGAATAGCAAAAGAAGTGTTTTCCTTGCCGGCCGGATAAGCTAATAATGACGACATTTCTTTATTGTAAAGTACACCATCTACAGAAGTATAGTACCAGTTGTTTTCGTCTACATTTATTGAAAGCAAATTATCACAGCCACCAAAGACTCCTTCAGCTATACTTGATGTTCCACAGGGAATGTCTACATTTGTCAGGTTGCTACAGTCCTGAAAAGCAGACTGCCCTATATTTTCCACAAACTCAGGAATACTAATTGTTTTCAAACTACTACAACCATGGAATGTATAATCCTCTATACTCGTTATATTGCGCGGAAGTTCTATCGCAGTCAAGCTGCTGCATCCCCAAAAAGCAGACGCGCCAATACTTTCCACACTATTTGGTATATTTATTGTCGTCAAATTATCACAGCCAGCAAAAGTACTCTCTTTTATACTTGACACGCCATTAGGGATAGTCATTATTGTCAGGCTACTACAACCAGAAAAAGCAGAAACTCCAATCCACGTAACATTCGACAATTCTATCGCAGTCAAACTACTACAGCTTTGGAAGGCTCTATCGTCTATCATATCTACAGAAGTTGGTATATTGATTGTTCTCAAGCTACTGCAACCAGCAAAAGCATCATAGCCTATTGTTGATACATTGTCAGGAATCACCATCGAAGTCAGACTTCTACATCTCTCAAAAGTTTGTCCTTTTATAAATGTAACAGCATTTGGAATATTCACTTCTGTCAAATTATCACAATTACTAAAAGCATAAAAGCCAATGTCGGAAACAGACTCGGGGATAACCACCTTTGTCAGGTCATAACATTGAGAGAATCCTCCTCTCTCTATACTCGTAACATCGTAAGTACTACCGGAATAAGAGACCGTAGCCGGAATATTTACCTCTCCGGAATATTTATTATCGCCAGAGGTCACACTCGCAGTCTTTGCTGACTCGTTAAGATTATAATATATGCCATTAATTTGGGCATCATAAGCCCATGCCTTGGCAAAAAGGCAGGTAAATAAAATAAGTAAAAGTTTTCTCATACGTTTTATGATATATGAAAAGGCGTGTAACCATTCTTCGCTTGTTCATTCTATTGGTTACCGCCAAGTGACCTTATTCCCTACAAGCATAGAACAGTCCACGCCTAACAGCGTGAACTTCCAGTCTGCCTGTTCTCGGGAATGAATGTTTTGGCGGTATTCATAGAATGGAGAACAAGAGCTAAAAGCTCTATCTTTTATCTATATGTTCCTATAAGTTATTGAATGGAAACGCATTTTCGGTTAATGATTGCACCACGCATTCCGGCGCGGCAGTTTCGTTTTACCTCTCGGGAAGCATACTACTTAAGGTTGAAGCATTCCCTTTAGTTTAGCGTTTCTCTACTGTCTGTTTCTTAATTTAGTGGTTTTAATGGTTAAACATATTAGTAATACGGCTGCAAGCAGCTTATCTATTTGCCAAATGCAGCTTATCTTATGCAAAGATAATGCAAATGAGAGCAAAGAGAATTTATTCTCAATTTGCCGAATGCAGCTTATCTGATGCAAAGATAATTAAAAAATCGTTTTTACGCCATATAAGCTATAAAATATTTGCATCGTGATGGCAGTCGAACAATATTATGCCGAAAATAGTACTATGGCACAGTACCGGAGTATTTCGGCTTTAGTACTCGAGTAATTCAGGCTCAGTACTCGAGTAATTCAGGTCTGATTACTCGAGTATCGGGGCTTTAGTACTGGAGTATTTCGGGCTTAGTACTGATACAACACGGATGTAACGTGAGCGTAAGCAAAACTATAATGCTATTCGATACATTATAAATAATTTACGGAAAAGGGCAAACTAATTTTGTCATATCATAAAAATACTGTATATTTGCGAGAACAAAACGAATCTTGAAAATGGCAGGCACAACAACATTATCAGCACAACAACTCATTGTAACAGTAGATGATACCGCTGTTATGAATGACATAAGAAAGGCGATTAAAATGATACGTGGCGTAAGTAATATCTCCGTTGTAAAACCAAAGAAAACGGAAATAGAAGCGGCACGCGAAGATGCAAAGGCCGGACGGGTAACAAAATGGAACAGCGTAGACGAAATGTTCAATGAAATACTTGGAGTATGAAATACACAATCCTTACTACCAAGCAATTCGACAAGGCTTTGAAACGTTGTTATAAACGAGGATATCCTATGGAGAAACTGCGTACAGCCATTAAGGAATTATCCACGAATGGCTGTCTTACACAAAAATATCGTCCACATAGGCTTCATGGCAACCATGAGGGAGAATGGGAAGCACATATTGCCCCCGACTGGTTGCTCATTTGGGAACAAAATGACCAAGAGTTAACACTTCTTATGCTATCAACCGGTACACATTCTGATTTGTTTGGAAAATCAAAAAGATAATATATATTATTGTAACACTCCATATTTACAAAGCCTATTCTGAGTGTTTTTCACAATAAAAAAAAGGTGAATATGCCCATAAAGGAACACATTCACCTTATATATAGAATGATTATACAAGCCCGTCGAGCTGGCGTTTCAACTCTTTCAGGTCGTCGCGCACCTTAATCAGGTTGTCGAGAACCTCGGCACTCTTGTCCACTCCCGCCCTATTGGCGTTGAGCATCTTGCGCGCCGCGGCAATCTTGAAGCCACGAACCTTCACCAAGTTATATATTACCTTAATCTGCTCAATATCTTTCTCCGTGTACTGACGCACACGATTACCCGTTGTCTTAGGCTTGAGATGCGGAAATTCCGTCTCCCAATAACGCAGGAGACTCTCGTTAACGTCCAACATCTGAGCCACTTCCTTGATGGAATAGTACAGCTTTCGGGGCTTATCGGGGTTCAATGCCATAATTTTATTGCCTATAAATCAATCCGTTACTATTTTATTTGCAAAAATAATCAAATCTTGGTATCTTTGCAACACTTTTTGATAAGATTTTAAGAATAAAACATAAATAACATGATGACAGCTAAAGAGATACGAAATTCGTATAAAAAATTCTTTGAATCCAAAGGACACGTCATTGTGCCATCGGCTCCTATGGTCATAAAAGATGATCCGACGCTGATGTTCACCAATGCCGGCATGAACCAGTGGAAGGATATTATCCTCGGAACAAAACAGCCGGAACCGCGCCGTCGCGCCGATACTCAGAAGTGTCTGCGTGTGAGCGGTAAGCATAACGACCTTGAAGAAGTGGGACACGACACGTATCACCACACCATGTTCGAGATGCTTGGCAACTGGAGCTTTGGCGATTACTTCAAAGAAGGGGCCATCGACATGGCTTGGGAGTATCTGGTGGATGTGCTGCATCTTGACCCAAAGGACCTCTACGTGACCGTCTTTGAAGGCGATGCAAGCGAGGGACTGGAACGAGACGACGAGGCTGCCGGCTACTGGGCTAAGCACGTGCCGGCAGACCACATAATAAACGGAAACAAGCACGACAACTTCTGGGAGATGGGCGACACGGGACCATGCGGTCCTTGCTCGGAGATTCACCTTGATTCGCGCACTCCCGAGGAGAAGGCAAAGGTGCCGGGACGCGAGCTTGTGAACAAGGACGACCCGCAGGTAATCGAGATTTGGAACCTCGTCTTCATGCAGTTCAACCGCAAGGCCGACGGTTCGCTGGAGAAATTGTCGATGAACGTCATCGACACCGGTATGGGATTCGAGCGTCTTGTGCGCGCGCTTCAGGGCAAGCACTCAAACTATGACACCGACGTTTTCCAACCGATAATCCACGAGATGGAAAGTCTTACAGGACTGAAGTACGGCGAAAAAGAAGAGACCGACATCGCCATGCGCGTGATTGCCGACCACCTGCGCGCCGTTGCGTTCTCTATCGCCGACGGACAGTTGCCAAGCAACGCAAAGGCCGGATACGTTATTCGCCGCATCTTGCGCCGTGCCGTGCGCTACGCATATACATTCCTCAATCAGAAAGAGGCGTTCATGTTCCGTCTGCTGCCCGTACTCATCGAGGAGATGGGCGAGGCTTTCCCGGAACTTCCGGCACAGAAGGAACTCATCGGACGTGTGATGAAAGAGGAAGAGGACTCGTTCCTGCGCACATTGGAGAAGGGAATAAACCTGCTGAGCAACGCAATGGATGCGCTGAAAGCCGAAGGAAAGACCGAACTGGACGGCACTCAGGCGTTCAGGCTGTTCGATACATACGGCTTCCCGCTCGACCTCACGGAACTGATATGCCGCGAAAACGGCTTCACCGTGGACGAAAAGCAGTTCGACGCAGAGATGCAGAAACAGAAAGAGCGCGCACGCAACGCCGCAGCCGTAGAGAACGGAGACTGGATTGAGCTGGCAGAAGGCGAACAGGAGTTCGTAGGTTACGACTATACTGAATATGAATGCCATATCCTGCGCTACCGCAAGGTGACTCAGAAGAAGAACACATTCTATGAGTTAGTGCTCGACCACACGCCGTTCTACGGTGAGATGGGTGGTCAGGTAGGCGACCGCGGAGTACTCGTGAGCGAAAACGAGACCGTGGAAATCATCGATACCAAGCGCGAGAACGGGCAGAGCATACACATCGTAAAGAAGTTGCCGGAGAATATGGCGGCCGATTTCATGGCGTGTGTGGACACCGACAAGCGCAACGCAAGTGCCGCAAACCACACCGCAACCCACCTGCTTGACTACGCGCTGAAGCAGGTTCTCGGCGACCACGTAGAGCAGAAAGGTTCTTACGTAAGCCCTGATTCGCTGCGTTTCGATTTCTCCCACTTCCAGAAAGTTACCGACGAGGAGCTGCGCAAGGTATCCCGTTTGGTAAATCAGTTGATTCGCGAGGATATTCCGCTCGACGAACGCCGCGACACTCCGATAGAGGAAGCAAAGGAACTCGGAGCCATTGCCCTCTTCGGCGAGAAGTACGGTGACACCGTCCGCGTTGTCCGCTTCGGACCGTCATGCGAGTTGTGCGGCGGTATCCACGCCAAGTCAACGGGTAGAATCGGTATGCTCAAGATTGTGAGCGAGTCGAGTGTGGCTGCCGGCGTGCGCCGTATCGAGGCCATTACCGGCGCGAACTGCGAGGAGGCGTTCTACGTTATCGAAGATACACTGAGGGATGTGAAAGACCTCTTCAACAATGCGAAAGACCTGCGCGGTGTCATCAGCAAGTATATTGAGGAACACGACGCGATGAAGAAGGATATGGAGAAGTTCCGCAACGAAGCTGTCGAGCGCACGAAGAATATGCTTGTGGAGCGTGCCGAGACAATCAACGGCATCAAGGTGGTGAAAGCCATACTGCCGATACAGGCAAATGCCGCAAAAGACTTGGTGTTCAAGATACGTGAGGCGATACCCGAGAACCTCGTATGCGCCGTCGGCTCAACAGCCAACGACAAGCCGTTGCTCAGCGTTATGCTCAGCGATGATATGGTGAAAGATCACGGACTGAATGCCGGAACCATCATCCGCGAGGCGGCCAAGCTCATCCAGGGCGGAGGAGGCGGCCAGCCACACTATGCTTCCGCAGGCGGCAAGAACCTCGACGGTATCAATGCTGCCGTTGACAAGGTTATAGAACTCGCCACAAAATAATATCAATCAGCGTGTGAAATCATAGCGTAGAGTACGCTACCACATAAAGAAAGCAAGTACAAAGACACTGAAACGGTCTTTGTACTTGCTTTCTTTTTTTATCTCATTATTATATTAACACTCTATTATCAACAGAATGCACTGCATTTCGCAGGCTTTCGCCAATAAAGCAGACCATAGAAAGACGCCTAAAACAATTAATATTTTTTTATTTCGCACAATCCCATATTCAAAATTCCTACAAAAAGGCACAGTATCTTTGCATCGTATTCAAGAAAAAGATAAAAGGATTAACATAAAACGATAAGGTAATCCAAGTGAGAAAGTAAAAGGATTAACAAACAAAACGATAAAAGAAATGAGACAAGGCAAAGAGAAATACCTATTATATATAAGTGTATGCGCTGCATTCCTGCCTACGTTGCTGTTGCACGACCCCACTCCGGCAAACGAACTGCGCTATCTTAGCATCGCCGATGAAGCCCTGCGTAATCATACGTTCTTCGCCTTCACCAACCACGGCGTTCCTTACGCCGACAAGCCACCACTCTATTTCTGGATTATCATGCTTTTCAGGTGGATTATGGGCTGCCATAAGGTGTGGCTTCTCTCGCTGTTTTCGCTGCTACCGGCACTGTCTGTCGTCCGGATTATGGACAAATGGACTGTGGCGGAGACCGATTGGGAGAGCCGTTCGCTTGCCCGCATAATGCTGCTGACCTGCGGACTGTTTTTCGGAGCAGCGTTCATACTGCGTATGGATATGCTGATGTGTATGTTCATAGTCCTCTCCCTGCGTTCGTTTTGGAGGATAATGACAAGAGAGGACAAGGCCGGCAGAGAGCGATGGCTGTTCCCCCTGTGGATATTCCTCGCCGTATTCACCAAAGGACCGATAGGTTTGCTTGTGCCGTTCGCATCGACTGTCGTATTCCTTATACTAAGAAAACGCGCGAAAGAGATACTCCGCTACTGGGGATGGCGCACGCTGGGCGTGCTGCTGGTATGCTGTTCGCTGTGGTTTACAGCCGTTTATGCCGAAGGCGGCAGCGGTTATCTCTACGATTTGCTATTTCAACAGACCGCAGGACGCGCCGTCAACTCGTTCCATCACGCTGAGCCTTTCTACTATTATGGCCTCAGCATCTGGTACTGTCTTGCTCCGTGGTCTTTGCTTATCGTGGGAGTTATTGTGGCATCGCTATCCTCGAAGTTCGTGCGCACCGACCTTCAATGCTTCTTTCTCTGCATAGGCATAACGTCGTTCGTACTTCTTTCCTGCATAAGCTCAAAGTTAGAAATCTATATGCTGCCCTCTTTGCCGTTCCTGATCTATGCCGCCGCAATGTCGCTTTCACGCTTTCACGACAACATCTGGATGCGCATGGCCCTCACCATACCCTCCGTCGGATTCTCGTTAGCCCTCCCTGCCATTGTAACTCTGGCGCGACAGGAAGATATGCCCTATCTGAACGAAGGACTGCCGTATGCCGTTGCCACTATATTGACATTGACCGGAGCTTACTCCCTATATCTATTATATATGAAACAGGAGGCGAATGCTCCGGAATACGGACGATACCGTATAAAAAGGCAGGCAGACAATGCTCAAGTGATAAAGCATCTCGGTGCAGGAATGCTTATTGCCCTGTTTGTCGGCGGCTGGATATGGCCCAAGCTCAATGCCTATACAGGCTACGGAACACTCTTCCGGGATTCGCAAGAGCTTTCCAAAGAATATAAAATCAAAGAGATTCGCACGTGGAATCTTCCCCGTTCTGAGAATATGGATATCTATATGGGCCACGCCGTGGATGTCGTTCAAACCGCCACACCACCAGTTTACGACGGCAAACCGTTTCTATTGCTGACAAAAAAGAATAATCTGAAACTCTTTCAAAAGCAGGAAACGCACACAACGGGGAAGTATGCCATCGTGGTATTCAGGGAAAGGCACAATAACGGCAATGCCGAAAAAGAGTAGAATGAATAAATTATATAACCGAAGAAAACTATAATGATATGAATAAGACAAGCAAATACGAACTGACAATCATCGTTCCCGTCTACAACGAGGAAGATAATATCACCTCATTGGAGGAGCGTCTGAGCGTGTTCCTGCCCGATGCAAAGCGAACATCGTGCGTTCTGTTCGTCGATGACGGCTCCGGCGACAGCAGCCTGCAACGCATAACGGACATCTGCCGCCGCCACACTGCGTTCTTTTTTCTCTCTTTGGAACGCAACGGAGGACTGAGTGCTGCGCTGAAAGCCGGCATCGACGCAACGGAATCGCCATACGTTGGCTACATGGACGCTGACCTGCAAACGTCTCCAGAGGACTTCAACCTGTTGCTGGAGTACATAGAAAACTACGAGTTGGTTATGGGAATACGCGCCAACCGCAAGGACACGGGATTCAAGAAGATGCAGTCGAGGATTGCTAACGGCTTCCGCCGGATGATGACGCACGACGGTGTGCAGGACACGGGGTGCCCTCTCAAGGTAATGCACACGGACTATGCCAAGCGCATTCCGTTCTTCACGGGGATGCACCGCTTCCTGCCCGCGCTGATATTGCTGCAAAACGGACGCATAAAACAGGTGCCGGTGCACCACTTCCCACGCACGGCAGGAGTATCGAAATACCATCTTTGGAACCGGCTCGTTGCGCCGTTTATCGACTGTTTTGCCTACAGATGGATGAAAAAGCGGTACATCAACTACAGCATTGCAAAAGATAACCTGATGAAACCATAGGACGGCATGGAGAATCCAGCATTCATTCTCGCCATCGGATTCCTCGCTCAAGGCTTCTTCTCCGCGCGAATCCTCGTGCAATGGATTCTGTCTGAGCGGGCAAGGTGCGTGCTTTCGCCATCTCTTTTTTGGATACTGAGCCTCGCAGGTGCCTATCTTTTGTGCCTATACGGATGGTTGCGCGATGACTTTTCCATCGTTTTGGGACAGTTCATTTCCTATTACATCTACCTGTGGAACCTCAACATCAAAGGCATTTGGAGAAAAATTCCGACACTACTGCGCCTCGTTCTGATGCTCACTCCGATAGCCGCAATCTGCTTTGTGGCCGGAAATGCGGAAGCGTTCACCGCCCGTTTCCTCCACAACGAAGCCGTTCCGCTGTGGCTTCTGCTCTTCGGCTCGGCCGGACAGGTGCTCTTCACGCTCCGCTTTGTCTACCAATGGCTCTACTCCCGCAGGGAAGGGAAGTCGCGATTGCCTGCCGGTTTCTGGGCTATAAGCCTCATCGGGTCGCTCACCATAGTCACCTACGGGCTCATCCGCCTTGATGCCGTGCTCATTGTAGGGCAGTCTTTCGGCATAATAGCATACATAAGGAATCTGATTTTGATTAAAAACGAGAAGAAATAAGGTATGAAGATTTTAGTAACAGGAGCCGCCGGATTCATCGGTTCGGCAACAGTAAAGGCATTGCTGGAACGCAACCATGAGGTCGTGGGGCTGGATAATCTCAATTCCTACTATGATACGGGACTGAAATACGCGCGCCTTGCCGATACGGGAATAGCGCAGACAGCCATCAGGGAGAACGTCATGGTGCAGAGTATGACCGCAAACGGCTACCGATTCACTAAGACAGACCTCACCGACCGCATCCGTATGAACGAGTTGTTCGCATCGGAACAGTTCGACATAGTAATCAACCTCGCCGGACAGGCAGGCGTGCGCTACAGCATAGAGAACCCGTTTGCCTACGTGGAAAGCAACATCTTGGGCTTCCTAAACATACTGGAGAACTGCCGCCGGCATCCCGTTCGCCACCTGATATACGCCAGTTCGAGCAGCATCTACGGCATGAGCGACCACGTTCCATACACCGAAGGCGACAAAACCGACAGTCCCGTGAGCCTCTACGCAGCCACGAAGAAGAGCGACGAACTGATGGCGCACTCCTACAGCCACCTCTACGGCATCCCGGCGACGGGCGTCCGCTTCTTCACGGTGTACGGGCCGTGGGGCCGTCCGGATATGGCACCGTTCCTTTTCCTGCGTTCCGTGCTTGAGGGCAAGCCCATCCGTGTGTTCAACCACGGCGAGATGGAGCGCGACTTCACCTATATCGACGACATCGTGGAGGGACTGATGCGCCTGCTTGAGCATCCTTCCACGGCCAAAGTGCCGCACACGGTATATAACATCGGGCATTCCGATCCCGTGCGACTGATGGATTTCATACGCACAATAGAGCAAACGACAGGCTGTAAGGCTATTCTCAAGATGGAAGAAATGCAACCGGGAGACGTATATCGCACTTGCGCAGACACGTCGCGACTACAACATGACTTAGGATATCGGCCGTCCGTGTCTGTGGAAGAAGGCATAAGGAGATTCTATGAATGGTACAAGGGCTTCTATTCGCAGGCTCCTTTCTAATTAATTAAAGGGGGAAAGGCATCGCGTGTGGAACTCTTTCGCAAGTCGATTATTCCCTCTTGAGAGGGATTTCATCTAAGGAAAAAGCATTTTCTTTATCCTGTAGGTGTGAGATTCCCACAATTTTCATTTATATTTGCATAGTCCAAACAAAAGCGACAAACAATGAAACTACTCATTATAGAAGACGAACAGCAGCTCTCCGACGGTATAGTGAGCTATCTCAGCAACGAGAATTATCTGTGCGAACAGGCTTTCACCTTCAACGACGCAATGATGAAGGTGGGGGTGTATGAATACGACTGCATACTGCTCGACCTGATGCTTCCGGGCGGCAGCGGCTTGGACATACTGCGGCGGATAAAGCAGAGGACTCCGAAAACAGGCGTCATAATCGTGTCGGCAAAGGATTCGCTGAACGACAAGGTCGAAGGACTGAAGATTGGAGCGGACGACTACATCGCCAAACCGTTTCATTTGCCGGAGCTGAGTATGCGTATCTTCGCCTTGCTGCGCCGCAAGAACTTCACAGCGACAAACATCCTGACGAACGGGAAGATGTCTATCGACCTGCTTTGCAAGAAGGTTAACGTCGGTGACACGATGTTAGACCTCACGAAAACAGAGTATGAACTGCTGCTGTTCCTTATTGAGAACAGGCAGCGGGTGGTGTCTAAGAGTGCGCTCGCCGAACATTTAAGCGGCGAAATGGCCGATATGATGGATGATTTCAACTTCGTATATGCTCACATCAAGAACCTTAAAGCGAAGTTAAGCAAGGTCGGTATCACTAATTGCATAAAGACTTATTACGGAACCGGTTACAAATGGACAATAGAATAAACATGAAAAGCAGAATAAACATGAAGGCCAAGAGCCTGTTATCAAGGACATTGATGCAATTCCTCATTTGTCTTGCAGTCATTTTCCTACTGACCGCCCCATTGTTTTATATGCTTACGAAACTCTTTTATGCCGAGGACATGATCGACATTATCGAATCTGTGGAGAACGGGAACGGCATTCCGCCACTCGATTTGGAACGCGATATCATGGCGGGAATGATGCTACAGTTCATTCTTATATTCTTCGTTATCAGTCTGTCGCTGTTCATCACGCTCCGATTCATCACCAAAAAACTGTGGCAACCGTTCAATAAGACGCTTCAGATAGCAGAGCAGTTCAACCTCGCGCAAGGCGATCTCCCTTCCTTTCCCAAAACAAACATCCGCGAATTCAACCGCCTTAACCACTCGATTGAGAAGCTGATGACAAAGGACAAGGAGACTTTCAGGATTCAAAAAGAGTTTACCGAGAACGCATCGCATGAGTTACAGACGCCTCTTGCCATAACACGCATCAAGCTGGACTTGCTCATGCAGGAGGATTTGAACGAAAGACAGATGCAACTCGTGGCCGACATATACAATCAGAACACGCGCATGGGGCATCTGAACAGGAGTCTTTTGCTGCTCGCCAAGATTGACAACACGCAGTATTCCGAATACGAGGAAGTGGATTTGTTGCGCTTCACCAACGACCTTCTGCCGTCATACAGGACTCTTCAGGGCAATGCTTCAATCTCACTACGCAACGAACGCAGCAAGAAGACGACACTTCGTGCAAACAAAACCCTATTGGAAAGTCTGCTGAACAACCTCGTCGTGAACGCGATACGCCACACGGGAGGTGAAAACGGCGGCGAAATAATACTGACAATAAGCGACAACGGACTGACGATAAGCAACACTGCTCACGGTGGCGCGCTGTCAAAGACGGATGTGTTCCGCCGCTTTCATAAAGACATTTCCATGAACAGCGGCAACGGTCTCGGCCTCTCCATCGTGAAAGCAATATGCGATTATCACGGATGGAAAATAGAATACAAGTTTGAAAGCAACCGCCACATATTTATAATAGGGTTCAAATAACAGCACGCCTATCTCATTTTACCCTTGCACCGTTGACCACAACGTTCTTCACTGTAACACCGTCAATCAGCGATTTGTCGAATCTGCCGTCGCCGTCACAGACGTTTACATTCTCAAACGTGAAGTTACGAAGGGCGTATTTGTCGCTCGCGCCGACATCAAAGAAGCGCCGGCAATCCATATTCACATTACGCATGACGATGTTATTGCACTGCGACAAGGGCATATCCGGCCTTTCTTCGGCCTTGAAGAACTGTGTCCACGGGCGTACCACTAAGAAACTGCCGCACTTTCCGGTCATTCCGTCAACGGAAACGTACTCATAATGCTGCGGCGTGTCGGGGCGCATCTTCAGCCACAGCACACGGTCGGCCTCATCGGAGTGGCAGTTTCGCAAGACAATATTACGGTCGTATAAAGACTCCGAGCCTATCGTCAGGCAGCCATACACCCTGCCATAGCGGCATTTCTCAATCAAGATATTAGCGTTATGTCCGTTATCCGGGTTCTTGTCTGCCCACGTTCCCTTTCCACCTTTCAGTACAACGGCGTCATCACTCACGTGCATATAGCAGCCATATATCAGTATGTCGTGACAAACATCAAGGTCTATGGCATCACTACTCGGTGCGCCACGTTGCGGTTCGGCCTGATACACATTCTCGGTAGGTGCGTATATGTAACAGTTTATATAGCGGACGTGGTCGCAACGGTACAGATGATTGGTCCAGAACGGACTGTTTACGAGGCGGACATCCTGCACCGTGACGTTACGCGAGTTTGAAATATAAACCAACCGGGGCCGCATTGCCTCCAGATTGGTACAGTCAGGATTGTAACGACGGCGTATCCAGAACTCTTCCCAATATGCATGGCCGTTGCCATTGATGGTTCCTTTGCCTGTAATGGTAAAGCCGTCAACGCCGTCAACGTTTATAAGTGCGCAGAAATAATCAAGCGTCTGCCCCTCCATTCTCGTGGTCTTGACGGGGAAATGCTTTATTCTGTCTGAGCCTTTGAGCACTGCTCCGCGCATGAGATGAAGATGTGTGCCCTGCCGAAAGAACAGCGAGCCGCTGAGGAACGTACCTTCCGGCACGACAATGACGCCTCCGCCCTGCCGTGCCGCAATGTCGATAACACGCTGAATGGCTTCCGTCTGTATCACCGTACTGTCGTTTCGCACCCCATAGTCGGTAATTACGAACTTCTTTCCCAATGAACTGACATCAACTTTTGCCGTATCGGCAAACCAACGGTCTATCGGCGTACCGTCGGGCCAAGTCTCCGCCTTTGTCTGATACGGGACCAACGCCACGAGAAACAGCATCAGCATTATCCCCACCATCCTGCACATCCTCATCATCCTTTAATTACATTGCCAACACATTGAAGCCGCCGTCAACGATTGCGACCGTACCGGTAACGAACTTAGACGCGTCCGACATCAGATAATGGATTGTTCCGCACAACTCCTCGGGGTCGCCCATGCGACCGAACGGTGTCTGACGGATTACATCCTGACCACGCTCGGTGTATGTACCATCGGGATTGGTGAGCAAAGAACGGTTCTGCTCGGTGATGAAGAAGCCCGGAGCGATGGCGTTCACGCGTATTCCCTCGCCGAACTTCCGCGCACATTCCGTAGCCATATAGGCCGTGAAATTGCTGATTCCTGCCTTTGCTGCCGAATAGCCACACACGCGGGTGAGCGGACGGAACGCCGACATCGACGAGAAGTTTATCACGTTGCCCTTACCCTGAGCCACCATTGGCTTTAGGAAAACCTGAGTCGGTATAACCGTACCCACGAGATTGAGGTTGAGCACCTGTGAGAAAGCCTCCGGACTGAGGTCGAACACATTCTTATCGGGACCGATTGTAGCTCCCGGCATATTGCCTCCGGCAGCGTTGAGCAGAGTGTCTATGCGTCCGTACTTGGCAAGAATGTCGTCGCAGTTCTTCTGAACCGTCTCCTTATCCATCACGTCGGTCTTCATAAACTCGCACTCGCCGCCTTCGGCCTTTATCTCGTCAGCAATCGCGTTGCCCACCTCTTCCTTGCGACCGAGTATTATCACCTTCGCGCCATTCAGCGCAAGATACTTCGCAATGGTGCGTCCAAGCACACCTGTACCGCCCGTTATGACGGTCACGTTATCTTTTATATCAAATAGATTAGTCATTTTCCTTATACCTTATTATATATATTATTCCTTATATATGAGTGAACAGAATTTCAACGTCTATCCTGTTCACCCGTTTTTCAGCAACTCACCCGATAAATATAGGGGAAGTCTTTTATTAGATATTATGTCACCCTTTGCACACACTTTACGCCATACTGTCTTAATACAGATTTACTTCAGAGTATTTAAGGCCGGATTACTCCGGTACTGAAGCCAAAATACTTGAGTAATCAGGCCGGAATTACTTGAGTACTGCGCCCAAAATACTCGAGTACTGTGCCAAAAATACTCGAGTATTGCGCCATAGTACTATACTGTCCGACCGAAATAGGTTGCCCCCTGTATTTATCGGATGAGCCTTTTTCAGCGGCCGACACGATGTCGCCGCACGTACCTCTTACTCGAAAAAGCCCGGTTGCTTATACTCGATGCCCAACTCACGGTCGACCGTGGCGAGGATTCCCTGCACCTGCCCCATAGCGAACATACGTCCGAGGAACGAGTAACCGGCGTTATATCCGCGCTCACCGTCGCCCAGCATCGTCATGCCGTGGTCCACACGCATAGGCAGATTCGGGTTTGTCTTCTCGAAGATGCGCGCCAACTCAATCACGTCGGCACGTCCGCCAAGATGCGAAGCCTCGGTGAAGTCGCCGTTGGGGAATATATGGCACGAGCGAAGGTGAACGAACCATGTGCGCGAAGCATACTTGCGTGCCAGCTCCGTGATGTTGTTATGCGCTCCGGCCGACAGCGACCCGGCACAGAACGTGAGTCCGTTGTGCGGATT